>CAJOIC010000017.1 GCA_905234625.1 uncultured Oscillospiraceae bacterium | reverse complement strand
TGGGTCATGGGCATGGTGCTGCTGGGAGGCAGCGTCTTCGTGCTCGTCATGTATCTGATGCTGGATAGGATCGTCAAGCGGATACTCGAAAACGAGCATCTGGAGGCGCAGCTCCTGGCGGCGGAGGAGAGCGCCCGCGTCAAGAACAGCTTCCTCTCCAGCATCAGCCATGAGATGCGCACGCCCCTCAACGCGATCCTGGGGCTGAGCAGACTCAGCAAGGAGGATCGCTGCATGCCGGCGGAGAGCCGGGAGCAGATGGAGAAGATCGAGAAGAGCGGCATGGCGCTGCTGAGGCTCATCAACAACATCCTGGACATGAACCAGATCGAGACCGGGCAGCTTACCGTGGTCCGCCGGGAATTCTCTCTGGAGGATGTCCTGATGGATATCAACGACGAGACCCAGAGCCTCTGCTATGAGAAGGGCTTGGAATACCGCTTCACCCAGCAGCCGGAGGCCGAGGGGCGGTATATGGGCGACGATTCGCTTCTCGGGCAGGTACTCTCCGGTATCCTGGATAACGCGGTGAAATTCACCGACGCCCCGGGCCGCGTGACCTTCGACGTAGCCTGCGCCGCCTCGGAGGGGGACCGGCGCGAGCTCACCTTCACGGTGACAGACACGGGCGTGGGCATGAGCCCGGAATTCATGCAGAGGCTCTTTGAGCCCTTTGCCCAGGAGGATGCCACGTCCACGAACCGCTTCGGCGGCGCGGGACTGAGTCTTGCGGCGGCGAAGCAAAAGGTGGAGCTCATGGGCGGCGCCATCGACGTGAGCAGTCGGAAGCAGGCGGGCACCAGCTTCACCGTCACACTTTCTCTGGAGCTGTGCCCGGAGAGGGAGCGGGAGGAGCTGAGCCCCCTGGAGGGCAGGCGCATCCTTGTGGTGGACGATGTCGCGGTGAACGCGGAGATCGTTGGCGACCTGCTGGAGCTGGAGGGGGCGCTGCCCGATTTTGCGGAGAACGGACAGGAGGCGCTGGACATGTTCACCGGGTCCGAGCCGGATACCTACGACGCCATCCTGATGGATCTCAGGATGCCCGTCATGGACGGACTGGAGTCCGCCCGGCGCATCCGGGAACTGGAGCGTCCGGACGCCCGGACCATCCCCATCATCACCGTGACGGCCAATGCCTTCGAGAGCGATGTGCGTAAGACCCTGGAGGCGGGGATGAACGCCCATCTTGCCAAGCCTGTCGAGCCGGAGATCCTATATGAGACTGTGGGCCGGCTCATCGCCCGGCGGGAGGCGGAGGGCGAGTAAAAAACGCGTAAAAATGGATAGGCCCCGGTGTGCTTCTGCACACCGGGGCCTTCGTGCGCATTGGGGAGTGTATGAGACGGATCTTTGTGCATTAGCACAAAGACAGAATGCGCAGCATTTGCATCACGAATTAAATCTTTAATTCGGAATCAGTATCAGTCTGCGGGGATGATCTCGATCTGGTAGCCGTCCGGGTCCTGGATGAAGTAGACGGGCTCCGTGGCGGGGTCGTAGCAGATGATCCCCATGCTCTCGTGGAGAGCGTGGGCGCCCTCCATGTCCGCTACACGGAAGGCGATATGGAACTCGTTGTCCCCCAGGTCGAAGGGCCGGTCCCGGTCCCCGGGGCAGCCCAACTCGAGCTCGTGGGCAGAGCGCCCGTCGGAGAGGAACACCAGCTGGATATCCGCGTCGCTGGGACGCATCCACCGGACGGGCTCTAGACCCAGAGCCTCTTTGTAGAACCTCAGAGAGCGGTCCAGGTCCAGGACCTTCAGGCAGTTGTGGGCAAAGGTGAACTCCATGGAAACGCCTCAGAACACGAAATCGATGGCGGTGACCTTGTCCAGCATCGGATCGGACAGAGCCACCAGGTCCATGTGGGCTTTGGAGGGGGGATAGCCGTTCAGATCGTCCAGGGTGTCATAGTCCGCGATCTGGACGAGGTCCCCGAAGATGGGGCAGGCGTCGGGGGGCAGCTCGGGCGGGTCGCCGGGGATGGCGACGCCGATCTGCTGGGCCTTCATGGCGGGATACAGGGACGGGACATTCTCGAGATAGGCGCGGACGGTCTCAATGTTCTCGGCTTTGGATCTGCCGTTTTTGGGCGTGTCGGAAAAAGCGAATACAGAGATGTGACGGTACATGATCTTACCTCCTTGTTATCGGATGGAAATGGCGGCATGGAAGGCTTCGTTGTTGGCGTCTCCCAGCATACGGGCGCTCTTCACGCAGTCGCCCACGACGTAGACCCCCTCGGGGTACCTGGCCAGCAGCTCGTCCGCCAGCTTGCGGTTCGCCACCACGCCCAGGGCCAGGACATAGGTGTCGCCCTCGTAGACCTTGCCGGAAGCGGTATGCACGCCGTCCTCGGCGAATTCCGTGATGGCCTCGCCGCCGAAGCGCTTGACGTTGTACTTATCCAGCTGGTAATTGAGCTCGATATGGTTGAAGACGGGCATCTCGGCGGCCCAGTTCTCCAAGGGGATCATGTCGATGACGGTGACGTCCTTGCCCTCCATGCCCAGCATGACCGCGGCCTCCAGGCCCACTACGCCGCCGCCGCATACGACGACCTTCTGGCCCACAGGCTTCGTGTGCAGCTCGCAGTCCCGCACAGGCACCACCTTGGGTCCGTCGATGCCGGGGATGGGGGGGTGTGCGAAGTTGGAGCCGGTGGACACGATGATGGCGTCCGGGTCCTCCTTCTCGATCATGTCCAGGGTGACCTCGGTGTTATAGACGATTTTCGCGCCGCATTTCTCCGTCTCCCGGACGGTCCATTGCAGGTACAGACGCATGTACTCCTTGAAATCTGCGGCGGTGGCGATGTTCAGAAGGCCTCCCAGCTTGTCGGACTTCTCGTAGAGCGTAACGTCATGCCCCATCTTCGCGCAGGTCTGCGCCGCCGTCATGCCTGCGGCGCCGCCGCCGATGACCATGACCTTCTTTTTGGACTTGGCCAGGGTGGAGAGGTCGATGTTTTTTCCCAGCATGGGGTTGATGGCACAGCGCATGGAGGTACCGTAGTTGTTGGCGTTGCCGCACCAGTCACAGCGGGTGCAGGGACGCACCTCGTCGGCGTGGCCCCGAACGGATTTGTGGATGAGCTCGTTGTCCGCCATGTAGGCCTTGGCCATGACGACGATGTCTGCCTTGCCGGTGGCGATGATCTCCTCGGCTTCCGCGAGGGAGGTAATGTTTCCTACCACGGCTACGGGGATATGCAGGCGCTTTTTCGCCTCCGCGGCAAAGGCCACGTTCAGCCGGCGGCCCTTGAAGTAGGTGGGGATGGTGTAGGTGGAACCGTAGTTGAAGAAAATGTTGCCCCGTGATACGTGGATGATGTCCACGAACTCCTGGGCCTTCTCCATGAACTGCAGGGACTCCTCCAGCTGCAGGCCGTCGGGCGTATCCTCCTGGGCGGAGACCCGGCACTCGATGACCATGTTCGGCACGGCCTCACGGACCGCCTTCAGGACCTCCAGCGGATAGCGCATGCGGTTCTCCAGGGAGCCGCCGTACTCGTCTGTCCGATGGTTGGAGGCGGGGGAAATGAACTGGGCCAGCAGGTTATTGTGCGCGCAGTGGATCATGAGGATACGCAGTCCCGCCTTCTGGCAGCGGATGGCGCAGTCCACGAACTGGTTTTTGATGAAGTCCATATCCTCCCGGTTCATGGGCTTGATGTAGCCCAGGGGGCCCCCGTTCAGGGGCACGTCCGAGGGAGCCAGGGCGGGGACCTTCGGGTCATGGCTGGAGCCGCGCCCGGCATGGGCAAGCTCGATGCTCATCTCCGCGCCGTGCTCCCGTGCCGTGCGGACCATCATCTCGATGCCGTGGATGCAGCGGTCGGAAGTCACGTTCAGCTCACAGGTCCAGGCGCTGGAATCGCTGTGGACCACCGGAGTGTTGCCGATGGTAAGGTAGCCAACGCCGATGTCCGCCTGCCAGGCCACATAGTCGATCATCTCCTGTGTCACGTCCCCCTCGGGAGAGCATTTCAGCACCACGGTGGGGGAGTACTCCAGGCGGTTCTTCAGGGTCAGGCCCCGGATCTTCAGGGGCTGGAACACGTGGGGATAGAGGTCGTTTTTTATCATGTCAGCATCGTCCTTCCGGTTGTTTTGTTGCCTTTAGGATAGCACACAAACCGCCGGAAGGGAAATACGCAGTCTGAAAAACCATTATATATTTTATTATATACCGAAAAACCGGCGATCGGTCCTTTTCAACCGGTGCTATCGGTGGTATTCTGTATATGGATTTACATATAACGCAGCCGGGAGGAAAGCCAATGGATATTTTACAGCTTCAGTATTTTCAGACGATCGCGCGGCTCGAGAACATCACCAAGGCCTCAGAGCTGCTGTATGTGGCCCAGCCGAATCTCTCCGTCAGCATCAAGCGCCTGGAGAAGGACCTGGGAGTTGCCCTGTTCGAGCGGCGCCGGGGCAAGATCAGGCTCACCGACACGGGGAGGGTGTTCCTGGCCTATGTGGACGATGTGCTGGGCCAGCTGGACGACGCCGTGGCCCAGGTGCGCCTGTCGGATCAGCACGCCCGGGAGAAGGTAAGGGTGGCCAGCGTGATCGTGGACCTCATCGGGGATCTGCTGCAGGATTTTTTAACGGAGCACCCGGACATCTCCTTCCGCCAGTTCAACTGCCGCAACGGCGAGGTGGTGGAGAAGATCATGAATTCCGACGCGGATTTCGGCTTCATCTTCGGGCCGCCGGGCCAGGCGGGCCTGGAATATATCGAGATGGACCGCTGCGAGCGGATCGTCCAGCTGGCGAAGGACCACCCGCTGGCGGACCGGAGGATCATCTCCCTGAAGGATATCGCGGGCCAGCGCCTGGTGTGCAATCTCTCCCGGGACGACGGGGAGCTTCTGGAGGAGCTGTCCCGCAGCCGCCGGTTCCGTCCGGAGCTGTTTTACGAGTGCGACGATAAGCGGGTGGAGATCAGCATGATCACCCGGGGGAGGGGACTTTCCATCGCGCCCCTGTCGAACTTCCTCAAGCTCAAGAACGAGGATCCGGATATCAACATGACCTGCCTGCGCATCCGGGAGGAGCTGCCTCCCGCCAGGCTGGGGATGATCCGCAAGTCCGGCGTCCATCTGTCCCAGGCGGCGCTGCAGTTCTATGAGCTCGTCCACGAGTTTTTCCAGAATGAGAAGAAGATCGCCCAGCAGTATGCCGTCCGGCTCCCGGAGCGCTGACCCCGGGATATCCCGTCCGGTGGCCCTGCTGCGGGCCCGGCACAAAAGAAGGGACGGCTCCGAGCCGTCCCCTTCGTATGATTCTGTCGGAGGTCACCTTCCCCGTCTCTCCAGCTGGTCCTCCGTGGTGTCGTTCCAATGACCCGTGCGCTTGAGCTCACCTTCCTTGTTCCAGATGAAGCTGGTCCGCATTTCGGTGCCCTCCCGGATGCGCACGAAATTCTCCCTGTGCTTCAGGAAGATGGGCGCAGCGCAGATCAGTAGGATCGCCGCCGATGCGAGATCGCCTGTCTGCCAGTAGAAGCAGGCGGGAAAGACGACGGACATGGTGGGGGCCACCAGGCACACATATCTTGCGGCGAAGGCGATGACGAAGGCCGCTGCCAGCAGCAGGAGGAACCACTTCCAGCTCCAGCCCAGGATGACGCCGCCCAGGCTCGCCAGCCCCTTGCCGCCGTGAAAGCCCAGCAGGACGGGGTAGATGTGGCCGATGACGCAGGCCGTGCCACCCAAGGCCCCCGCCGCGGTGAGCTGCGGGAAGGCGACCCGGCATATGGTGAAGGCGGCGTATGCCTTCAGGATATCCAGGATGGTGGTGAGGAAAAACGCCTTCGCGCCCAGGAGGATGAAGGTGTTGGAGGCTCCGGCATTTCCCGAGCCGTCCCGGCGCACGTCGTAGCCCTTCCGCTTTCCCAGCAGATAGGATGGGCTGAGGCTTCCCAGGGCGTACCCGATGATGATGCAGGCGATGATCTCGGCGATGAGCTTCATGGCGGTCTCCTTCCGTTATGGGCGGCCTCCTGCGCTTCGGTCCGCAACGTGCCTGCGTCCATTTCATTTTATAAATATATTGTAAAACGGATGTAAGGTCCTTGTCAAGCGCGTGTCCCGCAGGGGCGGGCTTTATCTTGGTCTTGTGCATCGTGTGGCTCTGTGCTATATTATATAATTGGGAAGTGATCGGCAGTCGCGCTACGCCTGTTCCGCGGCGGCGGAGAGGAAGCATCCGCTCACCGTTGAGGCGCTGTGCGGCTGAGTAAGGAAAACAGTCGTAAGGAAGTATCATAGATGTATTATTCCTCCATCGGCCTTTTGGCGGCTATCGTGCTTCTGATCATAAACCGGGACGTGCTCCTGCGCAGGAAGGGTGTGGAGGAGACTGAGGATCGGCGCTTCTGTCGCCGGTTCCTCGTCGGTGTCCTCGTCTACTATATCACGGACATGCTCTGGGGCGTCCTGAGCGCCCTGGGCCTGACGGCCTGGGTCTTCGCGGATACGGAGATCTATTTCGCGGCTATGGCGCTGGCGGTGCTGTTCTGGACCCAGTATGTGCTGAGCTATCTGAAGAAAAAGAGCATCTACGGCACCATCCTGATCCGGGGAGTGCAGGTCTTCGTGGCGGCGGAGGCGGTGCTCCTGGTGATCAATATCTTCCGGCCCGTCCTGTTCTGGTTCGACGGGGGCGGGACCTATCATACTGCCCTTGCCAGAGATGTGATGCTCATCGTCCAGATCGTCATGTTCGTGCTGACGTCGATGTATACACTCTACTTCGCCATGCGCAGCGGCGATGCCGCCCGGGACCGGTACACGGCCATCGGCGCCTTCGGCCTCGCCATGGCGGCCATGCTGATGTTCCAGTTCTTCTATCCTCTCCTGCCCCTGTACTCCGTAGGATTCATGCTGGGCACCTGCCTTCTCCACGCCTTCGTCATCGAGGACGAGAAGGAGGAGTACCGGCGGAAGCTGGAGGAATCCCTCCAGCGGGAGCAGGAGCATCGCCGGGAGCTAAGCTCCGCCAGGAAGCTGGCTTACCGGGACCCCCTCACCGGGGTCAAGAGCAAGCTGGCCTATGTGGAGGCGGAGAGCGAGATGGAGGAGCGAATGCTGGCCGGAACGGTGAAGGAATTCGCCGTGGCGGTGTTCGACCTGAACGACCTGAAGCTGGTGAACGACACCCTGGGTCATGAGATGGGAGACCGGTATATCCAGACTGCCTGCGGCATCATCTGCCGCCATTTCAAGCACAGCCCTGTCTTTCGCATCGGCGGCGACGAATTCGCCGCCATCCTGGAGGGCAGCGATTATCGCGACCGGGTGGAGCTGAAGCGCAGCTTTGACAGCCAGATGGAGGATCACCAGGAGATCGACCAGGTGGTGATCTCTATGGGTATGACGGACTATATCGCCGACCGGGACAGTACCTTCGACCAGGTCTTCCAGCGGGCGGACCAGAATATGTACCGCCGCAAGCGTGAGCTGAAGGAAAAGGCCGCCGCCATCCGCGCGACCTGACCGGGAGGTTTGGCGCAGGCGGCCGCAGCACAGGGGGCGGTTCTGGGTGCTAAAATGGCACACAGAACCGCCCCCTGTGCCAAACTGTGCTCCGCCGTTTCTTTCGGTTGCATTTTTGGCGCAATCTGTATATAATATATATTTGTAATTTTGCATAGGAAAAGGAGGGGGTATCCATGACCAGAACGCGCATTTCCGCGATTTGGAAGACCCCGGAGGCATTCACACAGGAGCCCGTTACGGTCTGCGGCTGGGCCCGCACCGTGCGCGACCAGAAAAATTTCGGCTTCATCGAGCTCAACGACGGCAGCGCATTCAAGGGCGTACAGGTTGTGTTCGAGCGGGCCTTTCTCGATAATTACGATGAGATCGCGAAGCTCAATGTGGGCGCGGCTCTGATCGTGGAGGGGGATCTGGTCCTTACCCCGGAGGCGAAGCAGCCTTTTGAGATCAAGGCCAAGTCCATTCAGGTGGAGGGCGTCTCCGCGCCGGACTATCCCCTGCAGAAGAAGCGGCACACCGTGGAGTATCTGCGGACGATTCAGCATCTGCGTCCCCGCACGAACCTCTTCTCCGCCACCTTCCGGGTCCGGTCCGTGGCGGCCCAGGCCATCCATGAGTTCTTCCAGAGCCGTGGCTTCGTGTATGTCCATACCCCCATCATCACCGGCTCCGACGCCGAGGGCGCCGGGGAGATGTTCCGGGTGACGACGCTGGATCTGAATAACCTTCCGCTCCGGGAGGACGGCACCGTGGACGATTCTCAGGACTTCTTCGGCAAGGCCACGAACCTCACCGTCTCCGGCCAGCTGAACGCCGAGAACTTCGCCATGGCCTTCGGCGATGTGTACACCTTCGGTCCCACCTTCCGCGCCGAGAACTCCAACACCCAGCGCCACGCCGCGGAGTTCTGGATGATCGAGCCGGAGATGGCGTTCTGCGACCTGGAGGGGGACCTCGAGGTGATGGAGGCCATGGTGAAGTACATCATTACCACCGTCCTGGAGAAGTGCCCCCAGGAGATCGAGTTCTTCAACAGCTTCGTGGACAAGGGCCTCAAGGAGCGCCTGACCCACGTGGCTACCAGCGACTTTGCCCGGGTGACCTACACCGAGGCCGTGGACCTGCTGCAGAAGTCCGGCGCGGACTTCAAATTCCCTGTGGAATGGGGCATCGACCTGCAGACGGAGCACGAGCGCTATCTCACCGAGCAGATCTACAAGCGCCCGGTGTTCGTCACAGACTACCCCAAGGACATCAAGGCTTTCTACATGCGCCTGAACGACGATGGGAAGACCGTCGCCGCGGCGGACTGCCTTGTCCCCGGCATCGGGGAGATCATCGGCGGCAGCCAGCGCGAGGAGCGCCTGGAGGTCCTCACCGCCCGCATGGCGGAGCTGGGCCTCAAGGAGAGCGATTATTGGTGGTACCTGGATCTGCGCCGCTACGGCAGCTGCCGCCACGCGGGCTTCGGCCTGGGCTTCGAGCGCATGGTCATGTATCTCACCGGCGTCTCCAACATCCGGGATGTGGAGCTGCATCCGCGTACTGTGGGCAACGCTGAGTTTTAACCGCTGACAACGCCATGACCGCCGGTCTCCCTGCCGGCGGTCACGGCGCCTTTCTGGGGGTGTTTCTAATGGCGTGGAGCTTTCTGTTCTTTTTCAACAGCGCTCTTTTGGGCGTGGGGCTTGCGATGGACGCCTTCTCCGTGTCCCTGGCAAACGGCCTGAATGAGCCTCGTATGGCTCCCGGGCGCATGTGTGCCGTGGCGGGGGTGTACGCCGGGTTCCAGTTCCTTATGCCCATGGTCGGCTGGATCTGTGTCCACGCCATCGCGGAGGCCTTCTCCGCCTTCCAGCGGTTCATCCCCTGGATCGCCCTGGGCCTTCTCGTGTACATAGGAGGGAAGATGCTCCTGGAGGGCTTACGACCGGGCGGCGAAGAGGATGACGCGGAGCCTCCCGTCCTTGGAAAGGGCACTCTGCTCATGCAGGGGGTCGCCACCAGCATCGACGCCCTGTCCGTGGGCTTCACCATCGCGGAGTACCCCGGCTCCATGGCTTTCACCTGCGCTCTCATCATCGCGACGGTGACCTTCGGCATCTGCCTTGGGGGCCTGAGCCTGGGCAAGCGCTTCGGCACCCGCCTGGCGGGAAAGGCCTCCATCCTGGGAGGGCTCATCCTCATCGCCATAGGACTTGAGATCTTCCTCAAGGGCATCCTGACCTGACGCAAAACGATATGAAAAAAGCCTCACCGGAAACGGTGAGGCTTTCACTCGCTTTGCGCAGCGTTCGGGATCGGTATCAGACGGCGGCGATGACCACGGCGCCATCCGCGGCGGCCACGGAGATGCTGGTGACCTTGCCCTTGTGCTTGTCAATGATCTCGGCGGCGATGGCGTCCTCGATGTCCTTCTGGATCTGGCGGCGCAGGTTCCGGGCGCCGTAGGCCAGGGAGTAGCTCTTCTCCACGAGATAGTCCACCACGGATTCGTCCCAGGTGAAGGCGATCTTCCGCTCCTCCATGACGGTCCGCAGCTCCCGCAGCATCAGGTCCGCGATGCCCCGGAAGACCTCCTCGGACAGGGGCTGGAAGTACACGATCTCGTCCACGCGGTTGATGAACTCCGGCCGCAGGAACTCCTGGAGGGCCTTCATGGCCTTGTCCCTGCCCATGTCGGCGGCGGACTTGGCAAAGCCCAGGCTTCCCACCCGCTTGTCGGACCCGGCGTTGGTGGTCATGATGATGACGGTGTTCTCGAAGTTCACTGTCCGGCCCTGAGCGTCGGTGATGCGTCCGTCGTCCAGGATCTGGAGCAGGATGTTCATGACGTCGGGGTGGGCCTTTTCGATCTCGTCGAAGAGCACCACGGAATAGGGGCGGCGGCGGATCTTCTCCGTCAGCTGTCCCGCCTCGTCATAGCCCACATATCCCGGGGGCGAGCCGATGATGCGGGAGACGGAGAACTTCTCCATGAACTCCGACATGTCGAGCCGGATGAGGCTCTCAGGCGCGGCGAACAGGTCCATGGCCAGCTGCTTTACCAGCTCCGTCTTGCCCACGCCGGTGCTGCCCACGAAGATGAAGGAGCAGGGCTTGCGCTTGGCCTGGAGCCCCACGCGGCTGCGCTTGATGGCGGCGCAAACGGCGTCCACGGCCTCGTCCTGACCGATGATGTGCTCCTTGAGGCGGCGGTTCAGCTCCCCCAGCCGGGCGAACTCGTCCTCCGTGATGTTGGAGGCAGGGATCTTGGTCCAGAGCTCGATGATACGAGCCAGGTTCTGGGCGGTGAGGGCGGGGCGGCCCTTGGCCTTCAGCACGGCCAGCTCGTCGGATATCTGCATCTGGCGGCTGCGGATGGAGGCCAGGCGTTCGAAATTGTCGGACTCGGAGGACAGGAGGAACTCCCGCTCCTTATCGAGATCGGAGGTCTCCTTCTCCAGCTGGAGCCGCCGAGCGGTGTCGGCGTTTTTCAGGTCCACGTCGGAGCAGGCCTCGTCCAGCAGGTCGATGGCCTTGTCGGGCAGGTAGCGGTCGGTGATGTACCGCTCCGAGAGCGTTACCGCCATGCGGCACATCTCGTCTGAGATGTCCACGCCGTGGAAGTCCTCGTAATACCGGCGGATGCCCTTGAGGATCTCCACGCTGTCCGCCAGGGAGGGCTCCGCCACGGTGACGGGCTGGAAGCGGCGCTCCAGGGCGGCGTCCTTTTCGATGTGCTTGCGGTATTCGTTGAAGGTGGTGGCGCCGATGACCTGGATCTCCCCCCGGGAGAGGGCGGGCTTGAGGATATTGGCGGCGTTCATGCTGCCCTCGGCGTCGCCGGCGCCTACGATGGAGTGGACCTCGTCGATGACCAGGATGATGTTCCCCTGGCGCTTGACCTCTTCGATGAGGCCCTTCATGCGGCTCTCGAACTGGCCGCGGAACTGGGTCCCGGCCACCAGGGCGGTGAGGTCCAGCAGGTAGACCTCCTTGTCCCGCAGCTTATAGGGGACCTGATCGGCGGCGATGCGCTGGGCCAGACCCTCCGCGATGGCGGTCTTGCCGACGCCGGGCTCGCCGATGAGGCAGGGATTGTTCTTCTGGCGGCGGTTCAGGATCTGGATGACCCGCTCAAGCTCCTCGTCCCGGCCGATCATCCGGTCCAGCTTGCCCTCCCGGGCCCGCTGGGTCAGGGAGATGCAGTAGTTCTCCAGGAACTTCTTCTTTCCGCCCCGTCCGGTGTTGGATCGCTCCTGATTCGGACCGGGTCCGGGGGAGGAGGGCGGCGCGCCGTTGTTCCCGTCGCCGTTCTGGCCCTGGGGGCCGCCGAAGAGCCGGTTCAGGAAGGGAAAGGTGGCGGTCTTGCCCTGATCGTCGTCGTCGCTGTCCTCGGGCTCGATGTTCATGAGGCCCTCGAGACCGTCGCCCAGGGCGTTGGTCATCTCCCCGGCGAGATTGTCCAGATCCTCGTCGGAAAGACCCATTTTGGAGATGATATCGTCCACGGGCTTGATGTGCAGCTCGCGGGCGCAGGAAAGGCACAGTCCCTCGTTTTTGGACTGGTTGTTTTCGATCTTTGTGATGAAGATCACCGCCATGTTCTTATGGCAGCGCGCGCAGAGAGTAGGTTGCATATACGCCTCCTTGAAATGCGTTGGGGATGCTCAGAAGGTGATGAAGCCGGACAGAAGGTCCCTGTTGAGGATCCAGGCCGCCACGCCTGCCTCCTTCAGGGTGTCCTCCGGGAGCAGGATGCCCGTGAACTGCAGGAGCCAAACCAGGATCGAGCAGAACAGCAGTCCGGTATACACACCGATGGCCAGACCGCCCAGGTCGTTCACGATGCCGATGTAGGGCAGCTTGAAGCTGAGATTCGGGATGTTCACGATGACGATGAGAACGGTGAACAGCAGGATGAAGGCCAGCACGAAGCCCCCGTACCAGGTGATGGCCTGGCAGAGGATGTTGGTGACGGCTTCCAGGATGCTCGCGTCGTTCTGATCCATGTAATCCACGGCCTTGTCGGCCATTTCGTCGGCGATGGGATCATAGAGGCCCAGGTTTTTGTAGGACCAGCGGCAGATCTCCCGGCTGGCCTCGGGCATGGTCTCCAGTATGTCGCTCAGGGACTCGGAGACGTGGTAGTCGCCGTTCTCGTCAGGCTCGTAGCCCAGCACGTCGAAGGCGGTGTCCTCCACCCGGGGGTCCATGACACCGCTGACGAAGGGCTTGAGGACGGGGATGACCTCATAGGAGAAGGTGTCGCTCAAAAGCTGGGCGCCATATAGAGATAGTATTATCACGAGCACCTCGATAATTCCCATGATGATACCCTTTTTGAAGCCCTGCCAGGCGCAGATGACGATGATGCCGAGCAGGACGAGGTTGATGATAGTTGTGACAGCCATGGAAAGCAGCCTCCTGGATGGGATGGATGAAGGATCAGTCGAAGGTATAGACCTCCGCGAAGTTCGCGGAGACGAGAAGCGCCTCTCCGCGGCTGCGGAGCAGGGCGTACTTGAAGCCGGTGAGGCCTGCCAGCTGGCCCTTTTCCTGCAGGGAGCTGGACAGGAGGATGGCGCCGTCGGGACAGAGGACGAGGACCTCCGTTCCGTAGGCGGTGAGGGAGACGATCTCGCTCATGATGTCTGCGGTGCCAAGGACCCGGCCGCCTGTATCAAGGGATACGAGCCGGGCGGTGGAGCCCGCGCGATAGGGGCTCAGGGCAAAGGCGGCGTAGCCCTCGCCGTCGAAGGTGCACCCTGTGAGGTAGAGCCCTTCGAAGTCGTAGGTGCCGCTCCAGCTGCCCTTGTCGCTGAAGAAGATGGCCTGCTCCGTGGAGTAGGCGCACAGCTGGTTCGTGTTCATCCAGCGCACGTCCAGCAGGACGGTGTCGGATACGGAGAAGGAGGCCTGCTGCTCCGTGCGGGTGAGGGCGAAGAAACGGACCTCGCTGCCGGAGGCGGTGTAGGACAGGACGGCCAGCTCTCGGTTGTCCGGGGAGACCTCTCCGCTGATGACCCAGGCAGAGGAGGAGTACCATTCGTACACCGGTTCCAGCTGGGGGTCGTACACCGTCACGAGGCCCCGGTAGCCTGTGCAGTCCGTGGTGACGGTTAGATAGCCTCCGTCGGACACGGTGACGGAGAGGATGCTGCCGGGGGCGGTCAGCTCCCGGACGGAGCCTGAGAAGGAGGCCACGGCCATCGAGGTGCCGCCGAGATCGTAGAATACGGCAAAGTCCGTCCCTGCGGCGATGGCGGGGGTGTCCATCTTGAAGAGATAGCTGACGGAGATGTCGCCGGTGGCGTCCATGAGCACGAGCCCCGAGGAGGTCGCAGCGGCCAGGCCGTTCCCGGCGGTGGCGAATACCTGCCCCGCGCCGGCGTCGAAGATGTATTCCTCCTTCGCAACGGCGGTCTTCTCACCCGATAGGATGACGAGACTGTCGGTGTCGAAGCGGTCCCGGAACATCCACAGGAGGATGCAGGCCGCAAAGAGGAGGATGGCGAGGAACAGGGAGAAGGCCGCCTTTCGGAAGTCCTGCCGGGACAGCAGCTTTTCCTCCTGCGGCATGTCCTCCACGAACTCCATGGGACCGTCGTCCACGGTGCGGAATACCCGGGTCTCCTCCTCCGGGGGAGCCGTATTGGTTTTTTCGCTGTCTTTCTTCGCCATAGCGGACTCCTATGCCCTACCTGTCGCTAACTACATATTGTAACATATTGTAACAACTTCCGTCAAGGCTTTGCCATCATGACCCCGGCGGGACCGTCGTACCATACCCGGTTCATATAGAGGCCCTGGGGCGGCATGGTGGGACCGGTGAGCCGCCGGTCCCCCCTGGCCAGAAGGCTGGGGATCTCCTCCGGCTCCAGCTTCCCGTAGGAGGCATACACCAGGGTCCCCACGATAGCCCGGACCATATTATAGAGAAAGCCGTCCGCGCAGACGGAGACCTCGATGATATCCCCGGTTTTTTCAGCGCGGCACCAGTGGACGGTGCGGACGGTGGTCCTCGTCTCGGTGCCCAGGCTCCGGACGGCGGCGAAATCGTGGGTCCCCACGAAGGCGGCCGCGGCGGCGTCCATGCGCTCGATGTCCAGGGCCTGAGGATAGAAGCAGGCGCCCCGGTCCAGGAAGGGGTCCCGGAGGCGGCTGTTGTGGATGCGGTAGACGTATTCCTTCTGGATGCAGGAGCCGATGGCGTTGAAGTCCTCCGGTACCTCCACGGCGTCGCAAACGGCGATATCCTCCGGCAGGCGGCTGTTGAGGGCCAGGGGGACCCGGTCGATGGGGATGGTGCCCTCCGTGCGGAAATTCGCGCAGTACCGCAGGGCGTGGACCCCGGCATCGGTGCGGCCGCAGCCGGTGACGTGGACGGGGTGCTTCACGATCTTCGCCACGGCCTTCTCCACCGTCTCCTGGACGGTGACGTCGTCCTTCTGGGTTTGCCAGCCGTGGTAATTGGTACCGTCGTAGGAAAGGCGCAGAGCGATGTTCCTCATATCCCCAGGCTCCGCAGGACGATGACCCCCGCCAGGAGCAGCGCCCCGATGAGCAGGGTCCACAGGTCCCGGGCCGCCATTTTCAGCACCTTCATGCGGGTGCGCCCCTCGCCGCCGTTGTAGCAGCGGCACTCCATGGCGGTGGCCAGTTCATCCGCCCGCCGGAAGGCGGAGACGAACAGGGGGATCAGCAGGGGCAGCAGGGCCTTGGCCCGCTGGACGAGGGAGCCTGTCTCCAGGTCCGCGCCTCTGGCCTTCTGGGCGGACATGATGCGGTCCGTCTCCTCGATGAGGGTGGGGATGAACCGCAGGGCGATGGACATCATGAGGCTGAGCTCGTACACCGGCACCTTCACCTTCTTGAGGGGGGACAGGAGGGACTCCAGCCCGTCGGTGATGGCCAGGGGGGAGGTGGTATAGGTCAGCAGGAAGGTCCCGGAGACCAGGAGCATCACCCGAACCACCATGGCTACGGCGTTCCGAAGGCCTGTCCAGGTCATCTTGACGGAGTGCCAGCGGAAGATATAGTCATCGCCGGTGGTGAAGAAAAGGTTCAGGATGGCGGTGAATACGATGATGAACACCAGGGGCTTGAGGCCCTTGAGGAGGGCCTTGGCGGGGATGTGTCCCAGGGCGGCGAAGGCCACCAGGGCCGCCAGCACCAGCACATAGCCTGCGGCGGTATTGGCGGTGAACAGGGCGATGATATAGACGATGGTCAGGATGAGCTTCGTCCGGGGGTCCAGGCGGTGGACCACGGTATCGCCGGGGAAGTACTGACCGAGGGTGATGTCCTTCAGCATGTGGTCTCCCCCCTTCCGTACAGGGCGAGGACCGCGTCCTTCAGCTGGGGTATGGTGTAGATATCCCCGGGCAGTGAGACGCCCCGCTCCCGAAGCAGCATGGCGATATGCGTGGCCTCGGGCAGACCCAGGCCCAGCTCCCAGAGCTCCTCCGCCCGGGAGAAGACCTCTCCGGGTCTGCCCTGGGTGAAGATATGGCCCCGGTCCAGCACCACGAGGGAGTCGCATCGGGCGGCGGTGTCCATGTCGTGGGTGACGAGGAGGACGGTGGCGTCCCTCGCCTCCCGCCAGCGGAAGAGTTTTTGAAGGAGGTCCTCCCGCCCCGCGGGGTCCAGGCCCGCGGAGGGCTCGTCCAGGATGAGGAGCTCCGGCTCCATGGCGAGAACGCCCGCGATAGCCACCCGGCGCTTCTGTCCGCCGGAGAGGTCCAGGGGGGACTTCTGGAACTGCTCCTCCGTCAGACCCACGAAGGCGGCGGCGTCCCGGACGCGGCGGTCCACCTCGTCCTTGCCGAGCTTTTGGTTCTTGGGCCCGAAGGCGATGTCGGCGTACACCGTCTCCTCGAAGAGCTGATATTCCGGGTACTGGAACACGAGACCCACCTTGAAGCGGGTCTTGTACATGCTCTCCTTGGAGGCGAAGATGTCCTCCCCGTGGAAGCGCACCGTGCCCTCGTCGGGCTTCAGAAGGGCGTTCATGTGCTGGATGAGGGTGGACTTCCCGCTGCCGGTGTGGCCGATGAGGCCGATGACCTGCCCGGCTTCGATGTCCAGGTCCAGGTGGTCCACGGCGACTTTTTCAAAGGGGGTGCCCGCGCTGTAAGTGTGGGTCAGGCCCCGGATCTCCATCAGCGGCATAGCACACCTCCGATCGCGTCGGCGCATTCGGTGTTGGTCAGAACGTCCGCCGGCAGGGGCAGCCCTGCGGCGATGAGCTCATGGGCAAGCTCTGTGGACTCGGGCACCGTGAGGCTCAGGGCTTTGAGCTCCTCCACCCGGGGGAAGATATCCCGGGGGGCGCCGTCCATGACAACGCGGCCCTTGTCCATGACCACGAGGCGGTCGGCGTGGGCGGCCTCGTCCATGTGGTGGGTGATGAGGACCACGGTGATGCCGTCGGAGCGGCAGAGGGCCTCCACCGTCTCCAGTACCTCCCGGCGGCCCCGGGGGTCCAGCATGGCGGTGGGTTCGTCCAGCACCAGCACCTCCGGCTGCATGGCCAGGACTCCGGCGATGGCCACTCGCTGCTTCTGTCCGCCGGAGAGTAGATGGGGGGCATGGAGGCGAAAATCGTACATCCCCACGTGGCGCAGGGAGCCGTCCACCCGGCGGCGGATCTCCGCCGGGTCCACGCCGAGGTTCTCCGGGGCGAAGGCAACGTCGTCCTCCACCACGTTCGCCACGATCTGGTTGTCGGGGTTCTGGAAGACCATGCCCACCCGCCGTCGGATGGGGATGAGGTTTTCCGGCTCCCGGGTGTTCATGCCCCGGACCAGCACGTCTCCCTCCTTGGGCAGGAGGATGGCGTTCAGGTGCTTTGCCAGGGTGGACTTCCCGCTGCCGTTGGCCCCCAGCACGGCGACGAAGGTCCCCGGCTCGATGTCCAGGGTGATGTTCTCCAGGGCGTTTCCGGGAGCGTCGGCGTAGGAGAAGGTCAGGTTTTTGATCTCGATGACAGGTTCCATTCAGGTATGCCTTTCAGCTTGTATAGGTCCAGCGGCAGGCAGCGCCGCAGGGAAGGATGAGACCGGAATCCGTGGCCCGCAGGCCCAGCTCCTGGGCATCGCTGCGGCCCCGGCCGTGATATTTTTTCGTGAAGATGCTCTCAGAGATGTAGGTGAGCACGGAGGGGGAGAGCCCGGTAGTGTAGGAGTTGATGAGGACGAAAAGAGGCTTATCGGACAGAAGCTCCGCCACGGTGGTGACGAGATCCCAGAGGTTGTCCTCCAGCCGCCAGACCTCCCCGCCGGGACCCCGGCCGTAGGAGGGGGGGTCCATGATGACCGCGTCGTAGCGCTTTCCCCGGCGGATCTCCCGCTGGCAGAACTTCACGCAGTCGTCCACGATCCAGCGCACGGGCCTGTCCGAGACCCCGGAGCAGACGGCGTTCTCCTTGGCCCAGGCTACCATGCCCTTGGCGGCGTCCACATGGCAGACCTCGGCCCCCGCCGCGAGACAGGCCGCGGTGGCTGCCCCGGTGTAGGCGAAGAGGTTCAGTACCCTGACGGGCCGTCCGGCGTTCCGGATCATGTCCCCGGCCCAGTCCCAGTTGGCGGCCTGCTCGGGGAAAATGCCGGTGTGCTTGAAGCTCATGGGCTTGACCTGGAAGCGCAGGTCCCCGTAGCGGATGGTCCAACTGGCGGGCAGGCGGCTCTTCTCCCAGGCGCCGCCCCCGGAGGAGCTGCGCCGATAGGCGGCGTCGGGCCGGTTCCAGCGGGGATCGGTGCGAGGCGTCTGCCATATGGCCTGGGGGTCCGGCCGCAGCAGGATCCGGCTGCCCCAGCGCTCCAGCTTCTCGCCGCCGGAGGCGTCCAGCAGCTCATAGTCTTCCCAGCGATCACTGACCCACATAAAAACCCTCGCATCTATAAAATGACATAATATTATACCATGCAGACGGTCCCGGGTCAATCGCTGCCGCATTTTTCGGCAAAAGTTGACGATAGGCCCTTGCGCGATGGGGGATTTCAGTATAAAATACTATGTCAGCAGTAGAATAGATCCGGGGAGGGATGACCCATGCGGGATACCTTGCGGCGGCTGACCGCCGGTCTTTGCGCGGTTTTCATGGCGGCGCTTTTCACCTCCTGTGCCCAGATGGGCGGGCAGACGGCCGAGGTCCGGGTCTCCCGGGAGTTCACAGCGCCCACCCCCGAGCCCACGCCGGAGCAAACGCCGGAGCCCACGCCGGAACCTACTCCCGAGCCAACACCGGAGCCCACCCCCGAGCCCACACCCGGGCCCGTGGGACCTGAGATCCCGGAGCAGCCCGTGCCTGCGCCGGAGGGGTATTTCTCCGACGCTGCGTTCATCGGCAACTCCGTGGTGACGGGGCTGTACCTCTACGATCTGGACGGGCTTCTGACGGAGGCGGATTTCTACGCGGAAAATTCAGTCACCATCCTGGGGGTCTCCGGCTATCTCGATCAGATGGCAGGACACGACTACGGCAAGGTATACATCGGCCTCGGCACCAACGAGATGAGCTATGACCGGGACGCCCTGCGGCAGGCCTATGTCAGCGCCATCAACACCCTGAAGGGCTATTACCCCGACGGGATCATCGTTCTCATGAGCGTCACCCCCGTCAGCCGATACAAGACCGAGACGGACTCTCACTTCACCCGGGAGCTGGTGGACGCCTACAACGAGATGCTCCTGGACATCGCGGCGGAGGAGGGGGTCTGGTATCTGGACCAGCACTCCGTCCTGTGCGACGAGGAGGGGTATCTCCCCTCGGACGTGACGGTGGACGGCGTCCACTTCTCCTCGGACCACTATCAGTATTGGTTCGACTATCTCATGACCCATTACGTGCCCGTGGACGAAGCCCCCGGGGAATGAAAGAAAGGAAGACTTACCTATGAAAAAGATCCTGGCATTGATCCTGGCTCTGTGCATGGCGGCGAGCCTGTGCGCCTGCGGCGGTTCCGGCTCCAGGAAGGATATCGACCCCGAGGCCCTGGCCCAGGCGCTTCTGGACAGCGGCGCCTTCACGGACCTTCTCAGCCGTCCGGCGGACGGTGTGGCCGCCCGGCTCTACGGCTATGCCGAGGAGGATGTCGCCTCGGCGATCCTCTATACCGGCACCGGCGCCACCGCGGAGGAGATCCTCATCCTGAAGGCCCATGACGCCGCCGGCGCCGATGCCGTCAAGACCCTCTGCGAGACCCGCGTGTCCAACCAGAAGCTGGCCTTCCAGAACTACGCCCCCGACGAGGTGACGAAGCTGGACAGCGCCATCATCGCCGTCAGCGGCAGCACCGTTATCTTCGTGGTGCCTGCGGACGCGGCGGCGGCTCAGGCCGTGGTGGACAGCTACACTTGATTTTGCCGACGGAATAAGGTACTATAAGGTCCGTGCCTGTCATGGCACGGATCTTTTCTGACGAAGGGAGGCGCCCATGAGAAAGAGCATCCGCATCCTGGCAGTATGCATGTGCGCGCTCCTGCTACTGAGCCTGAGCGCCTGCGGCGGAAGCAGCGGCTACCGCGTGGTGGATACCTTCAGCGCCGAGGGCAGCTACGTCATCGCCTTCCGTCAGGGGGACCGGATCTGCGAGCTGGTCAGCGCCGCCATGCGGGAGCTGGCTGCCAACGGCTCTCTGCGCTCCGCGTCCTACCGCTGGTTCGGGGAGGACCTGGTCAGCGTGAAGGGCGAGGGCGGTGAGATGAACGACCTCTGGGACCAGGTACCGGAGCGGGTCATCACTGTCGGCGTGGACGTGACCAACATGCCCATGAGCTATGAGACGGCGGACGGGTACCTGGGCTTCGACGTGGACGTGGCAAACTACATTTGCGGCTTTCTGGGCTGGCAGATGGTGATATACCCCATCGACCCCGCGGATGTGGACGTGGAGCTCCAAAGCGGGAACATCGACATGGCCATGGGCATCCCCGAGAGCGACGAGACCGAGGCTTTCAGCTACTCCCCGGCCTACCTCACCAGCCGCTATGTCCTGGTGGCGCGTGTCTCCGGCAAGGTCCGGGACCGGTCCGCCATGAAGGGGAAGCGCCTGGGGGTGGCGGTGACGGATCTGGAGATCCTCATGCAGGACGAAAAGTTTGTCCAGAGCGTGGGGAGCATCACCTACCAGACCAACACCGACGGCCTCTTCCGCGCCCTCATGGAGGGGGACGTGGATGGGATCCTGGTGTCCAGCGTTGTGGCGGCGTACTACATGAAATGATCGAAAAAACCAAGCGCCGGAGGGACGAGCTGTCCCTCCGGCGTTTCGTCATACTTCGATGTCCGCTTCCGCGGTTCCCAGGAGCCTCACCGTCCCCGTAAGGCGCAGGTCCCCGCCCGGCCCGGCGGATATCTCCAGGGTGCCTCCCGGCTGGCGCAGGGCAAGGCGCAGGGGCCGCCCCTCCGTCCCGGCGAGGTACGCGCCCACGGCCGTGGTGCCGCTGGCGCAGGAGTTCTCCCAGCATAGGGTGTCCGCTCCCGGCACATACACGAGGGGTGTCATGGCGCCTGCGGCCTGATCCAGGAACATGAGGCCCAGGGCCTCGACCCCGAAGCTCCGGCACCACAGAGGAGCCAGCCTCTCCGCCTCCCCCCGGTCCGGGGTCCCCGGCAGGATGGCGTGGGCGATGCCCGGAAAGCGTACCAGGGGTACGGGAGCCTCTCCCGGCGAGGGCCGCTCCCGACGGACCGACAGGGGGCCGGGCATGGTGACGGTCCCGCGATAGGAGCCCTCCGGCAGACGGGCGAACTCCACGGCCACGGGTCTCTCCGCGCCGGAGACGGAGACGGCCACGCTCCCCTCCGGGATGTGGTTCTCCAGGGCGTAAAAGACTGCGGCGCTCATGGCGGCGTTGCCGCAGAACTCTCCCCCCGCCATCCGCAGGGCGATGTAGCTCCCGTCGAGGCCCGGGGATAGAAAACCCACCTGCTCCGCGTCGGGCTCCAGGGCCATGAGGCGGGCGGCAAGAGCGGGCCGGTCCCCCGCAGGGACGGAGGTCTTTACCAGCAGGGTCCGGTTCCCGGTGGGGTCCATCCGGACGTAGCGCAGGCGTACCCTCATTTCTGGTAGTTCCGCAGGAATTGCTTCGTCCGCTCCTGGGTGGGAGCGCCGAATACCTCCTCGGGGTCTCCCTGCTCCACGATGACGCCCTTGTCCATGAAGATGACATAGTTGGAGACCGCCCGGGCGAAAGGCATTTCGTGGGTGACGACCACCATGGTCATGTGGTCGTCCGCCAACTGACGAATGACCTTCAGGACCTCTCCGGTGAGCTCCGGGTCCAGAGCGGAGGTGGGCTCGTCGAAGAAGAGGATCTCCGGCTTGAGGGCCAGGGCCCGGGCGATGGCCACCCGCTGCTGCTGGCCGCCGGAGAGCTGGCAGGGGTAGGAATCCTCCTTCCCCTCCAGGCCCATCTTTACGAGAAGGGACTCGGCGCGCTCCCTGACCTCCTGCTTGTCGTGACCGTGGAGGAGGGGGGCCTCGGTGATGTTTTTCATGACCGAGTAGTGGGGAAAGAGGTTGAAGTTCTGAAACACCATCCCGAACCGGGTGCGGAAGCCCCCCAGCTCGGCCTTGGAGGCGTATACGCCGCCGTGCATGGCGTACTGTCCGTTGTAGAGGATATCGCCCCCGTCCGCGGTCTCCAGGAAGGAGGCGCACCGCAGCAGGGTGGACTTGCCGGAACCGGAGGGCCCGATGATAGAGACCACGTTGCCGGGCTCCACGGACAGGGAGATGTCCTTCAGCACGTTATTGGACCCGAAGGACTTCTGCAGGTTCCGGATCTCCAGGATGGGGGCGGAGGACGCTCCGTTCACGGTGATATCTGACATGTTCCATCGTCCTCCTTACTTGTAGTAGTCCAGCCGCTTCTCGATCCTGCCCATGATGCGGTCCACAATGAAGTTGAACACATAGTAGAACACGCCGGCGACGATAAAGGGCATAAAGCTCGTCTGGGAGTTTGCGATCTGCTTGCCGATGGTGAACATCTCCTGGTAGGAGACGGTGAAGGCCATGGAGGTGTCCTTCACCAGGGTGACCACCTCGTTGGTCACGCTGGGCATGATGCGCTTGATGACCTGCGGCAGGATGATGCGCGTGAAGGTCTGGAGCCTGGAGTAGCCCAGGACCTCCGCCGCCTCGTACTGGCCAACGGGGATGGACTCGATGCCGCCCCGGTAGATCTCCGCAAAATACGCCGCGTAGTTGATCGAGAACGCGATGACCACGGGAATCAGCTTGTTCCGGGCCACGTTCGCCCCGAAGAGGTAATAGGGACCGTAGGTCACGGCCAGCAGCTGGAGCATGAGGGGAGTGCCCCGCAGCACCGTGATGATGAACCGGGTGACGGCGGAGACGAGCTTGTTTTTGCTCATGCGCAGCAGCGCCACGATCATGCCCAGGGGGAGGGAAAAGAGGAGCGTCAGAAAAAAGATGGCGCAGGTCTTGCCGAGACCCTCGCTCATCTTTACGATCATAGTCAGAAGAGACATGGTATGGACCTCATCTACAATAAAACAGAATGTCCCGAAAGCGTACCGAAGCACGCTTTCGGGCGGCTGCTGAAGCTATGGGGATATCACTCGCTCAGGAAGAGCAGGTTGTTGACGATGTCGGGATACTTGGCCGCGATCTCGGCGTAGGTGCCGTTCTCCACGAGAGCCGCCACGGCGCCCTCGATGGCGGCGCACAGGTCAGCGTCGCCGGAGCGGAAGGCGATGCCGTACTGCTCGGCGCCAAGCTCCTCGTTGATGATGACGAGACCCTCGTGCTCGGCCACATAGCTTGCGGCCACGGGCAGGTCAACGAACACCGCGTCCACGGAATTGCCCTCCAGCTCAGTAAAGCACTTGAGGAAGCTGTCGCAGGTGACGAGCTCGCCGAAGGTGGCGGCAAGATCGGCCAGGTCGCCGTCCTCGGCCAGCAGGGCCTCGCCGGAGGTGCCCAGCTGCACGGCCACATACTTGCCCTCCAGATCGGCGGAGGAGGCGATGCCGCTGTCGGCCTTGACGACCAGGACCTGGGTGTTGTCATAGTAGGGGGCGGAGATGACGTAACCGGCCTCCGTCATGGAGTCCAGGATGGTCATGCCGGACCAGACGCAGTCGCACTCGTTGTTGTCGAGCTGGATGAGCTTCTGATCCCAGTTCACGCCGAAGATCTCCATATCCCAGCCCAGATAGTCGCAGGCGGCCTGGCAGATCTCCACGTCGAAGCCGGTGTACGCACCGTCGCTGTCCATGTAGCTGAAGGGGGGATATTCAGGGTCGATGCCCATGATGAAGCTGGTGCGCTCCGCGGTGTCGGCGGGAGCCTCCGCGGGAGCCTCGGCGGCGGAAGAGGAAGCGCTGCTGCCGCAGGCGGCCAGAGCCAGCACCATCAGCGCGGCCAGAAGAAGTGCAAGGAGCTTTTTCATAAGGTAGATGTCCTCCGTTTTTTTGTTTTATCCAAGCAGCATAGTACCACATTACCGTGCTAAAAGAAAGATTTTTTTCGGTCCTCCTGCCTTTTTTTACATTTTGTTCACCCAAGGAGGCGATATGGGTATATAATTAGGACATCTTCAATAAAGGAGAAGACCATGAG
>CAJOIC010000016.1 GCA_905234625.1 uncultured Oscillospiraceae bacterium | reverse complement strand
CCTCTATCTTACATCAAAAGGAGTTTTTTTGTCCTGTCTCATAGCTATAAGCGCTTCCGAACCACCCGCGCCTAGCGCGGGGTTTTCGTACTACAAAAACGACCGCCCCAGAGCAAACGCTCCGGGGCGGTTTGTATGCGGTTTTCAGGGAGGCTACCGCTGTCCCTTGTCGTAGGGGATGCCCTCGGCCTTGGGGGCGCGGGAGTTTTTGGAGGTGAAGGCCAGCACCAGCAGGGAGATGATGTAGGGCATCATGTTGTACACGGAGCCGGGGATGTTCAGCGCCACCAGCCAGCCGAAGCCGAAGTACACGTTGGACAGAGCCCGGAACAGGCCGAACAGCAGCGCCGCCAGAGCGATGCGCTGGGGCTTCCACTGGCCGAAGATCATGACCGCCAGGGCCAGGAAGCCGAAGCCCGCCACGCCGTTTTCGAACTTCCACTCGGACACGCCGGCGAGGATATAGCAGATGCCGCCGAGACCGCCGTAGATACCGGAGATGAGGACCCCCGCCCAGCGCATCTTATGGACGTTGATGCCCACGGAATCCGCCGCCTGGGGATGCTCGCCGCAGGCCATGAGCCGCAGACCGAACTTGGTCTTATACAGCGTCACATAGGCGACGGCCAGGGCCACGACGGCGATGAGCATGAACCAGTTGAACTCAAACCCTCCGATGTTCACGAGGAAGGCCTTTTTCGCCTCCACGTACTGGATGGTAGAGGACACGTCGTTGGGGTCGGCGGCGGTGTTGATGGCCTTGACGAGGACCGTCGCCGCGGCGAGACCCAGCATGTTCAGGGCGGTGCCGACGATGGTCTGGTCGGCGCGGAAGTTGATGCACGCCACGCCCAGCAGGGCGGAATACACCACGCCGAAGCCCACCGCTCCCACCAGGACCGTCAGGATCATGACGAAAGCGGAGGTGCCCGCGGGCATATACCGCATCACCAGAGCGCCGCCCAGGGCGCCGATGACCATGATGCCCTCCAGGCCGAGGTTTATGACGCCGGAGTGCTCCGCGAAGCAGCCGCCCAGGGCCACCAGCAGCAGGACAGAGGCAAAGATCAGCGTGTACTGGATGAGCAGCAGCATTATGCCTCGCCTCCTTTCTCAGACTCCGCGGGCAGGTCCGCGGGCTTGTCCCTCCGGGCTTTTCTCTCCTCGCCCCGGGCGATGCCCGCGTTGATGGCGTACTTGATGAACGCCACGAAGCCGCACAGGTAGATGATGAGAGAGGAGATGAGATCGGAGATCTGGGAGGCGTACATGGTCTTGTCCACATAAGCGCCGCCCACGGTGATATGCTGGATGAAGTAGGAGGCGAAGATGGTGCCGATGGGGTTCAGCCCGCCCAGGAACGCCGCGGCGATGCCGTTGAAGCCCATGCCCGGGACGGAGGAGGTGGTGCACTGCCACTGCTCATAGTCCGTCTGGTACAGGAAGGAGCCGCCCAGCGCCGCGAGAGCGCCCGCGATCACCAGGGTCAGGATGATGTTCCGCTTCTCCGCCATGCCCGCGTACTTCGCGGCGTTTTTGTTGTTGCCGGTAGCCCGCAGCTCGTAGCCGAATTTGGTCTTGTCCAGCACGATCATGATGACGATGGCCAGGATGATCGCCAGGGGGATGGCGATGGTGACGTACTGGTTCCCGTTGAAGAGCTTGCCGAGACCCAGGGTCGGCAGCATCGCCTGCTTCGCCTGGTCCTTGAGGTGGAGGGTATAGGGGCTCGTGGTCTCCTTCACGTTCGTCAGGATCATATTGGCGGCGTAGAGCCCGATCCAGTTGAGCATGATGCCGGAGATGACCTCGTTCACGTTGCAGTAGGCCTTGAGAAGGCCCACCGCCGCGCCGAACACAGCGCCCACGGCGATGGCGAAGAGCATGCAGCCGAACCAGCCCCAGCCCCAGGCCAGCGCCGCGTACAGGCAGGCGCAGGTGCCCGCGACGTACTGCCCGGCCGCGCCGATGTTGAAAAGACCGACCTTATAGGCGAACAGCACGCTCAGAGCGCACATGAGCAGCGGCGCCGTCTTCACCAGGGTGTTGCCGAAGTTCTTCATCCGCAGCGCAGCCTTGGAGTAGGTGAAGAAGTTCTTGATGACGGCCAGGATGGCCTCCCCAGCGCCGCTGGGATTGATGAACAGGAGCACGATCCAGCCGATGAGCAGTCCCAGCACGATGCAGATGAGGGACGCGATCAGCGACTGTACGCCGTCGTTTTTGAGAATGTTTTTCTTCATGCTTTCACCTCGTCCCTCTTGGCGCCGGCCATGTAGAGGCCCAGCTCCTCTTCCGTGGTGGTCTTCGGGTCGAGCTCGCCCACGATCTCACCCTCATACATGACGAGGATGCGGTCGGGCACGTCCATGACCTCGTCCAGCTCGAGGCTCACGAGGAGCACGGCCTTGCCGGAGTCCCGCTGCTCCACCAGCTTCTTATGGACGAATTCGATGGCGCCCACGTCCAGGCCGCGGGTGGGCTGGACAGCCACCAGAAGCTCCGGGTCCTTGTCCACCTCGCGGGCGATGATGGCCTTCTGCTGGTTGCCGCCGGACATGGCCCGGGCCATGGTGACGGGGCCCTGTCCGGACCGGACGTCGTAGGCCTCGATGAGGCGCTCGGCGTAGGCGCGGATATTGTCCCGGCGCAAAAAGCCCGCCTTGCTCGTGAATTCCGGCTCAAAATACCGCTGGAGCACCAGGTTGTCCTCCAGGGAGTAGTCCAGAACGAGGCCGTGCT
Organism: uncultured Oscillospiraceae bacterium; assembly: GCA_905234625.1. Taxonomy (GTDB): domain Bacteria; phylum Bacillota; class Clostridia; order Oscillospirales; family Oscillospiraceae; genus CAJOIG01. The sequence continues at coordinate 51,971 of CAJOIC010000016.1, read as the reverse complement.
TGTGCCGGTCCTCGGGGATATGGCTCATGCCCATGACGCTGCGCTTGCGGATGGGGGCGTTGGTGATGTCCTGTCCGTGGAGGGTGATGGTGCCCTCGGTGACAGGCTCGAGGCCCGTCAGCCCGTATACGAACTCCGACTGGCCGTTGCCGTCGATGCCCGCGATGCAGACGATCTCGCCCCGGCGGACCTGGAGGGACACGTCGTGGACGGCGTTTTTCTTGTGGAGCTTGGAGGCCACGGTCATGTGTTGGATGTCCAGCACCACGTCGCCGGGCTGCGAGGGCCCCTTGGCCACGTGGAAGTTCACGTCCCGGCCCACCATCATAGCGGAGAGCTCCTCCACGGAGGACTTCTTCGTCTCCACGGTGCCGATGTACCTGCCCTTGCGCAGCACGGTGCAGCGGTCGGCCACAGCCATGATCTCCGCCAGCTTATGGGAGATGAACAGGATGCTCTTGCCCTCAGCTGCCAGGTTTTTCATGATCTGCATGAGCTCCTCGATCTCCTGGGGCGTCAGCACAGCCGTCGGCTCGTCGAAGATGAGGATCTCGTTCTCCCGGTAGAGCATCTTGAGGATCTCGGTGCGCTGCTGCATGCCCACGGTGATATCCTCGATGAGGGCGTCCGGGTCCACCCGCAGACCGTACCGCTCCGAGAGCTCCATGACCTTTTTGCGCGCGTCCTGCTTCTGCAGGAAGCCCGCCTTGTTGGGCTCCACGCCCAGGATGATGTTGTCCAGCACCGTGAAGCATTCCACCAGCTTGAAGTGTTGATGCACCATGCCGATGCCCAGGTCGTTGGCGTCGTTGGGGTCCTTGATCTCAACGATCTGGCCGTCCTTCTTGATGATGCCCTCCTCCGGCTGATACAGCCCGAACAGTACGCTCATCAGCGTGGACTTGCCCGCGCCGTTCTCGCCCAGGAGGGCGTGGATCTCGCCCTTTTTCAGCTGCAGGGTGATGTTATCGTTTGCGATGATGCCCGGGAACCTCTTGGTGATGTTCAGCATTTCGATGGCATATGGCGTCTCCAAATGGCATCCTCCCTTTCTTTCCTGTCTTCCCACGAAGGCCCCGCCCGGGATCGCGGGGATCGCTCGTCCTTCTTAGTATACTATATCCTGCCGCCCAAAGCAAAGGAAATCGTTTGATCTTCGACGATTTTGTCGAAGATCAAACGATCCCCCGTCATTTTTTCTCCGGTCGTCCCTCCGGAAAGACCGTGTACGATATCCGATCCGCCACAAAAAACGCGCGACGCTATACTCTTCTGCGGCGATTTGTGGTACACTAGAGGCGTTATGAGCAGAAAGAACATGATGACCCGCAGCGAGCTGAGCTCCCGGGGCTGGACCAAGGCCCTCATGTCGGAGCTGCTGCCGAAGCCGGGCTTTATCCACATCGGCCGGGGACGGAGCATCCCCGCCTGGCGCAAGGAGGACGTCTTTGCGGCGGAGGCCTCGGAGCGCTTCCGGCAGGCGGCCCGGGAGCAGGGCGCTCCCGTGGGGGTGGAGGAGGCGCTGGCCAAGGCGGCGGACTTCCTCTCCAAGGCCTGGGACATGACCGCCCTGCCCCAGGGCCGCGCTCTGACCCTGGCGGGAAAATACCACGAGGGCATCCTCCGGGCCGTGGGGACCACCGCCTGGGCGGACCGCCTGAAAACGGGCCAGGCCACCGGCCGGATCGACAATTTCCTGGCCCTGGATCGGGGCAAAAGCAGCCCCTCCCCCGTGATCAAAAACTTCATCTCCACCGCCCCCTGGATGGGCCGGAATACCGCCGTCCCCCTCATGGGGAAGCTGCGGGACCGGTACGCCTCGGTGCTGTACGCCGTGGCGGAACGGGAGCTGGAGGCCTTCGCCGCCGCCCACCCCAACGCCCAGGCGGAGACTCTTCTCGCCATGGAGGATTTCCCCTGCCAGGAGCTGATCTCCCAGTCCCTGGAGTATGTGTGGTCGGTCATCTACGTCCCCCGCGCCATCCGCCGCAGCCTGCGCTTTCTCGCGGAGATGGACCCCAAGGACGAATACACCGACGCCCGGGCCATGAAGCGGCATTTCGTGCTGCACATCGGCGGCACCAACACCGGCAAGACCTATGCCGGGTTCCAGCGCCTGCGTCAGGCGAAGACGGGGGTCTATCTCGCGCCGCTGCGCCTGCTGGCCCTGGAGGCCCAGGAGCTGCTATTGGGCTACGGCGTGGCCTGCTCCCTCACCACCGGCGAGGAGGAGGACGTGGACCCGGACGATACCCACGTGGCCGCTACGGCGGAGAAGCTGGAGCTGGGCAGGGCCTTCGACGTGGCCGTCATCGACGAATGCCAGATGATATCGGACCCGGAGCGGGGCTACGCATGGACCCGGGCCATCCTGGGGGTGCGGGCGCCGGAGGTGCACCTTTGCGCCGCCCCGGAGGCGAAAAACGTGCTGCTGCGGCTCATCCGCTCCTGCGGGGACACCTTCGAGGTCATGGAGCACCAGCGGAAGACGCCCCTCATCTGCATGAACCGGGTGGTCGATTATACTTCCGTCCAGCCCGGGGACGCCCTCATCACCTTCTCCAAGGTGGGGGTCCTCAGCGTGGCGGAGGACCTGCGCAGCCGGGGGAAGGAGCCCGCCATCATCTACGGTGCGCTGCCCTACGCCACCCGGCGCAAGCAGGTGGAGGGATTTCTGAACGGCGACATGGAATACGTGGTCTCCACCGACGCCATCGGCATGGGCCTGAACCTCCCCATCCGGCGGATCATCTTCATGGACACGGAGAAGTTCGACGGCCGGGAGCGCCGGACCCTGAAGCCCGAGGAGATCCAGCAGATCGCCGGGCGGGCCGGGCGGTACGGCATGTACGACAAGGGCTTCGTGGGCGCCATGGAGAACCTGAGCCTCATCCGCGCCGGACTGGAGGCGGTGGTGCCTCCGCTGCAGAAGGCGGTGCTGGGCTTTTCGGACCTCGTCATCACCGTGGATTTCGACCTTCTGGAGGTGCTGGAGGTCTGGAGCGGCATGCCCGCGCCGGAGCCCTACGAGAAGCTGGACGTGAGCCGGTATATCTCCCTCATCGGGCGGATGCGCCAGGCGGGATTCTCTCTCACCAAGGAGCAGGAGCTCCGGGCGGCGAACATCCCCTTCGACGAGACGGACACGGCCCTGTCCGCCCTGTTTTTCCGGTTCCTGCGGCTCTGGCAGGAGGGGGAGGAGATCGCCCGGCCGGAGCTGCCCCCCAAGGACACGGCCTACACCCTGCCGGAGCTGGAGCTCTACTGCCGGGAGCTGGACCTGTACTTCTCCTTCGCCAAGGCCTTCGACTGCCCCGTGGACCGGGAGGCCCTGTTCGACGAGCGGGAGAAGGTGGCGGACGCCATCAACCAGATCCTGCTGCACAACCTGAAAAACAACATCCGCTTCTGCGCCAAATGCGGCGCGGCCCTGCCCCTGCACCGCACGGGACGCCTGTGCAACAAGTGCTATCGCAGTCTTCCCTCCCGAAGCGGACGGAGATAAGACCCGGAAAACGAAAAAAGAGGCGCGGCCCTGCGGCCGCGCCTCTGCGCGTTATAAAAGGGAATTATTTGATGTTGCCGAGATCGTTCACGGTGATGACCGTGGCGAAGTCGGTGACAGCGGCGTCGATGTCGTTGGAGACGGTGATCTCTCCGCCGAACATGGCGGCGACCAGCGCCTCATAGTCGGCCTCGGAGAAGTTATCGTCGAACTGAGTGGAGGCAATGGGGATCTGGACGTAGTTCTCCTCGGGGTTCTCGGAGACGAGGCCCAGGTTCTCCACCTTGCCGCCCTCAAACTCGCCGGCCTGGACAGCGGTCAGCATGGTCTTGACGGTGGCGGCGAGACCCTTCATGGCGGAGGTGACGGTCATGCCCTCGCCGTAGGTGCCGTCGATGATGCCGGCCTGGTCAACGTCAACGCCGATGACCTTGCCGTCCACCTTCGCGGCGGCCTCGGCAACGGAGGTGTAGATGCCGCCGCCGCAGGCGAAGACGACCTCGACACCGTCGGCGTACCAGGTATCCATGGCGGCGGTGATGTCCGCATCGCCGTAGAACTGGTTGCCGTAGGCATAGTTCACGGAAACGTCAGCGCCCAGCTCGGCCGCAGCGGCGTCAACGCCCTGCACGAAGCCGTAGCCATAGCGGATGACGGCGGGGACGGCCATGCCGCCCAGGAAGCCCAGCTTGGTGTAGCCCAGCTTCACGGCGGCGAAGCCGGCCATGTAGCCGCAGAGCTCTTCCTGATACACGGCGGAGTAGAGGTTCGCGGGGATCTCCTCCAGGCCGGCGGAGGTCAGGTCATACTCGGAGACGTCCAGCGCGATGAAGTCGACGTCTTCATACTCATTGACGGTGGCGGCGATGGCGGCGGCAAAGGCATAGCCGGGCATCACGATGACGTTGTAGTCCTGGTCGATGGCGGTCTCGATCATGGAGACACGGTCCTCGTCGGAGTCGGAAGCGGGCTTGAAGTAGGTGAAGTCGATACCATTGGCCTCGCAGTACTCCTTGCAGGCCTCATAAGTGGTCTGGTTGAAGGACTGGTCGGTGATGTCGCCGTAGTCGGTGATCATGGCGACGCTCATGCCGGCAGCCTCAGCGGGCTCTTCGGCAGGCTCCTCAGCGGGAGCTTCCTCAGCGGCGGGAGCCTCTTCGGCGGCGGGAGCGGCCTCTTCGGCAGGAGCTTCCTCGGCGGCGGGAGCGGAGCTGGCAGAGCTGCCGCAGGCGGCCAGAGCGAAGACCATGCACAGCGCAAGAAGCAGGGCAAGGATCTTTTTCATTTCTTTGGTTCTCCTTTTTTCATTTTTTGGGGCGGAGCCCCTTGTCCATACATATGGATTATAGCACGCCGCTTTCCCGACTGCAAGCCGCCATCTTATACAAATGTCAACAAAAGTTTCAAATGGTTGCAGACGGCAAGTTCGATTGCGGCGGCCTGCGGTTTGTGATACAATCATAACAGTTAGAACAAGGGAGGCGCACCGGATGGACAAGATCCTCACCATCGGCATCGCCGGCGGCACCGGCAGCGGCAAGACCACCATCACCCGCCGCATCCAGCGCACGTTCGGAAACCGTGTCTGTACGCTCTATCACGACAACTACTACAAGGCCCGGGACGATATCCCCCTGGAGGAGCGCGCCCACCTCAACTACGACGAGCCAGACGCCTTCGACACCGCCCTCATGGTCCGGCAGCTGAGACAGCTCCAGAACGGCGAGGCCATCCGCTGCCCGGTGTACGACTTCACCGTCCACAACCGCTCGGACAGGACCGTCCTCATAAACCCCGCGCCGGTCATCCTGGTGGAGGGCATCCTCATCCTGGAGAACAAAGAGCTCTGCGACGCCATGGATATCAAGGTCTTCGTGGACACGGACGCGGACGTCCGCATCCTGCGGCGCATCGTGCGGGACGTGCGCGACCGGGGCCGGAGCCTGGAATCCGTGGTGAACCAGTACCTCACCACCGTCAAGCCCATGCACGAGCTCTATGTGGAGCCCAGCCGCAGGCGGGCGGACATCATCGTGCCCGAGGGCGGCCACAACGAGGTCGCCATGGCCCTGCTCATCCAGCGGGTCCGGGCCCATCTGGAGGGAACGGAAAATGGCTAAGCTGTACTTCAAATACGGGGCCATGGGCTCGTCGAAATCCGCCCAGGCCCTCATCACCAAGTTCAACTACGAGGAGCAGGGCATGCGCTGCTGGCTCATCAAGCCCGCCACCGACACCCGGGACGGCGCGGACATCGTGGCCTCCCGCATCGGCCTGTCCGCCCACGGGGAGGTCATCGCCCCGGAGGACAGCATCGGCGAGAAGTACCAGGCCGCCGGGTGGTTCGACGTCATCATCGCGGACGAGGCCCAGTTCTTCACCCCGGAGCAGATCGACGAGCTGCGGGACATCGTGGACACCGCGGATATCCCGGTCCTCTGCTTCGGCCTCCGGACGGATTTCCAGACCAAGTTCTTCCCCGGCGCCCGCAGGCTCATGGAGATCGCCGACTCCATCACGGAGATCAAGACCATCTGCACCTGCGGCCGGAAGGCCGTGGTGAACGCACGCCTGGACGGCAGCGGCGGCATCGTCACCGAGGGCGAGCAGGTGGTCCTGGGCGGCAACGACACCTACACCGCCATGTGCCACAAGTGCTGGGCGGAGAAGATCCGCCTCCAGCGTTGACGGGCACAGGGGACAGTCACGCTCGGGGCCGACGGAGAAAGCCCAAATCGATGCCGTGGACGTGAAGAGTGTGTCGAGCGAACATCAGAAAAAAGTTCGCGAGATATACTCTTCACCGACAGCGGCTCGTGTGAAAGCCCACCTCGGCCCGGGGTCATATCCTCCGCTCGCCGGAATGGGCCGGTGAGACGGCCATGACCTCCGGAAGGCGGCCCCCGCAGAACTGTTCGCTTCGCTCACAACAACCTGCTGGGGGGGAAATTTTCCACATTTCGGGCGCAGTTTTACAATCTTTGCCTGTTCCTGCCGTAGAAAAGGCGCGTCACAGAATATCCTATTCTGCAACGCGCCCTTCACATCTCGTCAGCCGAAGAGGCCTTTTTTGACATACGGGCCGCTCTCCACGGAGGTGAGCTCATAGCCGGTGCCGGCGATGGTCTTCTCCAGGGCCGCCCGGTCCAGCTCCTCCTCCGAGAGGATCACGCAGTTCCGTTTCTTTCTGGAGGCCTTGACGCTCTTCACGGCGAAATTCTTCCGCAAGGCGTCGTTTATGTGGGCCTCGCACATGCCGCACATCATGCCCTCTATGCCGAGGATCGTCCGTACCATAGTCATTTCCTCCCCGCCTCATGGGCCTGGCAGCTGCCGCTGAACCGGCAGCCTCCGCAGGCGCTGCCGCAGCTCCCGCAGTCGCCGCAGGTCCTGATCCGGCCCCGGAGCATGCCCCGGACGATCAGACCCACGACGACCAGGAGCGCCGCCGTTATGATGATGGTGGCCGCGTTGGCGGCGAGCCACGTTAGCATTTCGATCCCTCCCGGGTAAACGCATGGGAAACGCCGTTCGATCGCGGCGTTTCCCGATTTTTTGTCACTTGACCGTCAGCCGGTCGGCCTCCTGGTACTTCTTGAAGAAGAGCATGTACACGATGACCGCCAGCACGGCGACGGCGAAGATCAGGCCCACGACGCTGACAGCGCCGGAGAAGAGCCTGCCGAGCTGGTTCACGATGAGGGCCACGGCGTAGGCGAACACGCACATGTAGCCGATGGCGAACCAGGTCCACTTGGGGTTGTTCATCTCCCGCTTGATGGCGCCCATGGCCGCGAAGCACGGCGCGCACAGGAGGTTGAAGATCATGAAGGCGAAGGCGGAGAGCCTGCCGTGGCCGCCGGAGAAGCTGTCAAAGTCCTCCGCGACGCGGTCCCAGATCTCGTCGCCCTCCTCGGAGAGCTCGGCCTCGCCGTCCTGGTCGTCGTAGTTATACAGGACGCCGAAGGTGCCGACGACCTCCTCCTTGGCCACGAGGCCCGTGACGGTGGCCACGGTGGGCTTCCAGCTGCCGAAGCCCAGGGGCTTGAAGATGGGGGACACGAAGTTGCCCACGCCCGCCAGGATGGAGTCGTCCATGGGGGAGACCTCCTCCGCGGGGATGCCCATGCGGTCAGCCACGGCCTCCACGTACTCGTCGGTGACGAGGGCCTCATCCTCGTACAGATCGTCCACCATGCCGAAGCGGCCGTTCACGGAGCCGAAGCTGGACAGGGCCCAGATGACGATGGAGGACAGGAGGATGACGGTGCCGGCCTTCTTGATGAAGGACCAGCCGCGCTCCCACATGGAGCGGAGCACGTTGCCGGCGGTGGGGGCGTGGTAGGCGGGCAGCTCCATGACGAAGGGAGCGGGATCGCCCGCAAACATCTTGGTCTTCTTGAGCATGATGCCGGAGACGATGATAGCGGCCACGCCGATGAAGTAGGCCGACACGGCCACGAGGCCGCTGCCGCCGAACAGAGCGCCGGCAATGAGGCCGATGATGGGCATTTTAGCGCCGCAGGGGATGAAGCAGGTGGTCATGATGGTCATGCGGCGGTCGCGTTCGTTTTCGATCGTGCGGGAGGCCATGACGCCGGGGACGCCGCAGCCCGTGCCGATGAGCATGGGGATGAAGGACTTGCCCGACAGGCCGAAGCGCCGGAAGATCCGGTCCATGATGAAGGCGATGCGGGCCATATAGCCGCAGTCCTCCAGGATGGCCAGCAGCAGGAACAGCACTAGCATCTGAGGCACGAAGCCCAGCACGGCGCCCACGCCGGCGAAGATGCCGTCCGCCACGAGGCCGGTCAGCCAGTCCGCGGCGCCCAGGGTCTCCATGACGGCCCGGGAGCCCTCGGTGAGCCACTCGCCGCCCAGGACGTCGTTGGTCCAATCGGTGAGGAAGGTGCCGAGAGGTCCCATGGCGATCCAGTACACCAGGAACATGGCCACGGCGAAAATGGGCAGGGCCAGGATCCGGTTCGTGACGATCCGGTCGATCCTATCGGAGACAGAGAGCTTCTCCGCGCTGGCCCGGGTGATGCACTTGTCGATGATGGAGGTTATGTAGTCATAGCGCTGAGAGGTGATGATGGACTCCGCGTCGTCGTCCAGCTCCGTCTCGCAGGCGGCGATGTCGCCGTCGATATGCTTGAGGATATCCGCGCCGAGGCCCAGCTGCTCCGCCACCTTTTCGTCCCGCTCGAAGAGCTTGATGGCGTACCAGCGGTGCTGCTCCTCGGGCAGATCGTGGACGGAGACCTCCTCGATATGCGCCAGGGCGTGCTCCACGCTGCCGGCGAACCGGTGCTGCGGGATGGGCTTCTTGCCGCTGCGGGCCAGAGCCACGGCCTTGTCCGCCGCCTCGGTGATGCCGTCGCCCTTCAGGGCGGAGATCTCCACCACCTCGCAGTCCAGAGCCTTCGAGAGGGCCTTGATGTCGATCTTGTCCCCGTTCTTGCGGACCACGTCCATCATGTTCACCGCCACCAGGACGGGGATGCCCAGCTCCACCAGCTGGGTAGTGAGGTAGAGGTTCCGCTCCAGGTTCGTGCCGTCCACGATGTTCAGGATGGCGTCGGGCCGCTCCTGGGTCAGATAGTTCCGGGAAACCACCTCCTCCAGGGTGTACGGAGAGAGGGAATAGATGCCCGGAAGGTCCGCGATGGTCACGTCCTTATAGCCCTTGAGCCTGCCGTGCTTTTCCTCCACGGTGACGCCGGGCCAGTTGCCCACGTACTGGTTCGAGCCGGTGAGGGCGTTGAACAGCGTCGTCTTGCCGCAGTTGGGGTTGCCCGCCAGGGCAATGGTGATTTTCTTGTCTTCCATAGAATGCCTTCCTTCCTGTGCCTGTCAGACGAGCTCCACGTCGATCATCTCGCAGTCGGCCTTGCGCACGCTCAGCTCGTAGTTGCGGACGGTGACCTCCATGGGATCGCCCAGAGGCGCCACCTTGCGGACGTAGATCGTCTGTCCCTTGGTGATGCCCATGTCCATGATGCGGCGCTTGACGGGGCCCTCGCCGTTGAGCTTCAGGACCTTGACCGTCTGGCCGACCTTGGCTTCCTTCAATGTCATATATGTCTCTCCCTTCCGGTTATCTGTATGCCCGAACGACAGCCGGGCGCTCATACATGGATCTTCATGGCCATCTCACGGCTGATGGCGACGCGCGTGTCCCGGATCACCACGATGATGTTCCCGCCGATCTCGCTGACTACCGTCACCGGCGTTCCCACCACAAATCCCAGGTTCTCCAGGAACTGCCGCGTCTCGGCCTTTCCGCCTACGCGGGTGATGAGACTGCTCTCCCCCGCCTTCAGCATTGCCAGCGGCATGATCCTCCCTCCATTCCCCCGCCCCCGGGTCCCGGAGACGGTATTGTTAGATAAAAGCAACTTTTGTTAGAGTTAATTAACTTTCAACTGGATTATACAAGCCTAACCTTCAGATGTCAAGATGGCGGGCGATTTTTTTCGTATGTTCCCTCACGCGCGCGTATATTTATTTGTACAGGCTTCCATATTGGCACAACATTTAACGACCGTTGGTCTTCTTCGCGGTCATGTCGTGTTTCCTTGGGGTCTGGAGGCAAATCATCGGAAATCCCCTGTGAAATGCAGCGAACTTGTATGATTTTGGCGAATTCGAAGGTAGACAAGGAGCACTTTGGTATGATATTATACTTTAGTATTATTACGCGCATCCGTCGGGAGCGGAGCGCAGAAAAGTAATCACGATTACCGGCGGCGGCACGGTTCTGCATTCATGACCGCTCCGGTAAAATTCAAGGCAGAGGTGATGCTCATGCTATTTAAGCACCATGGCGGCGTGCATCCGAACGACATGAAAGCGCCCGCCAACCAGACGGCGATCTCCACCATTCCCCAGCCTCCCCAGGTGGTGATCCCCATGTCCCAGCACATCGGCGCCCCCTGTACGCCGCTGGTCGCCGTAGGCGACGAGGTAAAGCTGGGCCAGAAGATCGGCGAGGCCAAGGCCCCGGTCTCCGCGCCGGTCCACGCCTCCGTGTCCGGCAAGGGCAACATGGTCCAGGCCGTGATCATCGAGAACGACTTTAAGGACACCCCGGCGGACACCGTCGTTCCCGCGGCGGACGAGGACCTCTTCGATCCCGAGAGGATCGCGGACATCATCCGCGAGGCCGGTATCGTGGGCATGGGCGGCGCCACGTTCCCCACCGCCTTCAAGATCACCAGCGGCTGGGGCAAGGTGGACACCGTCATCATCAACGGCGCGGAGTGCGAGCCCTACATAACCTCCGACCACCGCACCATGCTGGAAAAGCCGGAGGAGCTCCTCAAGGGCATCCAGCTCATCATGCGCGCCTGCAAGGTGGAGAAGGCCTATTTCGGCATCGAGCTGAACAAGAAATTCGCCATCGACCTTTTGAACTTCCACGGCGCCAAGGAGATGGGCATCGAGATCGTGCCTCTCAAGTGCCAGTACCCGCAGGGCGCTGAGAAGACCCTCATCCAGACCATCACCGGCCGGGAGGTGCCCCCCGGGGGCCTGCCCGCCCAGGTGGGCTGCGCCGTGTTCAACACCTTCACCTCCTACAGCGTCTACCGCGCGGCCTACGAGGGACTGCCCGCCATCGAGCGCGTGGTCACCGTCTCCGGCTCCGCCATCGAGACCCCCAAGAACGTGAAGGTCCGGGTCGGCACCCCCATGGAGTGGGTGTTCGAGCAGACCGGCGGCTTCAAGAAGGAGCCCTGGAAGGTCATCATGGGCGGCCCGATGATGGGTCTTGCCCAGTACGACCTCAGCGTCCCCTGCGGCAAGGGCACCGCGTCCCTGCTGGCCTTCGCCGGGGATGAGGACCGGACCGCCGCGAACCCCACCTGCATCCGCTGCGGCCAGTGCATCTCCGCCTGCCCCATGAATCTCCAGCCCATCTATATGTACATGTACGAGGAGAAGGGCGATATCGAGATGATGCAGAAGCTGAATCTCATGGACTGCGTGGAGTGCGGCGCCTGCACCTATATCTGCCCCGGCCGCCTGCATCTGACCCACGCCTTCAAGACCGGCAAGGCCAAGATCCAGGCCTACAATGCCGCCCTGAAGGCCAAGGAAGAGGCGGAAAAGGCAAAAGAAGAGAAGAAGGAGGAGAAATAAGATGAACGAGCAGAGAAACCTTATCGTATCCTCCTCCCCCCATATCCGCACCCCGAGAGACACCAAGGTCATCATGCTGGACGTGCTCATCGCCCTGGCGCCGGCCTTCCTGGCCTCCATCATCTTCTTCGGCTGGCGTCCCATCATGGTGACGGCCGTGTCCGTGGCCAGCTGCGTGCTCTTCGAGTTCGGCTACCGGAAGCTCATGAAAAAGCCCGACACCTACGGCGATCTCTCCGCCGTGGTCACCGGCGTCCTCATGGCCTTCTGCCTGCCCCCCACGGTCCCCTGGTGGCTGCCCATCATCGGCGCCCTGTTCGCCATCGTAGTGGTGAAGCAGCTCTTCGGCGGCATCGGCAAGAATTTCCTGAACCCGGCGCTGGCGGGCCGCGCCTTCCTGCTGGCCTCCTATGCCGTGCTCATGACGAACTGGATGCCCGCGAGCTTCCAGAACGTGGACGCCGCCACCTACGCCACGCCCCTGGCCAGCCTCAGCGGCGGCGCTCTCTCCAGCGTCTCCCTGGGGGCCATGCTCATCGGCAACGTGGGCGGCTCCATCGGCGAGATCAGCGCCGTCGCCCTGCTCCTGGGCGGCGCGTGGCTCGTGTACCGCAAGGTCATCTCCCTGCGCATCCCCCTGAGCTTCATCGGCACCGTGGCCGTGATCACCCTCATCTTCTCCCGGGGCAACCCCCACTTTATGTGGATGCTGCAGAACGTCTTCTCCGGCGGTCTCCTGCTGGGCGCCATCTTCATGGCGACGGACTACTGCACCAGCCCCGTCACCCCCAAGGGCCAGATCATCTTCGGCGTGGGCTGCGGCCTGCTGACCGTCCTGATCCGCTACTTCGGCTCCTATCCCGAGGGCGTCTCCTATGCCATCCTCATCATGAACCTGACGGTCTGGATGATCGACAAGAACACGGCCCCCCGGCGCTTCGGCACGGAGCCCAAGCGTCCCATCCGTGATCTCTTCGCCAGGCTCGGCAAGAAGAAGGAGGCGGCGGAATGAACAAGACTCTTCAGATGTTCAAGCCCGGCCTCATGCTCCTCATGGTAGCTGCCGCCGCGGCTTTCATCCTGGGCCTCGTGAACCTGGCCACCGCGGGACGGATCGCCGCCATCGCGGAGGAGACCATGCGGGGCGCCATGCAGTCCGTCCTGCCCGCCGCGGCCTATACCGACACCGGCGCGGAGGATGACGGCGAGGTGGAGGCCATCTACGCCGCCGAGGGCGGCGGCTGGGTCGTCCGGGTCACCGAGTCCGGCTCCCAGGGCCTCATCACCATGATGGTGGGCGTCAGCTCCGACTATGCCTGCACCGGCATCTCCATCACCGAGTCCAGCGAGACCGCGGGCCTCGGCGCCGTGGCGGGCCAGCAGAGCGAGAAGGGCGAGGCCTTCCGCGCCCAGTTCGTCGGCCAGAGCGGCACCGTGGCGGTCACCAAGGAGGGCGGCGAGATCGACGCCATCTCCGGCGCGACCATCACCTCCAAGGCCGTCTGCAAGGGCGTCACCGCCGCCATCGCGGCCTGCCAGGCCCTGGGCGGCGCGCAGAGCGCTCCCGTTGTGGAGGCCGTCGGTCCGTCGTCGGAGGCTGTCGTTGTCCCTGCTGACGCGGGTCCAGGCTATGTCACGCTCCCCAGCGGCGAGCCGTCCATGGGCTAAGGAGGTAGTGAAATGAACAGAAAACAACAGATCTTTGAGGGCGTGTTCACCAACAACCCCGTCCTCGTCCAGCAGATCGGCCTGTGCGCCACCATGGCGATCTCCACCACGCTCTTCAACGGCATCGGCATGGGCCTGTCCGTCCTCATCATTCTGACCTGCTGCAACGTGGTGGTCTCCCTCATCCGGAAGATCATCCCCGAGCAGGTGCGTCTGGCCATCTTCGTGGTGGTCATCGCGGGCTTCGTCACCATCGTGGACCTGCTGCTGCAGGCCTTCATCCCCGCCCTGTCAAACGCCTTGGGCGTGTTCATCCCGCTGATCGTCGTCAACTGCATCATCATCGGCCGCGCGGAGGCCTTCAGCTCCAAGAACAGCGTCAAGGATTCCTTCTTCGACGGCGTGTTCCAGGGCCTGGGCTACACCGTGGTGCTGATCTGCATGTGCCTGTTCCGTGAGCTTCTGGGCTCCGGCACCATCGGCGGCGGTCTCCTGAACGGCGCCACCAGCTTCTTCACCCTGGACGGCACCGGCGCCGGCATCCGCATCTTCCCCCAGGAGTACGCGGCGGGCATCCTGGTGCTGCCCTTCGGCGGCTTCCTGACCCTTGGTCTTCTCATGGCGCTCATGCAGCACATGCTCTCCAAGCGTGAGGCGCGCCGGGCCGCGAAAGAAAAGGAGGATGACGAATAATGCTTGCTTCGATCGTATCCATTTCCCTGGGAGCGATTCTCGTCAACAACTTTATCTTCTCCCAGTTCCTGGGCCTGTGCCCCTTCCTGGGCGTGTCCAACAAGATGAGCACCGCCACCGGCATGAGCGTGGCCGTCATCTTCGTCATGACCATGGCCTCCGCCATCTGCTGGGTCATCAACACCTACCTTCTCATCCCCCTGGGTCTGAAGTTCATGCAGACGGTGGCCTACATCCTGGTCATCGCCGTCCTCGTGCAGTTCGTGGAGATGTTCCTGAAAAAATCGATCCCCTCCCTGTACTCGGCCATGGGCATCTTCCTGCCCCTCATCACCACCAACTGCGCGGTCCTGGGCGTCGTCCTTCTGAACACCCAGAACAACTACAACTTCCTGGAGAGCGTCGTCTACGGCTTCACCGGCGGCGTGGGCTTCACCCTGGCCATCGTGTTGTTCGCCAGCGTCCGGGAGCGTCTGGAGTTCGCCGACTATCCCAAGGCCTTCGAGGGCTTTGCCATCTGCCTTGTGTCCGCGGCTCTGTTCGCCCTGGCGTTCATGGGCTTCTCCGGCATGAAGATCATGTAAGGAGGGCTTTGAGACAATGACTGTTATCTATGCTATCCTGATCCTGGGCGCCCTGGGCCTCCTGTTCGGCATCCTGCTCGCCATCGCGGGCAAGGTCTTCGCCGTGGAGGTGGACCCCAAGGAGGAGGCCGTCCTGGCCGCCTGCGCCGGCGCCAACTGCGGCGCCTGCGGCTATCCCGGCTGCGCGGGCTATGCCGCCGCCGTCGCCCGGGGCGAGGCTCCCACCAACGCCTGCGTCCCCGGCGGCGCCGAGGCCGCCGCGAAGATCTCCGAGATCATGGGCGTCTCCGCCGGCGCGGGAGAGAAGTACTACGCCTTCGTCCGCTGCTCCGGCACCTGCGGCCACACCAAGCAGAAGTTCGATTATCAGGGCCTTGATTCCTGCATCGCGGCCACCCGTTTGGGCGGCGGCAGCGGCGCGAACGTCTGCGCCGCCGGCTGCATGGGCTTCGGCGACTGCGTCGCCGCCTGCCCCTTCGACGCCATGCACATCGTGGACGGCATCGCCCAGGTGGACCGCTCCAAGTGCGTCGGCTGCATGAAGTGCGCCGAGGCCTGCCCGAAGAACCTCATCACCAAGGTCCCCGGGGACTCCACCGACATCGTGGGCTGCAGCTCCACCGACAAGGGCCCCGCCGTCACCAAGTACTGTGACTTCGGCTGCATCGCCTGCCAGAAGTGCAAGCGCGAGTGCCCCGCGGACGCCATCACCGTGGACAACTTCCTGGCCGTCATCGACCAGTCGAAGTGCGTGCACTGCGGCCATTGCGCCGACGTCTGCCCCCGTCACTGCATCACCGATATCGCGTGACACACCCCGCAAGAGCATCACAAACCATAGGGAGCCGGGCCATTCGCCCGGCTTCTGTTTCGTTTTTTCGTCTGTTTCATTGGTTTTGTGAGGGTATTTGTGGAATCTGTCTATTGACAGGAAATTGTCAGATGGCGCATAATACGGGCAGAATCTCGTAAGGAGGCTCCCGTTTTGAAAAGAATGACCCGCGTCGCCCTGGTCACCAGCGGCGGCGACTGTCAGGGCCTGAACGCCGCCATCCGGGGCGTGGGCAAGACCCTGTTCGAACAGCTGGACAATGTGGAGATCTACGGTATGTACGACGGCTACCGGGGTCTCATCGAGGGCGACTACAAGTTCATGGAGCCGAAGGACTTCTCCGGCATCCTGGCGCTGGGGGGCACGATCCTGGGCACCTCCCGCCAGAACTACGTCCCCGGGAAGGACATCGTGGACGATGAGGGCAACAGCGTCATCCCCGACATGCTCCACACCTACAACCGTCTGAACCTGGACTGCCTGGTCATCATGGGCGGCAATGGCACCCAGAAGAGCGCGAAGCTCATCGCGGACGCCGGGATGAACGTCATCACCCTGCCCAAGACCATCGACAACGACATCTACGGCACCGACTCCACCTTCGGCTTCCAGACCGCCGTGAACATCGCCACGGAGGTCATGGACTATATCCACTCCACCGCCAGCTCCCACGGGCGCATCTTCGTGGTGGAGCTCATGGGCCGGGACGCCGGATGGCTGACCCTCAGCGCCGGCATCTCCAGCGGCGCGGACGTGATCCTGATCCCGGAGATCCCCTACGATCTCGAGAAGGCGGCCGCCCTCATCGAGGCCCGGAAGCGCACGGGACGGATGTTCTCCATCGTGGCCTGCGCGGAGGGCGCCGTCTCCATCCACGAGGCGCAGCTTGACGAGGAGACCAAGCGGAAGAACCGGGAGAACTCCCCCCATCCCACCGTGTCCTACGCCATCGCGGCGGAGCTGGAGCGGCTGACGGGCCAGGAGACCCGGGTCACCGTCCCCGGCCACTACCAGCGGGGCGGTCCCCCCTGCCCCTATGACCGGCTTCTGGCCACCCGCTTCGGCGTCGCCGCCGCGAACCTCATCATCCGTCAGCAGTACGGACGCATGGTGGCCCTGCAGAACGGCGAGATCACCTCCATCCCGCTGGAGGAGGCCGCCAGCCGGACGAAATTCCTCCCCACGGACCACCCCTTGATCCGGACCGCCCGGGACATCGGCATCTGCCTTGGGGATTGACAACGCCCGCCAAGAAGTGTATCATGGTAATACGTTAAATCAAAGGAGAACGACATGCGCTTCTTTACCGCCGAATTTCGCTTCTTTACCTTTCCTGAGACAAGGTAAAGCGATTTCGGCTGTCACGGAACGAAAAACTACGGCTGTGCAGTGGAAATCCACCGCACAGCCGTTTTTTGCGCAGAAAGGGGCAGTATATGGAACTGGAACGACTGCATGAGGAGATAGAGCAGATCGACGGGGAGCTGGGAGAGCTCTTCGCCCGGCGGATGGAGCTCTGCGCGGATATCGCCCGGGAGAAGGCCGCCCGGGGCATCTTCATCCCCGACCGGCATACGGAGCGGGTGGCCCGGTCCCGGTTCCGGGAGCAGGCGGGGGAGAAGCTGGAGAGCTACGCCGGGGTGCTGTACGCAACGCTCTCGGACGTGAGCCGGAGCTATATGGCCACGGTGACCAACGGCGCCAGCCCCCAGAGCGCCCGCATCGCCGCGGCGCTGGAGATCACTCCCGCGCTCTTTCCGGAGAAGGCCACCGTGGTCTGCCAGGGCGTGGAGGGGGCCTACTCTCAGATCGCCGTGGAGAAGCTCTTCCGGGAGCCCACCATCTCCTATGTCTCCAGCTTCGAAGCGGTCTTCGCCGCCATCGCGGGCGGCTTCTGCCAGTACGGGGTGCTGCCCCTGGAGAACAGCACCGCCGGCTCCGTCAATAAGATCTACGACCTGATGATGCAGTATAATTTCAGCATCGTCCGCTCCGTCCGGCTGAAGGTGGACCACAACCTTCTCGCCCGGCCCGGCGCGCGGATCGAGGACATTCGGGACATCATCTCCCACGAGCAGGCCATCAGCCAGTGCGCCGGCTTCCTGCGGGGCTACCCCGACATCCGGGTGACCGCCGTGGAGAACACCGCCGTGGCCGCGAAGATGGTGGCGGAGTCCGGCCGGAACGACATCGCCGCCCTGTCCTCCCGGAGCTGCGCGGAGCTCTACGGCCTGCACACCCTAGCCTCCGCCGTCCAGGACATGGGCAACAACCACACCCGGTTCATCTGCATCGGGAAGAATCTGGAGATCTATCCCGGCGCGGACCGGACCAGCGTCATGCTCACCACCCCCCACCGTCCCGGCGCGCTGTACAGCATCATGGCCCGCATCAACGCCCTGAACATCAACCTCACCAAGCTGGAGAGCCGCCCCCTGCCCGACCGGGATTTCGAGTTCATGTTCTATTTCGACCTGGACACCCCGGTGTACTCCCCCCGGTTCATCCAGCTTATGAACGATCTCGAGCACCTGTGCGAGACCTTCCGGTACCTGGGGAGCTATTCCGAGATCGTGTGACCTCCCCATAGACCCAGCGCCCGCTTCCATCCGAAGCGGGCGCTGCTTTTTTCATATCATTCCCCGACGATGACGTAACTCTCGAAGCCCTCGGGGGCGTAACCGCACACGGGCACGAAACGGACGGCGATCTCCCCGCCGTTCAGGGTCTCGGCGGCGGATTCCAGGTCCGTCATGGCGTTCCAGCTCTCACAGGGACAGTACAGCCGGGCAAAGATCCGCCAGAACAGGGAGATATCCTGTCCCGTGGCGGCGCCGTTTCCGGTCAGCAGGGAATCCTCGTCCAGCAGGGCGGAGACGGCGATGCCGCTCCCCTCCATGGTCTCCGCCAGACGCCGGGCCATCTGGCACACAGCGTTCACGGGGTCCGGCGCGGTCTGCACGGTGACGGAGTACCGGAAGCCGGTGCTCAGGTAGGACCCGTCGTCCGCCAGCTCCGCGTTATCGCTGACGGGGTGGTACAGGTCCGCCAGGATGATCTCGTCGAAGCCCATGGCGGCAAGCTCCCCCATCAGGTCGGAGATATAGTCCCGCACCTCCCGGTTATAGGGGTCCAGCCAGTAGGTCCCGTCCCCGTCGGAGTAGGTGTCGCCGGAGGCGGTCCGCAGGGCCACGGGCCAGTTGCGGGTGCACAGGAGCTCGTCCGCCAGGCAGCTGATCTGCGCCGCGGCGGTGAGGCCCCGCTCATGCAGGGCGGCGACGGTCTCCGTATAGTCCATGGTGCCCGCGGTGCCGTAGGCCACCGCCATGTCGCAGTCGGAGGTCCAGGCAAGGCGGCCCTCCGGCCCCTTCAGCTCCAGCACCACGCCGTCGTACTCGCTGCCGAGCCCCATCACGGCGGCGTCCAGCTTCATTTCGTCCGCCGCGTCGGAGAAGGGCACGAACAGCGCCTTCGTGGGAGAAAGCTCCTCCCAGCCGCCCAGGTCGAGATCGGAGAAATCCGGCGCCTCATAGATCACCTGGACCTCCACCGGCTCGAAAGCCGGGGCGCTTACCTGCTCCTCCGGCTCCTCCACCGTCTCCGAAGCCATGAAGGGCAGCTGCAGCCGGACGCCGGTCTGGTCGTACACCAAAAACTGCTGGAGGAAATAGAACATCCCCACGGCGCCGATGAGCAGGAAGGCCAGGACGAACAGCCCGATGGTCAGCGGCACCCGGTACTTCCGGCGGCCGCGATATATGTCCTTCGGCCGGTACGGCATGTCACTCCTCCAGCCCCGCTATGAGACCGATGCGGCGGGCATGCTTCTCCAGGCCGGAAAAGGGCGTTTCCAGCCAGATGTCCAGGATACGCTTGGCCAGCTCTATGCCGATGGTCCGGCCGCCCAGGCAGAGGACATTGGAGTCGTTGTGGGCCCGGGTCATCTCCGCGGAATAGCAGTCGGCGCAGAGGGCGGCGCGGATGCCGGGGATCTTGTTCGCGGCCATGGACATGCCGATGCCCGTGCCGCAGATGAGGACCGCCCTGTCATAGGTCCCCGCCGCGACGCCCCGGGCGGCCTTCTCGGCGTAGACGGGGTAATCGACGCTGGCCTCGGAATAACAGCCCAGGTCCTCGAAGTCGACGCCTCTGTCCTTCAGGTGGGCGATGAGCTGGGTCTTCATGGCGAAGCCGCCGTGATCGGATGCGATAGCGATCATAGTACTCTCCTTAGTCGATGGGTATGAAGTCCGGTCTCCGCTTCGTGAACACGGTGATATAGCGGAAGCCGCAGTCTCTCAATATATCCAGGCCCACGTCCACGCACTTGGCGGCGTCCGCCGGGCGGTGGGCGTCGGAGCCCACGGTGATGATCTCGCCCCCCAGCGCCCGGTACAGCCGCAGGATCTCCGGGGAGGGGAAGGGCCCGCAGCCGTCCCGGAGGCCGGAGCAGTTGATCTCGATGCCCCGTCCGTTGTGGATGAGGGTCCGCAAAAGCCTCTCCACCCGGTCGCCGTGCTTTGCGAGGGTCAGGGCCTCGTCGTACCCCTGCTGCCAGGCGTACCGCCGCCAGTACCCGATGTGGGCCATCACGTCGAAATAGTCGTAGGAGGCCACGGTGTCGAGGCCGGTGAGGTAGATGTCCCACAGCTCCGCCCGGAAGGCCGGGTCCCGGTAGTCCATCTCGTGGAAGTCGCCGTACTCCTTCGTGATATGGAAGGAGCCCAGGATGAAATCCAGCCAGTCGGGCGCCGTGAGCTCCGGCAGGAGCTCCGGGTGGAAGTGGACCTCCGCCAGCTCCATGCCCATACGCAGCTCCAGGTCCTTCGGCAGGCGGTCGATGTATTTTTCGTACATCTCCCGCTCCCGGCGGGCCACATCCCGGCAGGGCTCCCAGAAGCCCATGGTCTTCCAGTCCACGGTATCGCAGTGGTCCGTGACGCACAGGTGCCGCACCCCGGCGTCATACTCCGCCATGACCATGTCGAAATAGGGCGCGGAGGAGTCCCGGGAGATCTCGGTGTGTACGTGATAATCTGTCAGAACGGCCATTTGTCAACAAACCATTTTAGGAAATAGGTGGTGTATTCCGTGCTGACCCGGACGCCGGACAGCACGGGATAAAACATCGCAAAAAGTCCGACGCACAGGGCGGTGAAGCCCCCCACGGACAGGGGCCAGCCGTCCTCCCGCCGCCGCAGATCCGCGAAGATATGGGCCAGGGCCAGCACGAGGAACACCGTGCAGGGAAAATAGTGATAGGCGAAGGTCAGGCGACTGACCAGCACCCAGGGCAGGAGGTTCGCCAGATACCCGATGAGGATGAATATCGCCCGCTGGTCACGCTCCCGGACGGCCAGCCAGCCCATGCCCCCCATGGCCAGGATGCCGCCCCAGCACACCATGGGGTTCGAGAAGGCCCCGAAGGCGGATCTCGTGCCGTCGTCGAAGTTCTCAAGATAGTACAGGATGGGACGGATGTCCAGCACCCACTCATACCACTTCGACGAGTAGGGATGGGTGGCTTCCAGGTCGGAGTGGTAGTTGAACATATATTTCTGGTTGTCCAGAACGATCTTCAAATATCCGGACTTGAACAGCCGGAAGGGCCCGGTCACCCCCTGGCTGGGGGCATAGGACCAGTAGCTGACGTAGTATACCGCCGCGGGGACCGCCACGAAAAACAGAAGACACCAGGCGATGTTCACGGCGAAGGGGCGCAGCATGGCCCTCCCCTCCCGCAGGGCCCGGACGATCCAGTACACCGCCCACAGGACGGCCAATCCCGCGCCGGCGTAGATGCACACCCACTTGCTGGCGGCGCCCAGGCCGAAGCTGAGCCCGGACAGCCCCAGCCACAGCAGGCGGCGCTTTCCCTCCGGCTCCGTCAGCCAAAGGTACATGAACAGCTCCATGCACAGGATGAAGAACACGGCGTAGGTATCGATGGTGGCGAGACGGGTCTGGGTGAAATGCATGAAGTCGAAGGCGAATATGACGGTCCCGCAGGCGGCCGCCGCCGTATCGCCGCTCATTTTTTTGATGAGGACATACAGCACCGGCAGCATCAGCACGCCGAACAGCACCCCCATGGACCGCCAGCCGAAGGGCGTCATGCCGAAGATCCGCACGCCCAGGCTGATGATGGCCTTGCCAAGGGGCGGGTGAGTGATCTCATAGGGCCACATCTGACGGATCATCTCCAGGGCCGTGCGGGGGAAATAGATCTCGTCGAAATAGGTGCCGTTTTTGTAGTCGTACTTCTCGGGGATCGTGTCCTGCTCGTCCGTCAGGGCCTCGCAGCCCGGGGCAACGGTATAGTCCGTCGCGGGGATGAGCTGTCCCGCCCCGTCGTAAAGGGCGATCTCCCCCAGCTCCTGCTCGCCGCCGGAGATGATGCGGATATAGCGGACGGGGCCGTTGTCCGCGTTCAGCCTCGCGTCGCACCAGCGGAAGAGCTGGCTGTACCGCTGGGTCATGCCCGGACCGCCCTCCTCGTCCGTCTGGGCGGTCCAGGTCTCCCCGTCCGCGGAGAACTCCAGGATGTAGTCCTTGGTGACGAGGCCGGGATAATACCGCAGGCCGCCGATCTGCCGCTCCTGTCCCAGGTCGATGAGGGCATACTGGTTGCCGTCGGTGTAGTGCAGGAAGCTCTGGGGCGCCTTCGTGGAACCGATGCCGACGAAGGCCGTGATCCCGTAGACCAGGGTGATGATCCCCAGGGCGATCCAGTCCTTCTTCTCAAAAAAGGGCCCGGGGCCGGGGAGAGCGTTCTCCGGGACGCCCCCCTCCGGCAGAGGACGGCGATGGACCCCCGTCCAGCGGCAGAACCACAGCAGGGCGTACAGCGCCGCGGCCAGGGGGAAGATGATGGTGATATACTCCAGCATTCAAGAAAGCTCCATTACGAGAAAGCGATTTTATAACATCTTATTATAAAACAAAAACGGAGACGTTTCAACGCCTCCGGCGAGGGAAATGCAAATTCGCGGGCTTGTTTCTTGCCGTCGTTTCCGATACAATGGAGCCACAGAAAGAAAAAACTGGGAGGGATCGGCCATGGCCATCGTCGTGATAGGCACGGTATTCGTTGACATCAAGGGGTTCCCGGACGACCTGTACAGTCCCACGGGCCGGAACGCCGGCCGGGTGGAGACGGTCCACGGCGGCGTGGGCCGGAACGTGGCGGAGGACATCGCGAACGTCGAGCTGCGCCCGGTGTTCCTGGGCACGGTGGACGACACCGCCTCCGGGGCGGAGGTGCTGCGCAAGCTCCAAAAGCACAAGGTGAACACCGACTACATCCTGACGAAGCCCGACGGCATGGGCATCTGGCTCGCGGTATTCGACAATACCGGCGACCTGGCAGGCTCCATCTCCAAGCGTCCCCGGATGGACGACCTCGTCCCCCTGCTGGACGAAAAGGGGGACGAGATCTTCCGGGACGCGGACAGCATCGTCCTGGAGATCGATCTCGACAAGGAGATCGTCAAGCGCGTCTTTCGCTATGCCGAAAAATACGGAAAAAAGGTCTACGCCGTGGTGTCCAACATGACCATCGCGGTCCAGCGGCGGGACTTCTTCCAGTCCATCGACTGCTTCGTCTGCAACCTGCAGGAGGCGGGCATCCTGTTCGTGGACGATTTCTCCTCCATGGAGCCGGAGGAGCTGACGGAGGAGCTGTACCAGCGGGTCCTCAAGGCCCGCATCCCCTCCATGGTGGTGACCCTGGGCAGCCGCGGCGCGGTGTACGCCTCCATGGACGGCACCCGCGGCTATCACCCGCCGGAGCCCGTGAAGGTCCGGGATACCTCCGGCGCGGGAGACGCCTTCTGCGCGGGGGTGGCCGTGGGCCTGACCTACGGCAAGACCCTGCCCCGGGCTGTGGAGATCGGCACCCGCCTCGCCGCCTCGGTCATCACCATCTCCGAGAGCACCTGCCCCCGGTTCCTCCCCAAGGAGCTGGGCCTGGATATAGAGGTCGCCGACTGACGTTCGGGAAAAGCGCCGTGCGAAAAACCGGGGAGACACACGGCCGGGACCGCCGACAGGCGGGGAAAGCCGGTCAATGCTCCACCACGTTCCGCAGGGGCTCGCCCCGGATATACCGGCGCAGATTGTCCGCCGCGATGGCGATGATGCGGTCCAGGGTGGCGGGCAGGAAGAGCTGGCCCGCCGCGTGGGGCGTCAGGATGACGTTTTCCATGTCCCACAGCTCGTCCTCCGCAGGCAGGGGCTCCGGCTCCGTCACGTCCAGCGCCGCGCCGCGCAGACGGCCGTCCTTCAGCGCCGCCTTCAGGGCGGTCAGGTCCACGGCATTGCCCCGCCCAACGTTCAAAAGGTACGCGCCGGGCTTCATCTTCCCGATCCGCGCCTCGTCCATGATGTGATGGGTGGCGGGACCGCCCGGCAGCACCATGGCCACGATATCCGCCCGGGGCAGCACCCGGTCCAGCTCGTCGATAGTGTACTGCTCGTCCACATAGTCCGGCTTTTCCTTATCGCTTTTCCGCAGGCCGATGACATAGGCCCCCAGAGCCTTCATCTTCCGGGCGTAGCTGCCGCCGATGTCGCCCAGGCCCAGCACCGCGGCGACAGCCCCCTCCACGGAGGTGATCGCCCCCATGGGCTTCCACTCATGCCGGACCTGGTTGCGCCCGTACTGTCCGAAGCGGCGGATCATGGCGAAGGTCTGCGCCAGCATGTGCTCGGAGACGGCGAGACCGTAAGCCCCCACGGCGCTCGTGAGTATCGCCTCCTTCGGGATGACGCCCGGGGCGGCGAAGGCGTCCGCCCCCGCCCAGCTCAGCTGGAACCACCGGGTCTTGACGGCGTATTTCGCCAGGTCCGTATCGAACCCGCCCAGGATGACGGAGGCCTCCTCCAGCTCCTGAGGCGCAGGCTCCTGTCCCGCGATATACGCGAGCTCATAGGCGTCCTCCCCGCCCCGCAGGCTCTCCTCCAGGGCCGCCTTGTGGGCCGCCGTTACCGGCAGGGTCACCAGGATCTTCTGTTTCATGGGATCGTTCTCCTTTGTTTTTTCTTCACTATAACACAGAAACCGGCCCCTGTCTCTCCCAGGAGGGACAGAGGCCGGTCTTTTGAAAGGATCACAGCCCGTACAGCTCGGTGTATTTCTCCTCCAGGTAGTCCGCGAAGACCATGGGGTCGAACTCCTCCTCCGCGGCCATGCGGAAGAGGTCGGCGGGGCGGTAGGTGCAGCCATGCTTCCAGATGCGCTCCCGGAGCCAGGCGGCTATGGGGGCAAAGTCCCCCCGCCGCAGGCAGCCGTCCACGTCCACGGTCTCCTTCATCCGGCGCAGGAACTGGGCGCCGTAGGCGCTGCCCAGGGCGTAGGACGGGAAGTAGCCGATGCTGCCGCCGGACCAATGGCTGTCCTGGAGGACGCCCCGCTTGTCGTCCGGCACGTCGATGCCCAGGTATTCCTTATACAGCCTGTTCCACTCGCCGGGCAGGTCCCTGACCGCCAGCTCCCCAGCCATGACCCGCTTCTCCAGCTCATACCGCACGCAGACATGCAGGCAATAGGTCAGCTCGTCCGCCTCCGTGCGGATGAGGGAGGGCTCCGCCCGGTTCACGGCGCGGTAGAGCTCCTCCGCCGTATGGCCCGCCATCTGCTCCGGGAAGATCTCCTCCAGCACGGGGAAGAGATATTCGCAGAAGGCCCGGCTGCGGCCCAGGAAATTCTCGAAAAAGCGACTCTGGCTCTCATGGATTCCCATGGAGACGCCCCCGTCCAGCACCGTCCGGGCCAGCTCGTCGTCGGAGCCGGTGTCGTACATGGCGTGGCCGCCCTCGTGGATGACGCTGTACATGGAGTAGGAGAAATCCTCCTCGTAGTAATGCGTGGTGATACGCTCGTCCAGATGGGAGCCGAAGCTGATGGTAAAGGGATGCTCCGTGGTGGACAGGCCCACATGCTCCGGGTCGAGGCCGATGACCTCCATGAGCTTATGGGAGAGGATGTCCTGCCTGTCCACGGGGAAATGGCCCTTGATGACGGAATTGTCCAGCTGGGGCGCGGCCTGGACCTTCCGCAGAAGGGGCACGATCCGCTCCCGCAGGGCGGCGAAGAATTTGTCGAGACTCTCCTTGCTGACGCCCTCCTCGTACTCGTTCAGCCAGTAGTCGTAGGGGTCCTTCTCCGGGGCGCAGTAGCCAGCGAAGCGGATGTTCGTCTCGAAGATCTGCTCCAGCACGGGCCGGAACAGCTCGAAGTCCGAGGCCTCCTTGGCCCGGTGCCAGACGTCGTCCGCCTCCGAGAGAAGCCGCTGATAGGCAACGTACTCGTCCATGGGGATCTTCCGCATCTGGCGGATGTCCTTGAGCAGCAGATACACCATCCGCTGTTCCCGCTCCGAGAGCTCGGCCTTCCGCCCGTCCAGGAATTCCAGCAGCTCCACGGTCTCGGGACCGGTGGCGAGAAGGTACATCTCCCCGCTGAGCACCTCCAGGGTCTGGGCGCGGTTCACCGCGGCGCCACGGGGGGCGGCGGTGACGCCGTCGTAATAGATGAGGGAGGTAGCGTGCTCATAGGCGCTCAGCTTCTGCTGGAGCTCGATCAGTTTTTCCTTTGCTTCTTCCAGTGTCATGGGATAATGATACTCCTATTTCCTATTTGTTTTGATCCGGCACACACGAACGATACCGGGCATATAGCCCCGAATCTCTATCCGGCTAGTGCGCTTCAAAGTTCTTCTTGCATACTTCTTCTTTCAAGAAGAAGTATGCCTTGCCTTCACCTCCGCGGCGATCTCCTCCACCTTCTCGTCGGTGAGGATATACCGCTTGCGGAACCAGAAAAACGCGATGGCGAGGCCGATGATGGGGATGACCGCCATGGTCATGCGCAGGCCGGTCTTGGCGCTCTGGGCCACGCCCAGGGACCAGTCCACCAGCTTATCGGCGTCGGAGACCTCCGTGCCGCTCTGCAGGTGGTTCACACTCAGGCATATGGAGGCGACCAGCGCCGCGATGCCGGAGGCCAGCTTCACCACGAAGGTCTGCATGGAGAAGATGACGGACTCGTCGCGCCGGTCGTTTTTCAACTCGCCGTAATCCACGGTATTCGCGAGGAACACGGTGGTGATGACCGTCAGCATACCGTTGGCGGCGAAGATGAAGAACGCCGGGATGAACAGCACGAACACGCTGCCCATGAAGGTGAAGGCCAGGATGAGCAGGATGGCGTACCCCGCCATGGCCATGGCGAGGCAGATATAGAAGATCTGGAGGCTGGTGAACTTCTTCCGCAGCAGAGGGTAGAAGAGCATCATCGAGAGCACCTGCATGGCGCCGCCGAACATGTTGAACAGGACATAGGCGTCATACTTGAAGAAGTAGATGACCAGGTTCGAGGTGATGTAGATGGAGCAGTTGATGAGGACGATGGCCACGGTGACGGTCATGGCCTGGTCGTTCTGGACGAGGGCCTTGAACATCTGCCCCACGGAGACGGTCTCCATCTCCGTCGTGGACTTCTCCTTGACATTGATGCAGGTCAGGGCCGTGAAGATCACGAAGAGGATGGCCACGATGAGGGAGAAATACTTGAAGCCCACGATCTCGATCATCCGGGCCCCGGCGTCCGCTCCGGCGAACATATTGCCCAGCATGGGCACCAGGATCATGGTGACGATGGTGATGATGGCGCTGCCCACGCCGGCGCAGGTGCGGGCGATGGTGGTGAGGTTCTCTCTCTCCTTGCCGCCCTCGGTAAAGGCGGGGATCATGGACCAGTAGGGGATGTCCATCATGGTGTAGGTCACGCCCCAGAGGATATAGAACACGGCGGCGTACGCGGTGAGGCCCGCGCCGTTCATGGCGGGAGGCGCCGCGAACATGAGAAACAGCACGACGGCGTTCGTCACCGTGCCGATGAGGAGCCAGGGCCGGAACTTGCCCCAGCGGGTCTTGGTCTTCGCCACGATGACGCCCATGATGGGGTCATTGAAGGCGTCGAACACGCGGGCGGCCATGAGGATGATGCCCATGGCGATGGCGCTGACGCCCAGCAGGTCCTGGAAGTAGTACAGGACATAGCTGGCCGAGAGCATGTACACCATGTCCTTGCCCACCGCGCCGAGGGCATAGGACACCTTCGATTTGCCGGATAGCTTTTGAGTTTCGTTCATAGCTTGCTCCACCTTTTCTCTTCTTTTAGTTACCGGGCGCAAAAGGGTACAGTTTCGGGAACGCCCGGTGCGAAAGCAATTAATTGTTTTTCATGGCCATCGCGATCTGGACCGCCTTGTACGCGCCGTCGTAGAGGCCCGCTGTCTTGTTCGCGCAGATGCAGGAGCACATCTCGGAAAGGAGCGTCTCCTCCTCCAGGAACAGGTCCGTCATCTGCAGGGTGTGGGGGGTATCCTCGCACTCCAGGGTGCCGTCGCCCATCTCCGCGGCGTGGATGGCGCCCCAGCGCTCATGCCCGCCCACGCGCTTCAAAAACAGCTTCGGGATGGGATAGAACGCCAGCTCCGAGGGCTTTGTCAGCAGTACGTCCGCCGAGCGCATGAGAAGGTTCGTGCAGTACACCGCCTCGAAGATGTTCTCATGCCAGAAGGCGTGCACCCCCTCCACGGGACCGCCGACCGCCTCCTGCGCGAAGGCGTTGGTGTCCGCCCAGTCGTTGAAATGCAGGGTCGATGCCCCCTCCAGGCCGGGGATGTCCCGGACGAGCTCGTCCCAGACGTTTTTGTAGTCGCCGACGTTCACATACAGCGCGGCGCGGCGCTCCTTCACGGCGGGCAGAAGGTGCCGGATCACCGCCGCGAACAGCTCCCGCTGGGCCCCCGCGCCGCCGATGGTCAGCAGAAAGCACATGGGCTCGCCGTTTTTCTTCCGGGCGAGGCGAGCGGCGCAGTCGGCCTCGATGTTCGCCGTCAGCTCGTGGTCGATGTAGTGCCCGGTGTAGACGAGGCTGTCCGCGGGCATGGGCTGTAGGACCTCCTTGCCCCGCATGCCGTTCAGGATGCGGTAGCCCATCCAGGACTGCCGGGTCTGGATGGTGTGGACCGCGCCCTCGGCCAGATGCAGGGCCATGGGCCAGTTGTCCGGGATGGCGTTCACGACATACCGCATCCCCGCGTGGATCGCGGCCTGGGCAGGCCAGACGTGGGTGCCGATGAGGGGGATGTCCTTGGGGACGTTTTTGAACACCGCCGCCATGAGCTCCGCGTTCTTCTGATCGGAGGCGTTGTAGCTGAGCTTCCGGAAGCCCTCGTAGTTCATGGGCTCCCAGACCAGCTTGTTGAAGAGCCTGCTCTTCTGGGACAGGCGGGACCCCAGGGAATAGAGGTCGTTCTGGGCGCCGATGACCTTGGTGCAGGTGGTGTCCGGGTAGGAGTTCAGGTCCATCCAGTAGGGGGTGTACCCCAGGGCATGGGCGGCGCTCGCCATGGCGATGGAGATGCGGTAGTGCCCGAAGCCCATGCGGATGTTCCCCACGATGACGCCCTTTTCCGCGTCGAAGGGAAGGTCCCCCGCTCCCTCGTTCACCCGGATGTCCGATACCCCAAGAGGTCCGTGGAGCGTGGCGTTCTCCACCAGCTTCACGGCATAGTCCGCGGAGGAATCGTCCCCGTACTTCCGGGCGTACTTCGCCTTGGACTTCACCGCTTTTTGATAGTCGGCGGCGGAGATCTCGTTTCCGAAGATGATCTTCGACTTATCCTGCATGTGTGTCCTCCCTCTCGATAGTGAATTCGATACGGACGGGCGGCGCACCCTCCGCCGTCAGCGTGAGGGCCGCCGGGCCGGTCTCGCCCGTGGTCTTGATGTATGTTCCGCCCAGTCCGCCCCGCAGGGGGACGGTCTTCGGTCCGATGACGGCGACGGGACCCTCCGTCTCCAGGCGGACGGGCTCGCCGTAAAAGGACAGCAGGTTCCCGTTCTGGTCCCGCATGGCGATGCGGATGAGAGCGACGTCATAGGTGGCCCCCTCCCGCAGGACGGTGTGGGAGGGCCGGGCCTCCAGCCGCAGTTCGGTCATGGGGGCCTTCACCACGGTCTTGACGACCTTCCCGTCCTTCACCGCCTCGAAGCGGTACTCCGTGGCCTTTCCGCCCCAGTCGCCGATGTATTTCTGGTAGAGGGCCGTGGCGTCGGAGAGCCTCATGCCGTACCGGAGCATGAGCCATGCCGCCCGGAGCAGGATCTTCGGCGGCAGGCTCCCGTACCCGAACCGGGCCGACCAGTTCAGGATATCCTTCGTGTACCGGGCCTGGACGGGGGCGAAGCCCTCCCGGGCCTCCAGCGCGTCGCCGATGAGATCGTCGATCTCGATGGGCGGGCGGAACATGTGTTTGTACGGCGTGTATTTATGGGTGAACGCCGCCACGAACGTGCCGTTCTTGTAAAACCGCACGGCGTCGGCGTTGGTGAAGACGAAGATGCGCCCCCGGTTGGAGGCGGGGTGCTCCCCGATGTCCATGGAGGAGCTCACGGACAGGATGGGCTCCGCGTCCTGCCGGACGGCGTACACGTCCGCCGCCAGCTTCTTGTTGCGGAACATATCCGTCACGCCGTGGTAGCAGATCCGGTCGCCGGAGCCGAATTCCTCGTGGGTGTTGTAGTCGAACATGCACCAGCCGAAGGAGCCGGCGATATCCTCCTGGGCCGCTGCGGCGTCCAGCACCGCGGCGTGGCGCAGGGCGTGCTCCGTCCGGTGTTCCTCGGCGTCGAAGGTCTTGGTGGGGAACATATGGCCGTTATACTCGCTGATGAGATATCCCCGCTTCGGGTCAGGGGTGACGTCCTTTTTCTTTTCACAGCCGGCGTTGCCGCCGCTGTGGGAGAAGTCGTTGAAAGCGTAGACATCCTCCAGGAAGCTGCTTTTTTTGAGGTAGCGCACGCCGCTGGTGGGCCGGGTGGGGTCGAGGCGGTGCGCGGCCTCATTCGTCCGGGCATAGAGCTCGTCGTCGTCCAGGGACTCGTTGATGCGAACGCCCCAGAGGATGACGGAGGGGTGGTTCCGGTACTGGAGGACCATATCCTCCACGTTCCTCACCGCCTGGTCCTTCCAGGCGTCCCCGCCGATGTGCTGCCAGCCGGGGAGCTCCGTGAACACCAGAAGCCCCAGCTCGTCGCACCGCTCGATGAAATGCGGGGACTGGGGATAGTGGGAGGTGCGCACGGCGTTGACCCCCAGCTCGTTTTTCAGGATGTCCGCGTCCAGCCGCTGCATGGAGGCGGGCATGGCATAGCCCACATAGGGCCAGCTCTGGTGGCGGTTGAGGCCGACCAGCTTCACCTTCCGGCCGTTGAGATAGTATCCGTCCGGCCGGAACTCCGAGCGCCGGAAGCCGAAGTCCGTCGTCACGGTGTCCAGCACCTCCCCGCCCCGGAGAAGCTCCGTCGTCAGGGTGTAGAGCTGGGGGGACTCGATGTCCCACAGGGCCGCGCCGGGCACGGTGAGCTTCGTCTCCGCCCGGGTCCCCGCCACCTCCGATGCCCTGCGGCAGCGGACCTCCCCGTCTCCCCGGCGGGTGACGGTCTGGCGCAGGGACAGCCCCTCCGCGGGGGCGCCTCCCAGGGTGACAGCGCACTCCGCGGTCCCCTCGAACCGGGAGACGGCGAGATTCCCCGTCAGGGCCCCGTCCGGGACGGAGGCCCGGACGAATACGTCGCTTATATAGGTCGTTTCCGTGACCTCCAGCCACACCTCCCGGTAGAGGCCGCCATAGGTCATATAGTCGATGACGAAGCCGAAGGGCGGGATATCCTGGCTCTCCCGGCTGTCCACCTTGATCGTGAGCAGGACGGTCTTCCCGGGGGCAAGGGCTTCCGTCAGCTCCACCCGGAAGGCCGTATATCCGCAGCGGTGCTCCCCCAGCTTCACGCCGTCGGCGAAGACCTCCGCGCTGTGTCCCGCCGCGCCCACGCACAGGAACACCCGCTTGCCCGCCCAGTCCTCCGGCACGGGGAGGGCCCGGCGGTAGCCGCAGATCATCTGGTACTCGCTCTCGTCGAAATAGGAAAACGGCGTCTGACGGCAGGTATGGGGCAGGCAGACATGTTCAAAGCCGCCCTCCCCCCGCAGGAACGCCTCGTCAAAGGTCTCCGTGAATTCCCAATCCCGGTCAAGCTCGATCCTCCGCGCCATAGCCGCACCGCCTTTCCCGACAGAGACGGAACGGCCGGGGCCGCTCCGTCTTTACTGCCGCTTTGTTTATTTTATCGCAATCCGTGGGAAAAGGCAAGCATTACAGCGCCGGCCGGCCGATAATCGCCGTCAGTACGCCGCCTCGATCTCACGCACCCGCCGCAGCAGGAACTCGTTCACCGGCGTCTCGATGCCGAGGCGCTTGCCGCAGGCGATGACCACCCCGGCGAACATGTCCACCTCGGACCTGTGCTTCTGCCGCCGGTCCTGGCCCATGGAGGGCAGGGCCTGGGGGTCCAGGGTCCGCAGGATGTTCAGGTACTGGGCCACCTCTTTTTCCCCCACGGGGATGGAAAGCGCCGACGCGATGGCGCAGACCTCCCGCATGGCCCCGGTCATCATGGCGAAGGCCTCGCTCCCCGGCTCCATGCATGGGCCGTAGCCCTGGTCGTACACCATGCAGACCTGGTTGCAGCCCACGTTCAGCATGAACTTGCTCCACTGGCGGTAAATGATCTCCGGCTCCCGGGTATAGGGCAGCCGCACCGCGTCGAAAAAGGCGCAGACCCTGTCCAGCCTCTCCGTGAGGACCCGCCGCAGCTCCCCCTCCGCCGTGTCCGGCACGCCCACATACAGCTGGCCCGCCTTGGTGTACACCAGCTCCGAGCCGTACCGCTGGGCGTCCATCTCCTGGGAGACGGAGTAGAGGACCTTTTCCTTCCCGAAGCGCTCCGCCAGCAGGTCCTCGCTGTCCACGCCGTTCATGAGGGAGAGGATGATCGTGTCCTCCCCCACGGAGGAGGCCAGGATATCCATGGCCTCCGGCAGGGCGGGGTACTTCACCCCCACCAGCACGAGATCGGCAGGCTCCGCCTCCTCCGGGGAGATCATGGCGGGGGTCACCGCCCGGCCGTTGATGGTGTATGCATCCCGCTCATGGCGGGCCTTGCGGGCGGCGTCCATCACATACCTCGGCTGGCCGCCTCCCAGGTTCTGCCGGATGGGCTCGCCGAAAAGAAGTCCCAGGGCCCCCATGCCCACGATGTTCACAGTCCGGATCGGTCTCATATGATCATCCTCCTCGTTTACTCCCCCCATTTTAATGTACCCAGGGCCAAAAAGCAAGGAGAGCGCCGAGAGGCGCTCTCCTCATAATTCGGGATCGGTATCAGAACAGGCCCGCCAGCACGTCGGCGTGCTCCTGCATGGCCTCCAGGACGAAGACGTCCCAATGCCGGGCGTCCTTCTCGGCGCTGCCGAAGACATAGTCCTCCTGGCCGTAGTCGATGACGTCGAAGCCCGGGGTGGCCTTCATGGCGTTATTGGTGCGGTAGGCCGCGGCGTCCTTCAG
Organism: uncultured Oscillospiraceae bacterium; assembly: GCA_905234625.1. Lineage (GTDB taxonomy): Bacteria > Bacillota > Clostridia > Oscillospirales > Oscillospiraceae > CAJOIG01. Next base: position 19,067 of record CAJOIC010000016.1, on the reverse strand, counting down.
GGTGACGGAGACCTGGCCGTTTTCGTCGAGGGAGACCCAGTCGGAGATATCCGCGCCGGTCATCTCCTCGGCGTCGCCGTTCTGCATCTGATGCTCGGCGGGGGCCTTCTTCACCGGCAAAGCGCCCTCCACATGCTCGGCGTACATCTGATCCACCCAGAGGGCGAAGGAGTTCCCCAGCACCTCGCTGGGCACGTGGCCGCCGTTATACTGCCACTCGACGACGGCGTCCGTCCCGGCGGCGAGCCAGGCGATCTGCATGTTGAGGGAGGCCATCATGCCCATGTCGCCCTCCTTCTCGCCCATGACCACGCGGGTCCAGACGGGGTCGTCGGTGCCCTCGGCGCCGATGTAGTTCAGGGGGTTATAGAGCGAGACCTGGTTCTTGCCGAAGCGGTCCCCGGCGAGGACCTCCGCGATATCGGCCTCGTAGGCGGCCAGCATCTCGTCGAAGCTCGCGTAGTTTTTGGAGTTGGTGCCGCTGCCGGCGGCCTGGGTGGTGCCCGCGTCAGGGGTACCCACGGTCATCTCGGTGACGCCGTTCACGGTGGTAGTGTTGCCGCTGGCGCCGCCCGGCGCGCCGCTGGGACCGGAGCTGGCGGAGGAGGAGCCGTTATTGTACCGGCCCTCGATGAAGGCCGCGGCCTTGTCGGCGGCGGTCATGTTCGCCACCTCGGCGTCGCTCATGGCGGTGCCGTCGGCCTTGAACCAGGTGTACCCGGAGGCGTAGTCGAGATTATCCACATACCACTGGATGTTCTCGGTGAACTCCGCGAGATACAGGTCAAGGTAGGCGCCGTGATAGCCGTTGGTCTCGGGATACAGGTCGGGGTCATACTCGATGGTGAGGTCGATGGTGTCGTCCTGATCGCCGTCGCCGTTTAAGTCAAAGCCCACGGCGGCCTCCGCCACGGAGAGGCCCTTGCCGTTGATGTACTCCATGTACAGCTCGGAGAGGTAGGCGGCCAGCTGCTTCTGGAAGTCGGTGTTGAAGCTGTAATCCGGGTTCAGGTAGTATTCGAAGGCCATGGTGATATCGCCCTCGTAGAGGCTGGTGATGGCGCTGTAAGCCACGCAGCCCCATGCGCCGTCGGAGATATCGTAGTCCACGCCGTCGATGGTGACGGTGGTGGAGTAGCCCCCGTCCGCCGTGGCGTACACGCCCACGGCGCCGGCCTCGATCTCATAGTCATAGAAATCGGGGTTGTTGGAGGTGGCGGCGAACATGGCCGCGTGGGCCGCGCCGCCGGAGCCGCCGGTGGAGACCATGTAGTCCACGCCGCCGGGCAGGTTGCCGAGCAGGATGTTATACTTCACGAAGCGGGCGGCGTTTTTCTGGTCCACCAGGCAGGAGGGAGCGTCGCCGGTGTAGTAAAGGACGTTGCCGTCGTCGTCCTTGACGGCGTCCTGCTTGCCGCGGTTGCCGCAGGAGACGTTCACATAGCCCTCCTTGGCATAGGTGGTGCCTGCGGCGCGGTTCGACTGGGAGCCGTATCCCGCCGCGCCGGTATTCAGGATGACGGGGGCGGTGGCGGCGGTATAGACCTGGCCGTTGGTGCTGGTGATCTCGGCGTCATAGTCGATGACGAGAACGCCGTTGACGGGCTCGGCGTAGCTCGCGGCGGTGACGTCCGCCGCGCCGTCGCCGTCTGTGTCGATGCCGGTGACGTAGGCTCCGGGCACGCAGACGGAGACGCCCTGCTGGTTGGGCAGCTCGGGATAGACCACGGCGGAGACCACGGACATGGTCCAGGCGTCCGCGCCGGAGGCGTAGGTCCAGGTGAGCTCGTCGTTGTTGGCGATGTTCAGGGTCTCCTCGATATACGCCTTGTCGGAGACGATCTCGGCGATCTCGGCGCTGCCGGAGGCCTCGCCGGAGGCGAAGGCGGCGGAGCCCAGCGTCAGGGCCAGAGCCAGAACGAGAAGAAGGGATAAAGCTTTCTTCATAGGATGTATCCTCCTGTCGGATATTTTGTCATTGTTAATTTACACCAAAGTCCGGGACCGCCGCAAGCGTCCCGGAACAAACGACGCAATTCCGGCGCAAACAGCGCAGGTCCCAACCCCGCCGCCCGCTTTACAGCCGGACGGATTTTCGCTATACTGAAGAAAATATGACCCGAAGGGAGGGATACCATGTTCGCCGTGCCCGCCGAGCCCGAGATCTATTCCCTGGGCTCCACCGTAGGCCGTCTGTCCGGCTTTTTCTATCAATGCTATCTCATCCCCCTGGCCCTGGCCCTGATCGTCCTGACCCTGAGCGCCGAGAAAAAGACGCCGCCCCTCCGTCTCGCCGCCCAGTTCGCCGGGACGCTCCTGACCGCAGCCGCGCTGTATCTTCTCACCGCCCCGGCGGTGGGGTCCTTCGGCCGCATCGGCGCCGTGAGCCACGCCCTCCTCATGGGCCTCGTCATCCTGTACGCCGCTCTGTTCGTCCCCATGCGGGATTACGCCAAGGTGGTCCTCACCGCCGCCATCCTGGCGAACATCAACTTCGCCCAGTCCATCAGCACCCAGATCCTCATGCCGGTGCTGCCTCTGAGCGTGTCGAACCTTTTGCAGTTCCTGCTTCTGGCCGTGTCGCTGGGGGTGGTCTGCCTGTTCCGGCCCCAGCCCAGCGACGAGCGCATCCCCACGGCCTACTGGCTGTCCATGCTGGTCATCGCGGTGCTGTCCACGGCGTGCCTTTACACCATCCGCATCCTGGGCGGCCGCTCCCTGTATATCGACCGGAGCGCCTACCTCACCACCGCCGTGGTGCTGTCCGCCTTCTACGCGGTGAATCTGCTGATCTATTATCTGTACTACGTCCTGGTGCGGGAGTACCGCGCCAGCGCCGGGATGCGGGCGATGCAGGCAAAGCTCCGGCAGGACCTGGAGTTCTATCGCCGCTCGGAGACCCTCACGCGGGACTACCGGGCGCTGCGGCATGAGCTCAAAAACCACATCGCCCTCATGGAGACCCTTTTGCGCGGGGAGCGATACGACGAGCTGCGGCAGTATTTCGCGGAGTACGCCGGGAAAGTCACCCCCAAGCTGACGGAGTTTTCCTGCCCGAACCCTCTCGTCACCTCCGTCATCACCCACCAGATGAACACAGCCCTGGCCGCGGGGATCACCCTGGACGTGATCGCCGCCGTGCCGGAAACAATGGGCATCGCGGACGACGATCTGTGCTCGCTGCTCTCGAACATGATCGACAACGGCGTGGAGGGCTGCCTCCGGGCCGGGAAATCGCTCGTGAAGGCCACCCTCCACACCGACAAGGGCTGCCTGTTCGTCACCGTGACGAACCCCGCGGACGAGGCCGCCCTGCGGGACAATCCCGCGCTTCTTTCCACGAAGGAGGACCCCGTCTCCCACGGCTTCGGCATCCCCATCATCCGGAGCATCGCGGAGAAGTACGACGGCATCGTGAGCTTCCATGTGGAGGACGGCTGGTTCACCGCGGACGCCATGCTGTATATGGAGGAGACATGACATGTGGGACATCCGCCTGAGCGAGCTTGCCGTCGCGTTCTGCGACGACGACGGCGTCTTCCGGAGCCTGATGGCTGAGCGGGCCGAGCGGGCCTTCCGGCGCAGCGGCATCGCCGTGACAAGTGCGCAGGCCGCCTCCGCGGAGGAATTTCTCGCGCTGCTGGAGCACCGGAGCTTCGATCTCGTGTTTCTCGACATCGACATGCCCGGCATGGACGGCATCCGCCTCGGCGGGGAGCTGCGGCGCCGGGGTTTTGCCGCCGATATCATCTATGTATCCAATATGGAGGACAAGGTCTACGAGATCTTCGGCGTCCACCCCTGGAGCTTTATGCGCAAGAGCCGCTTTGCCGATGAGCTCGACGGTGTGATCGCGGAGTATGTGCGCTCGCGGCGGGAGAGAAGCTCCCGCTTCGTCGCGGAGGACATCGACGGGCAGACCCACAGCTTCACCCCGGAGGAGATCCTTTATGTGGAGGCCGCCGGGAAGACCCAGAAGCTGTTCGAGCCCGGGCGGACGGAGCCGGTCCTCGTCCGCAGCTCCATGCGCGAGCTGGACGAGAGCCTTCGGAAAATGGGCTTCATCCGGGTCCACAAGGGCTTTCTCGTGAACTACCGGTACATCCGCAAGATCACCTCCCGCAGCGTCCTTCTGGACACCGGCGCGGACCTGCCCGTGGGCCGGGACCGGCTGAACGAGGCCCGGGAGAGCTACCTCGCCCTCATGAAGTGGAAGGGCCTGGACCGCCCCCTGTGACGCAAAAACCGTACCCGCCATGGCAGGTACGGTTTCGTTTTATGATTTGGTTTTTTCCGAGCGTCCCGCGCGGCTGCCCAGGCGCAGAAGGCACCCGGCGCCCCAGCCCAGCAGCAGGATCGCGGCGAAGATCATGAAGCCCACGCCCCAGCCCCAGGTGGTGAAGCCGTAGAAGTCGTTGGTGTCGGGCCAGACGCCGATGCCGTTGATGAGCAGGTTCAGAAGATAGCCGAGCCCATAGAGAAGCTCCGGCGCCGCGCACAAGGCCGTCTCCCCCAGGGTCACGCTGTCGAACCGGTCCAGCGCCACGAACTCCCCCATGGCCAGGACCGGGATGACGAGATGGAAAAACAGGTTCGCGTCCCGGTAGAGGAGCCCGTAGCCCACCCACGGCCCGAAAAACAGCGCCACCACGAAAAACGTCACCGCCACCGCCGACGCGGAGACCAGCTTCAGCACATACATCCAATGGGGGATGCCATCCGCCCTTCCGCGCCGCAGCCGTATCAGCCGCACCGCCAGGACCAGGGACGCGGCCCCCTCGAGGATGTTCGACAGCACCGTGAAGTATTTCAGGTTGTGCAGACCCTCGGCGATAAGAAGCCCGTCGCTCCTCACGAGCTGGGTGATGCAGACCCCCAGGACCGTCAAAAGGACGATGAGGATGTTGACGATGAGCAGCGGCGTGCGTTTCTTTTCCATGGGCTCCCTCCGGAAAACCGTTTTTCCATATTATATACGCATCCCGGCGGGATAGGAAGCATTTTCTCTTCCCCATCCCCGCCGGGACGTGGTATCATGGGATGGGAATAACGGATCGCGGGGAGGAAAGCCCATGGATACTATAAAGCTCTATCAGGCGCAGATGCGGGTGCCGGAGGATGTGGAGCAGGCGCTGCGCATCGCGGATGAGGCCGCGGCGGAGGCGGCGTCCCTCGGGGCGGACATGGCGGCGCTGCCGGAGATGTTCTGCTGCCCCTATGAGACAAAGAATTTCCCGGTCTACGCCGAGCCCCAGGGGGGCCGGATCTTCACCCGGTGCGCGGAGATCGCCCGGACCCATGGGATATGGCTCTCCGCCGGGACCATGCCCGAGCTGGACGGGGAGCGGGTCTATAACACCGCCTATGTCTTCGACCGGCAGGGCTCCATGGCGGCGAAGCACCGCAAAATGCACCTTTTCGACATCGACGTGAAGGGCGGGCAGACCTTCCGGGAGTCGGAGACCCTGACCCCGGGGGATTCCGTCACGGTATTCGACACGGAGTTCGGACCCCTGGGTCTGTGCGTCTGCTATGACTTCCGCTTCCCGGAGCTGGGGCGGCTCATGGCGCTGAAGGGCGCGCGGCTCGTGCTGGTCCCGGCGGCCTTCAACCTGACCACCGGCCCCGCCCACTGGGAGCTCATGTTCCGCAGCCAGGCCATGTACAACCAGGTGTTCTGCGCCGGGACCTCCCCCGCCCGGGACATGACCGCAAGCTACCACGCCTGGGGCCACAGCATCGTCACGGACCCCTGGGGCGGCGTGGTCGGTCAACTGGACGAGGCCGAGGGCCATCAGCTCACGGAGCTCGATCTGTCGCAGGTGGAGCCCGTCCGGGAGCAGCTGCCCCTTCTCCGCCACCGCCGCACGGACGTGTATATGCTGGAGGAGATCTGAGCTCCGGCGCAGGGTGTGTGGAACAGGGGACAGTCCTGGTGGAACAGGGGACGGTTCTATGTTCCAAAATGGAACATAGAACCGTCCCCTGTTCCACGCACACCCTGCACACCCTCCCCCCTGTTGCAAACCGCCTCACGCCCCCAGGAGCTGGGCGGCGGCGATGGCGTTCCCGGTCTCCCGGCGGCGCAGCTCCGACGCGGCGGCGGCCAGGGCCTCCCCGTCCAGGTGGACGGCCGCGTCCGCCAGGGACCGCAGGCTCTCCGGCGAGGCCTCCGAAAGCTCCAGACAGGGCAGGCCCGCCTCGGCGCAGAAGGCGCTGACCTTGGGATCATAGCTCACCCCCGCGGCAGGGATACCGTCCCGCAGGGCGAAGACGAGGCCGTGGAGCCGCATGGAGATCACCAGACTCATGCGGCTGAGGCGGCGGCTGTCCAGGCTGACGGCGGCGGAGACGCCCTCCCGCTCCAGAAGGCCGCTGACGGTCCGGGCGGCGGCGTGGTCCTCCGGGGCCAGGCACAGGAGCACCGGCTCCAGACGATAGGTGTCCCGGACATACCCGGCGCAGGCGGCCAGAGCCGGGACGGCCTCCCCAAAGCCCTCCCAATCCCGCAGGACGAAGCCCGCGGCCCTCTCCCGCTCCCCCCGCACGGGAGGCAGGCCCAGGGCGGGGTCGGCGGTCACCGTCACCGGCGGGACCGTGACGCCTATGTCCCGCAGGAGCTTTTCGCTCTCCCCGTCCCGCAGGGTGATCACGTCCGCGCAGGCGTTCAGGACCTCCGCCGTCCTCCGGCGGGAGCCGTCCCGCAGCAGCGGTCCCACGCCGCAGCCATAGAGCTGCACGGCGCAGCCGCATTCCTTCGCCGTGCGGATCGTGAGAAGATAAAACTGAAGACTGCGGCGGCTGGTCACGTCCTGGAGGAGGCTGCCGCCGCCGCTGATAAACAGCTTCGCCCGCTTCATAGCCCCGCGCCAGCGCAGGATATCCAGGGGATGGACGGCGCGGACGCCGTACTTCTCCGTCACGGCCGCCGGGTCTCTGGCGATCACGGTGACGGGGATATCCCGCTCTATCCTGCGCAGCGACGTCAGGATGGCGGCGAGGACGGCGTCGTCCCCGGCGTTGCCCATCCCATAGGCGCCGCAGATCACCGCGCCGGAGCGCTCTTCGCGGGAGGAAATCTGATTCGACATGGAACTACCTCTTGAGCCCGGGTTTAAAAAGGTGTAAACTGTTTTGGCTATCATATCATATTTTCAGAGAGAAGAACAGGACCCCATGGAAACAAAGATCTACCTCATCCGCCACGCGGAGGCGGAGGGCAACCTCTACCGCCGCTCCCAGGGCCAATACAACTCCAACATCACCCAGCTGGGCCGCCGTCAGATCGCGGCCCTGGCGGAGCGCTTCCGGGATATCCCCCTGGACGCCCTGTGGTCGAGCGACCTCAACCGCACCCAGTCCACCGCCGCCGCCATCCGCAAATACCACCCGGACCTGCCCCTGAACACAAGTCCCCGCCTGCGGGAGATCGACGTGGGCGTATGGGAGGATATGCCCTGGGGAAACATCGCCCGGGACTATCCCGCGCAGATGGAGTATTTCACCCATGACCCGGCGAGCTGGAGCGTTCCCGGCGGCGAGCCCTACGAGACCGTCCAGGCCCGGATGAAGGCCGCCGTGCTGGACCTGGCGGCGGAATACCCCGGCAAGACCCTGGCTGTGGTCTCCCACGGCCTCGCCATCCGGGGGCTGCTGTGCGATATCCTCGGCATCCCCTCGGCGGAGATCGGCCGCCTCCCCTACGGGGACAACACCTCCGTCACCCTCCTGACCGTGACGGACGGCGTCATCTCCGCGGACTGGTACAACGACGCCTCCCATCTGGACGCGGCGGGACTGAGCACCTTCGCCCGGCAGGCCTGGCGGGAGGCCCAGAAAAAGCGGGTCCCCGTCCGGGACATCTATACCCGCTTCGAGCCTCTGGACCCCCGGGCGGAGAGCGAGCTTTACGCGAAGATCTACGCCGCCACCTGGAAGGAGAGCCACGGGGACCTGCAGGGTTTCGTTCCGGCGGTATATCTCGCCTCGGCGGGAAAGCACGCAGGCGCCGATCCCCGCTGCGTCATGAAGCTGTATCTCGGGGACGACCTCGCCGGGGTCATCGAGCTGGACCCGGACCGGGGAAGGGAGCTGGGGGCAGGCTGGATCAGCCTCCTGTATGTGGACCCCGCCTTCCGGGACCGGCGGCTGGGCGTACAGCTCATCGGCCACGCCGTCTCCCTCTTCCGGCGGGAGGGCCGCTCCTCCCTGCGGCTGCACGTTGCCTATTCAAACGAAAACGCCGTGGGCTTCTACCGGCATGTGGGCTTCCGGGACGTGGACACCGCCCGGGGCGTCAGCGGTCCCCTGCATGTCATGGAGATGGACATCCGGCCCTTCATCCTGGGTCCGGAGGACATTTGAAAAATTTTTTCTTCGATAAAAAAGGAATTTCCCGGCGAATGTCGTATAAAGGTATTGCGGAGGCTTTCCGCGATACCTTTATTATTGCTTACGAGGGATGCCATGCCTTGCATCAGAGAGATCCGCGAAGAGCAGGAAACGCTCATCATCGGCCCGCACGGGACCCTGTCGTCCCGGTCCAGAGGCCGCTATATCCTGGAGGCGGAGGACGAGGTCCGCACCTGCTTCCAGCGGGACGTGGACCGGGTGACCCACTCCAAGGCCTTCCGCCGTCTGCGGCATAAGACCCAGGTCTTCCTCCAGCCGGAGGGGGACCACTACCGCACCCGCCTGACCCACACCCTGGAGGTAGCCCGGGTGGCCCGGACCATCGCCCGGGCGCTGCGGCTCAACGAGGACCTGGTGGAGGCCATCGCCCTGGGCCATGACGTGGGACATACCCCCTTCGGCCACGCCGGGGAGCGGGCCCTCCGGGAGATCACCGGCCGCTTCAACCACTATGAGCAGAGCCTCCGGGTGGTGGACAAGCTGGAGAAGGACGGCCGGGGCCTGAACCTATGCCACGAGACCCGCATGGGCATCCTGAACCACACCACCGGCGAGCCCCGGGACACCCTGGAGGCGGACGTGGTGCGGCTTTCGGACCATATCGCCTATCTCAACCACGATCTCGACGACGCGGAGCGCGCCGGCATCGTCGTAGCGCAGGACGTGCCCGCCGTCGTCCGGGAGCGGGTGGGGACCCGCAACTCTCAGCGGCTCAACGCCATGGTGACGGACGTCATCGAGCACAGCGGAGAGGGGGAGATCCGCTTCTCCCCGGCCATGCGGGAGGCGTATGAGGCGTTCTATTCCTTCATGTTCGAGGCGGTGTACCACAACCCTACCGCCAAGAGCGAGGAATCGAAGGTCAAGGACCTGCTGGGCCCCACCCTGGCGTATTTCGCCTCCCACCCGGACAGGCTCCCGGGGGAGGAGTACCGCCGCATCGCGGAGGAGGAGGGCTCCATGCGGGCCGCCACGGACTATGTATCCGGCATGACGGACGGCTTCGCCATCGAGACCTTTGAAAATCTCTTCATCCCCAAGAGCTGGTCGGTCAAGTAACCGGATTTTTGATATAAGGCTGTATTTAATCGTTTTTGAGGCAGCTTTGCCGCCTCAAAAACACCGTCAAGGCAAGCAAAGCGAGCCCTCGCGCCGACCAAAGCGGGCTGGCCCGCTGCGATAAGCGCGAGTCTTCCATTGCGAAGCTCTGCTTCGCAATGGATTGAAAGGAGGCGGACCATGCCTATCCCGGAATCGTTTCTGGAGGAGCTGGCGGAGCGAAACGACATCGCGGACGTGGTATCGGGCTATGTCCGCCTGACCCGGCGCAGCGGCGCCAACCAGTTCGGCCTCTGTCCCTTCCACAGCGAGAAGACCCCCTCCTTCTCCGTCAACACCGAGCGGCAGATCTACCACTGCTTCGGCTGCGGCAAGAGCGGGGGCGTCATCAACTTCATCATGGAGATCGAGAACCTCTCCTTCCCGGACGCGGTGCAGTTTCTCGCCAAACGCGTCGGGCTGGAGGTACCGGAGGATGGCCGGGACGAGAACCGCGGCCGCCGGGCCCGGATGCTGGAGCTCAACCGGGAGGCCGCCCGCTTCTTCCACGCCCAGCTCATGGCCCCCCAGGGGCGCATCGCCCAGGAGTACGTGGTGAAGCGCGGCATCACCAACATGGTGAAGCCCTTCGGCCTGGGCTTCGCCCCGGACGGCTGGGACGGCCTGCTGAACGCCATGACCGCCAAGGGCTTCACCCGGGCGGAGCTCATCGAGGCAAGCCTCGCCACCGCCGGGAAGAACGGCGGCGCCTATGACTTCTTCCGCAACAGGCTCATGTTTCCCGTCATCGACGTGCGGGGCAGCGTCATCGGCTTCTCCGGCCGCATCCTGGATGACCGGGAGCCCAAGTACTTAAACAGCCGGGACACCCTGGTGTACAGCAAGGCCCGCAGTCTTTTCGCCCTGAATCTGGCGAAAAAGTCCAAAAGCGGATATATTCTCCTCGCGGAGGGAAATATAGACGTGGTGAGCCTGCATCAGGCCGGGTTCGACAGCGCCGTGGCGAGTCTGGGCACCTCGCTGACGGCGGACCAGGCGCGGCTCCTGGCGCGATATACCGGCGAGATCGTCATCGCCTACGACAGCGATGCCGCCGGTCAGAAGGCCGCCCAGCGGGCCATCGAGCTGCTCTCCCCCCTGGAGATGCGGGTCAAGGTCCTCCAGATCCCCGGCGCCAAGGACCCGGATGAATTCATCCAGTCCCGGGGACCCCAGGCCTTTCGGGACCTGATCGAGCGCAGCGGCAACCAGATCGAGTATCGGCTCCAGCGCGTGGCTTCGGACTACGACCTCACCTCGGACGAGGGCCGCTCGGAGTACCTCAAGGCCGCCGCCGCCCTCATCGCCTCCCTGCCCAGCGGCATCGACCGGGAGATCTACGGCCTCCGGGCCGCGGAGAAGGCGGGCGTCTCCAAGGAGATGTTCCTGCCGGAGGTGGAGCGGTTCCGGAAGCGGCGCTCCGCCGCGGCGAAAAAACAGGAGGACCGGGAGGCCACCGCGCCCGTGAAGGCCGTGCAGCCCAAGGCCAGGGAGCTGCGGTACGAAAACGTCCGCTCCGCCAGGGCGGAGGAGGGCATCCTGCGGCTCGTCTACCGGTTCCCGGACCGGTTCGGGGACCTGCCTCTCACCGGCGCGGACTTCTCCTCCGACGCTCTGGGCCGGCTGTACGACGCCCTGACCCGGCGCATCCGGGAGGGCCGGAGCATCTCCGTGGCCGTGCTGAGCGCCCAGTTCACCGCCGAGGAGATCGAGCTCATGACACAACGCATCGTCCAACAGGACGACGTCCCCCCCGAGGCGGCGGAGGACGCCATGAACGACTACATAAAGATCCTGCGCGAAGAAAAAGACAAAGCAGTCCGGCAGGACGACCTGCTGGCATATTCGGAAAAGCTGAGACAAAAGAAAGGGTTAGGTGGACAGGATGGCTGAGAAAAAGAAGAAAAAGGACGAGCCGGAGATCGTAGAGACACCGGAGGCGGCGGTCCCCGAGACGGAGGCTGCGCCCCAGACAGAGGCCGTTCAGGAGGCGGCAGCTCCCGAGGCGGAGGCTGCTCCCGAGGCGGAGGCTGCTCCCGAGGCGGAGGCTGCTCCCGCGAAAAAGCCCGCGGCGAAGAAGAAGTCCTCCCGGAAGAAGGCCGCTCCCAAGGAAGAGGAGCCCAAACCGGAGAAGACCAACGAGGAGAAGATCAACGAGCTGATCGAAAAGGGCAAGAAGGCCGGCAAGCTCACCAGCAAAGAGCTCTCCGACGTACTGGACAGCATGAACCTGGAGCCGGAGGAGCTGGACGCCGTGTACGACCGGCTGGAGGATCTGGGCATCGACACGGCAGGCGAGGAGTTCCTGCCCCCCCTGGAGGACGACGCTCTGCCGGAGCTGGAGGAGCTCGAGGAGATCGAGGAGGTCACCGAGGAGGAGATCATGGACACGGACGCCGTGGCCGAGACCTTCGCCAGCGACGACCCCGTCCGCATGTACCTCAAGGAGATCGGCAAGGTCCCCCTGCTGACCCCGGAGGAGGAGGTCGCGCTGGCCATGCGCATGGCCGAGGGCGACGAGGACGCCAAGCGCCGCATGGCGGAGGCAAACCTCCGTCTCGTGGTGTCCATCGCCAAGCGGTACGTGGGCCGCGGGATGCTGTTCCTCGATCTCATCCAGGAGGGCAACCTGGGCCTCATCAAGGCCGTGGAAAAATTCGACTACACCAAGGGCTATAAGTTCTCCACCTACGCCACCTGGTGGATCCGCCAGGCCATCACCCGCGCCATCGCGGACCAGGCCCGCACCATCCGCATCCCCGTACACATGGTGGAGACCATCAACAAGGTCATCCGCGTGTCCCGGCAGCTCCTGCAGGAGCTGGGCCACGATCCCTCCGCCGAGGAGATTGCCGAGGAGATGGGCCTGCCCGCCGAGAAAGTCCGGGACATCCTCAAGATCGCCCAGGAGCCCGTGTCCCTGGAGACCCCCATCGGCGAGGAGGAGGACTCCCATCTCGGCGACTTCATCGAGGACGAGGGCGTGTCCGAGCCCTCGGAGGCCGCCAGCTTCACCCTCCTCAAGGAGCAGCTCATGACGGTCCTGGACACTCTGACCCCCCGGGAGAAGAAGGTCCTGGAGCTGCGCTTCGGCATCGTGGACGGCCGCACCCGCACCCTGGAGGAGGTGGGCAAGGAGTTCAACGTCACCCGCGAGCGCATCCGCCAGATCGAGGCCAAGGCCCTCCGGAAGCTCCGCCACCCCAGCCGCTCCAAAAAGCTGCGGGACTTTCTCAACTGAGTGTGACCCCACAACATTTTTACCATTATATAAAGCACCGGTCCCGCTTGACGGAGATACCCCGCTGTGATATAATTTTGGCATTCCCGAGCATGGGATACTAAATTCAAAAAGGAGAAACAAAATGAAAAAGATCGTCGCAATTGTCCTTGCGGTCATGATGGTCTTCACCCTCGCCGCCTGCGGCGGGTCCGTCGACACGAGCAAGCTCGACGAGATCATCACGACCCTGGATAGCATCCAGAAGACTCTGGATTCCATGAACGCTGCCGCCCCCGCGGCGGAGGAAGCTCCCGCCGAGGAGGAAGCCGCTGAAGAGGCTCCCGCGGAGGAGGCTCCCGCCGAGGAGGCCGCGGAGGAGGAAGCCGGCGACAAGATCGTCGTGGACTTCCAGTGGAACGGTCAGAAGGAAGTCTGGTCCGTCCTGCCTACCACCGGCGCGGAAGGCCTTGTCTGGATCAACGACGCCATGGGCGCCGTCATGGAAGCCCAGGGCTGGACCTATGTGAAGAAGGACGCCCAGGGCGATCCCACCGCGCAGGTTCAGTTCATTGAGGACGCCATCGCCGCCGGCAACGTCGGCGCGATCATGTGCGCCGCCATGAGCGTGGAGCTGCTGCAGGACGTGGTCCTGGACGCGCTCGAGGCCGGCATCGCCGTCGCCTATCTGGGCGCTGAGCCCACCGCCTACGGCGTCTCCGGCTGCGTCTACACCGCCTATGAGATCACCGGCATGTACGCAGTACAGGCCGCGGAGGACTGGGCCCTGAACTCCGGCGCGGACATCCCCACCACCGCCGACGGCAAGTTTGAGATCGCCGCCGACACCTACTACGACATCCAGGACGGCGTGTATCGCTCCCGTGCCATCATCGGCACCATCGAGAAGTCCGATAACCTCGTCCTCGTGAGCGAGACCTCCTCCTACGGTCAGGACGCCTACACCACCGCGTACAACAACGCCACCGACGTTCTGAACGCCCACCCCGACTGCCACCTCTTCATCGCCTACGAGCCCGAGGAGGCCATGGGCGCCGCCGACGCCATCGCTGCCTACTGCGAGGACAACGGCCTGAGCGTGGCGGATTATTTCGTGGCTCCCTGCTACGCTGAGGACACCACCTTCACCGGCATGTATGAGGCTTCTGTGGCCGATCCTGCCGCCAACGCCATCAAGGGCTATGCCACTTACGGCGATGCGCCCATCCCCTACGGCGATGACGCCGCTGCCGTGCTCGGCGCCTCCTACGACGCGCTGGCTGAGTTCTCGCAGCAGCTGCAGCCCGAAGCTCCTGTCATCATCCCGCCGATCCTGACCGGCGAGCATCTGGCTGACATCCTTCTGTCCGCCTGTGGCACGGAGGGCTATGACTTCCCCTACGGCGAGACCTACTATGACACCATCACCGCTGTGAATACCGTCGGCTTCGAGCAGGTGTGGTCCATGGGCGATCCGAACCCCGCCGCGGAGTACAAGTTCTGATCCCCGACAGCCATCAAAACTACGGTTCGGAGGCGGTACGAGGTATCGTACCGCCTCCTTTTGAAATCGCGACAAAGGCAGGTGCATCGCATTGCAGAATAAGACGCCCGTCCTATCTCTGAAGGACATCGTCAAGCTGTTTCCCGGCGTCGTCGCGCTGAAAAACGTCTCTCTGGATTTCTATGCCGGAGAGATCCACGCCATCGTGGGCGAAAACGGCGCGGGCAAATCCACCTTCATCAAGACCATCACCGGCGCCCATGCGCCGGACGGCGGGACCATCACCATCGACGGCGAGACCTATTCCGCCATGAACCCGGCACTGGCGCGCAAACACGGCATCGAGTGTATCTACCAGGAATTCAACCTCATCGACGTGTTGTCCGCTGCGGAGAACATCTGCTACGGCGAGCGTTCCCGCGGCCTTGTGAACCAGAAGGCCATGAACGAAAAGGCTGCAAAGCTCTTCGCGGATTTCGGCGTGGACATTGATCCATCCACTCCTGTGCGGGATCTCACCCCCGGTCACATGCAGATCGTGGAGATCGCCAAGGCCGTATCCAAAAACGCCCGCATCCTCATTCTGGACGAACCCACCGCGCCGCTGTCCGTGGCGGAGGTAGACATCCTTATGTCCATCGTCCGCAAGCTCAAGGCCGACGGCGTGGCGATCATATACATATCCCACCGTCTCGACGAGATCTTCTCCCTGTCGGACAAGGTATCCGTCCTGCGGGACGGCGAGTACATCACCACGCTGAATACGAATGAAACCACTCGCCCCGAGCTCATCAAATATATGGTGGGCCGCGAGATGACCCAGTCCTTCCCGCCCCGGAACGTCCAACCGGGAGAGGTGGCGTTGGAGGTGGAGAACCTCACCGGCAACGGCGTGAAGAATATCTCCTTCCGGGTCCGCAAGGGCGAAATCCTAGGCGTGTCCGGCCTGGTCGGCGCAGGCCGTACGGAGATCATGAAGGTCATCTTCGGTGCGGAAAAGAAACAGTGGGGCAGAATACGGGTCAACGGCGAGGAAGCCGATATCCGCAGCCCCCGGGATGCCATGCACAAATACCGCATCGGCATGTGCCCGGAGGACCGGAAGCGCGAGGGGTGCTTCCTGGGGGAGACCATTTCCTGGAACATCGTGTACAACGTCCTCGGCCGCATTTCCCGCCTGGGGGTCATCAACCGGAAAAAGGAAAAGGAGATCGCCGACTACTATGGTACCTCCATGCGTATCAAGGCGCCGAACCTGGATAAGACCAAAGTGCTGACCCTCTCCGGCGGCAACCAGCAGAAGGTGGTCGTGGGTAAAGCTCTGGCGGCGGACGCTGACATCATCATTTTCGACGAGCCGACCCGCGGTATCGACGTTGGCGCGAAATACGAGATCTACGAGCTGATGAACGGCCTGGTGGAGCAGGGGAAGGCCATCGTCATGGTTACCTCCGATATGGAGGAGCTTCTGGGCATGAGCGACCGGATCGTGGTCTTCGGTGAGCGCTGCCTCGCCGGTGAGCTTGAAAAGGCCGAGTTCTCACAGGAACGCATTCTCGACATGGCGTCCAGCGCCGTGAACATGTAAGGGGGAGCAACCACATGAAAAAAGCAAGCAGCATTCTGAAAGAGCTGACCATGGTATTCGTCCTGATCGGCCTTCTCATCGTATTTGCCGTTCTGTGTAAAGTCGTAGCCGGGCGCAACTTCCTGAGCCTCGCAAATCTGCTGAACATTCTCGGTCAGAACGCGAACCTGCTCATCATCGGCGTCGGCATCACCTTCATCATGCTGGGCGGCGGCATGGATCTTTCCACGGGTTTTCTGGTGGCTACGGTCGGCATCACCATGGCGATGCTGAACGGCTCCGGCCTGGGCTTCCTGCCCACCATCCTCATCGGCATCGCGCTGGCCGTCGCGCTCTCCGCCCTCAACGGCGCGGTGTATGCCTGGCTGAAGGTATTTCCGTTCATCATCACCCTAGCCACGCAGTATATCCTCAACGGCTGCGCGTTCCTGCTCACCGGAGGCGTGTCGAAGACCTTCCGTGAGCTATCCGGCGGCTTCAAGGTCTTGGGCGGAAGCAACGTACTGAAGTTCCTGACGAAGCTGGGCGTGAACCTCAACGGCGTCTCCCTCAAGAGCGGCGTGCTGGTGGCGGTCGTCATGGTGGCGCTGGGCTCGTTCATCCTGAACAAGACCCATTTCGGCCGCAACGTCTACGCCCTCGGTTCCAACCCAGAGGCCGTAGCGCTTTCCGGTGTTTCCGTGCCAAAGATGCGCATTGCGGTGTTCGCCCTGGCGGGCTTCTTCTTCGGCGTGTCGCAGGTGGTGAACATCGGCTACATCGGCGCCGTCAACAACTCCATGGGCGTCGGCACCGAATTCACCGTCATGGCGGGCTGCATGCTCGGCGGCGTCAAAATGGGCGGCGGCGGCGGCAAGATGTCCAACATGGTGGTGGGCGTGCTCATTATCGGCGTGCTGAACTCCGGCATGAACTTCCTGAACATGAACCAGTACTGGCAGTATGTGGCGCTGGGCATCGTCCTGCTCGCGGCGATCATCCTCGATACGCTGCAGGCAGAAAGCGTACAGAAGCGCGCCAAGCTCGTGGCGGGTCAGGATCCCGCCCTGGCGGATACTTCCTCCCAGAAAAAGGAAGCCTGAAAACGTCTCTTTCCCCAACAAAACATCCGACCGTCCCACCGCGTTCGATACGCGGCGGGGCGGTTTTAAATTTTGAATTATTTGTAACTTTTATTTTCCGCCTATTGACATATTATAAAGAGTGTGATAAATTAGCACTCAAGGAAGAAGAGTGCTAGCAGAGATCCCTCTGTATTGCCAAAGAGGTGTGACCGATGGAAATCAGTCAGAGAAAGAAGAGAATACTGACGGCCATCGTGGAGAGCTATATCGCCACTGCGGAGCCGGTGGGCTCCAAGGCCCTGGCGGACGTCATCGGCTGCTCCTCCGCCACCATCCGCAACGAGATGGCGGAGCTGACATCCATGGGATATCTCGATCAGCCCCACACCAGCGCCGGGCGCATCCCCTCCCCCGCGGGCTACCGCCTGTACGTCAACGAGCTCATGGAGCGGCAGAAGGTCACCGAGGAGGAGGCCGCCGCCATCAACGATCAACTGGCCGGAAAGCAGAAGCAGATCGACGAGCTCATGAGCGAGGTGGGGCGTCTCACCAGCTCCATGACCCAGTACCCGGCCTACGCCCTGGCCATGAAGGCCCCGGCGGCCATCCGGCGGTTCGACTTCATCTACGTGGACGCCAACACCTTCATCGTGGTGGCGCTCCTGACGGACAACACCGTGAAGAACAAGCTGGTGCATCTGCCGTTCTCGGTGGATCAGGAGCAGATCCAGACCCTGTCCAGCCTCTTCAACGCCCACTTCACAAACCTGCCCGACGAGGAGATCACGGACTCCCTCATCCGCTCCACGGAGCGGGCCGCGGGAGACACCTACGGCCTCGTGGCGGTAGTGGCGGCCTTCGCCATAGAGACCTTGGCGGCGGCGAAGACAGCGCCCATGCGGGTGGCCGGCGCCTCCCATCTGCTGAACCAGCCCGAGTACCGGGACCCGGACAAGGCCCATGCCCTCATGAACTTCATCTCCAGCGGGGACCGGCTCCTGTCGGACCTGCCGGACTTGGGGCTGGAGCAGGACGGCCTGCGGGTGACCATCGGGCCGGAGAACCTGGCGGAGGAGCTGAAGGATTCCAGCGTGGTCATGGCCTCCTACGACGCCGGCGGCGGTATGCGCGGCTATATCGGCGTGGTGGGGCCCACCCGGATGGACTACTCCAGCGTGGCGGCGAAGCTCAGCTGCATCGCTGCGGGCCTGAGCCGGATGCTGGCCGGTCCCGACGCCCCCGAGGGCCTGAACAACAAACTGGTATTAAAGGAAACGAACGACCATGAGTAAGAAGAAAGACGAAACGAACGTCCCGGAGACGGAGCCGGAGAAGGAGGCTCCCGCGGAGGAGACCCAGGAGGCCGCCCAGGAGACCGCGCCGGAGAAGTCCGAGGCGGACGCCCTGAAGGAGCAGCTCAGCGAGGCCAACGACAAATACCTGCGCATGCTGGCGGAGTACGACAATTACCGCCGCCGCAGCCAGAAGGAGCGGGAGAGCATCTACGCCGACGTCCGGGCCGACACGGTAAAAAAGCTGCTGCCGGTGTACGACAATCTTCTCCGGGCCGTGGAGCATGAGCCCAGCGAGGACGTGAAAAAGGGCATGGACGCCATACTGACCCAGTTCAGGTCCATCCTCACCGCCTTGGGCGTCACGGAGATCGAGGCCGTGGGCAAGAAGTTCGATCCCACCCTCCACGAGGCGCTGCTGCACATCGACGACGAGAAGTACGGCGAGGGCGAGATCGTTCTGGAGCTGGAAAAGGGCTTCAAGCTGGGCGACAGGGTCATCCGCTTCTCCAAGGTGCAAGTCGCAAATTAAGTCAGATCATCCCTTTCGGGAGATATTAAATAAGTAAAAAATTCGATTCAAATACAGGAGGAAACAATCATGAGTAAGATCATCGGTATCGATCTTGGTACTACCAATAGCTGCGTCGCCGTTATGGAAGGCGGCGAGGCCACCGTCATCGCGAACGCCGAGGGCGCCCGCACCACCCCCTCCGTCGTCGCCTTCTCCAAGGACGGCGAGCGTATGGTCGGCCAGGTGGCCAAGCGCCAGGCCGTCACGAACCCCGACCGCACCATCTCCTCCATCAAGCGCGAGATGGGCTCCAGCTACCGCGTCACCGTGGACGGCAAGAGCTACTCCCCCCAGGAGATCTCCGCCATGGTCCTG
>CAJOIC010000015.1 GCA_905234625.1 uncultured Oscillospiraceae bacterium | reverse complement strand
CAATGCGCGTTTCTGCGAGTTGTGTATTTGTGTGGCAGCAAATGGAGCCTGCGTTTTTCGTGCGCGGCTTCGGCTGCGCACTTTTTGCTATGGAGAGGATTCCGGATGAAGAGAATTATTTCGTTTGTACTGGTACTATGTGTGGTTTTCTCATTGACTTCCTGCTCAAACTCAAAACCTGATAGAGCACAGGAAATCAAACTGTCAGACGCTTTTGAGATGGATAAAATGGAAGATGATACCGCCGAACCTCCCGTTCCGGAGAATTCCAAAGAGGATATCCCGGAAGCGATTGTAGATGAAATAACGGAACCAGATGCAAACGATGGCTCAGCAATCAAGGGAGGAGTATTTGATGATATCCAGGTTTATGACATAATTGAATTTGGAAGCTACGAGCAGGATAACGATACAGCCGATGGGAAAGAACCACTCAACTGGCTGGTCTTGGAGGTGAAGGATGATTCTGCGTTATTACTATGCCAATACTGTATCGATACGCAGCCATTTGCCAAAGAGAAAGAGCCGACAACATGGAAAGAATCAAACATTCGCAGATGGGTAAATAACGAGTTTTATAACGATGCATTTTCTGAAGTAGAAAAAGATAACATTATTGTCACGGCAATATATGACGACGAAAATGAGTATTATCCCGTAACCGTGGATGAAGCCACACAGGATGGAATATTCCTTTTAAACGTTTCAGAGGCGGAACATTATTTTGCGTCCGATGCGGACAGAAAAGCGCTTCCTACCGATTATGCTATCGCACAGGGAATTGGTCGGTCATATGTTAGGGAAGGCGATCGATATTCAGGCTGGTGGTTAAGAAGCATTGGGGAGAGTGAAAGCAAAGCCGCGCTTGTTACAGCTGGCGGAGATATCATGACGGAGGGCGACTATGTCACAGGCGATGGAACGGGGATCATGGGGGCAAACCTTGGAGTCAGGCCTGCGTTATGGGTTAGATGTACATCGTCGGATGTCGCTGAGACTGGCAATGAAATTATCGAGGGAGAAGTTAATAGCCAAGATAACGACAATAGTTTAGAACAGAATGCATCGGAATTTGGCGAGATCTTCAATGAGATCCTCCAGGATCTTTCCTCGGATTATAATGCTCTTTGGACGAAGACTTCGGATGGTTCTTCTGTAATCCGGATTAGTTCAAATTTGTCGCAGCAAGTTGCGATGGTTTCTTTTTTTGATGAGGAAGAGCAGCTAAAGGATAGCAAAAAGAGCTTTACGAAAATCGAAATGACAATGGATGCCGATAATGCAGACGCAAATGCAGTATGTATGGAGGCATTGATACGGGCGTACAATCCGACGATGCTTCAAACAGAAGCACGACTTATAGGACTGGAATTGTTGGCCAATATGATGGTGGAGGGAAAAGAAACTGCCGGGAAGGTGTCAACGGAATATGAGAGCGTTGAGTACTCTCTAACATCGCTACTTGGTTTTTTGTTTTTCGACATTATCCCTGTAGATGATTGAATATTGAGCCATGACTACATTGTAAATAATCAACTGAAAAAAGAACTCATCGTTGCGATGATTTCGCAGCAATGAGTTCTTTTTCTTATTTACAGTCTCCCGCCGCCGTCCACGACGATGTCCTGGCCGTTGATGCCGGAGGCCTCGTCGCTGGCGAGGAAGAGGATGGCGTAGGCCTGCTGCTTGGGGTCCAGCATGCCCACGGTGCGGTCCTGATAGTGTCGCTGGGCGGTGATCTCCATCATCTCCACGTCGATATCCCCCATGCGCTCGGGGTCGAACAGGGGCGTCAGCGTGGAGCCGGGGGACACGGAGTTTATGCGGATACCGGTGGAGAAATACTGGATGGCCAGGTTGACGGTGAGGCCCCGCAGTCCGGCCTTGGCGCTGGAGTAAGCCGCGCCCGCGCAGTAGTAGATGCCGCCGATGGAGCAGACGTTCACGATGCTGCCGTAATTGCGGGCCTCCATGTGGGGCAGGACCGCGCGGCAGAAGCGCATGACGCCCTTGAGGTCCGTATCGTGGACCTCGTCCCAGAACTCGTCCGTCACCCAGGTGACGCGCTTGTGGCTGTCCGGGATACCGGCGTTGTTCACCAGGATATCGATGCGTCCATAGGCCTCGACGGTCTTCGCTGCCACATTTTCCACGTCCGCCGTGACGGTGACGTCTCCGGGGACGTACATGCACTGTCCGCCCGCGGCCAGGATCTCGTCCCGGACGCGGATGAGTTCGTTTTCTCTCCGGGCGGTGATGACGACGGCGGCGCCCTCCTGCGCGAAGAGCTTTGCCGTGGCCTCGCCGATGCCGGAGTTGCCGCCGGTGACGAGGGCGACCTTATTGTCCAGACGTCCCATGGCGTTACTCCAGGGGCTTGCCGTCCGGCGTGAACAGCGGGAGCTTGGCCAGGACGGTGATGTCCTCCCGGTCATAGGCCTCGCCCTCGGCCAGGATGGCCATCTTGGCGACGATGTTGCCGCCGGCCTTGTTCACCAGCTCCTCCACGGCGTGAAGGCTCTCGCCGGTGGAGATGACGTCGTCGATGATGCAGATGCGCTTGCCCTTCATGGCCTCCGCGTCGGCGGTGTCGATGCAGAGGGTCTGGACGCCGAAGGTGGTGATGGACTGGACCTTTACCTCGAAGACGCCGGACATGTAGGCCTTGGCCTTCTTCCGTGCCAGGAAGTATTTGATGCCGCTCTGCCTGCTCATCTCATACACCAGGGGGATGGATTTGGCCTCCGGGGCGATGAGATAGTCGAACTCCGGCGCGCGCTTGAGGAGCTCCGCGGCGCAGTGGACCGTCAGCTCCACGTCGCCGAAGATGACGAAGGCGCCGATGGCGAGGTTCTCGTTCAGCGGGCAGATGGGAAGATCGCGCTTGAGCCCGCAGATGTCGATTTCGTATGTCATATGGTTACCCTCCTGACGGCCTGGGATGCGGCCGTGTTTTACAGATTTCGGGTCTCTTTACCCAACTACCAAGTATAGCATATTGTGACCGGTTTATCAATCGCGGATTTGACAGGGACGTGATGGGGGAGTACAATCGGAGAAAACGGGAGAGGAAAAGGCGCGATGGATTACTGTATGGACTGCGGGACGAAGCTGGAGCTCCGACCGCATCACGACGGGGGCCGGGTCCCCTGGTGCCCGGTCTGCGGGCGGTTCCGCCATCCGGTGTACAGCACGGCGGTCATCATGATCGTTATGGACGAGGCCCGGGAGCGGGTGATCCTCATCCAGCAGTACGGCCGGGGCAAGAACATCCTGGTGGCGGGATATGTGGATCAGGGAGAATCCGCCGAGGACGCTGTCCGCCGGGAGCTGAAGGAGGAGCTGGGCCTGGAGGCGGTCACCCTGCGCTATAACCGCAGCGAGTATCTGCCCCGGACGAACACCCTCATGCTGAACTTCACCGTGACGGTGAAGGCGGGGCAGGTGCATCCCAACGAGGAGATCGACGCATGGCGCTGGTTTACCAGGGAGGAGGCCCGGAGGAACATCCTCCCCGGCAGTCTCGCGGCCCGGTTCCTGGAGGAGGAGCTGGACCGGGAGGAGGCGGCGCCGTGAGCCGGGCGGAGCGGGGCGACGCGGTCCGGCTGTGTCTGGCGGCGGCCTTTTCCGTGGGGGCGGCGCTGCTGGCGGTGATGCTGTTCACGGGGTATTTCCCCGGTCGTCCCAACGAGTATAACTCTTACGCCCTCCAGGCCTCCGCCTGGCTGGAGGGACATCTGGACATCCTGGGGAGCTATCCCCATCTGGAGCTGGCGCTGTTCGGCGACAGGCAGTATGTGAGCTTCCCGCCCTTTCCCTCCTATGTGCTGCTGCCCTTCGCGGCGGTCTGGGGGACGCAGACGCCGGACGCGGCGATCTCCCTGGCGGTGACGGCCCTGGGGGCGGCATACGCCTGCCGGCTGTACCTCCGGGAGCGGCAGGACGGGCAGGGCCTTTTCTGGGTGCTGTTTTTGTATTTGGGCACGGGGTATGTCTTCATCGCCATGAACGGCTATGTGTGGTTCCTGGCCCAGACCATGTGCTTCACCCTGTCCGTCATGTCCCTGTTCTATGCCCGGGAGGGCAAGGGCTGTCCCGCCCTAACCCTATGGGCCTGCGCGGTGGGCTGCCGTCCCATGACGGCGCTGTATCTGCCGGTGCTGCTGTACCTGCTGTGGGGCAGCCGCCCGGCGGGGACGGACCTGCCGGGCCTCATCCGGAGGCGGTGGTACTGGTGCGTGGGGCCCCTGGTGCTGGCGGCGTCCTATATGGCGCTGAACATGGCCCGGTTCGGCAGTCCCCTGGAGTTCGGGCACACCTTCCTCCCGGAATTCCAGCGTGCGGAGCACGGGCAGTTCAGTCTGGCGTATTTTTCGGATAACCTCAATAAACTCCTGCGTATGCCCCGCTGGCAGGGGAGCAGCGAGCCTGTGATGTTCTATACGGGCAACGGCATGGCCTTCTGGCTGATCGACCCCATGTTCTTCCCGCTGGCGGCGGCGTGGATCATGGCCCTGTGGAAGCGGCGGGAGGACCTCTTCCTCCTCATCGCCCTGCCGGTGCTGTCGGCGGCGTATGTGTTCGTCCTCTGCTGCCATCGGACCCTGGGGGGCTGGTACTTCGGCAACCGGTACCTGCTGGACCTGATGCCCTGGCTGTTTTACGGGTTCTGCCGCTGGAAGCCGGAGGAGCCGCGGTTCCTGCAGGCGTCCGTGCCCTTCGCGGTGTTCGGCGCGGCGCTGAACCTCATCGGTTCCGTCGCCGTGTACAATTACTGGATATAATCATGAGCGGGACCCCGGCTTCTGCCGAGGTCCCGTTTGTACTGTCTTTTATTCCTCCGTTACCGGAAGGTCGGTAAGGTATCGCCGGAGCATGTCGAAGGCGTTGCTGGCGGAGATGGTGCGGATGCGGTCCCGGCCCCGGCTGCCCAGGGTCAGATGCCGGACCCAGACGCCGTCCGCCGCCGCGAGCCCCACGAACACGGTGCCCACGGGCTGGCCGCTCTCGTCCGTATCGGGCCCCGCGATGCCCGTGGCGGAGACCCCCAGGTCCGCGCCGGCCGCTTTCCGCACGCCCTGGGCCATGGCCGCGGCCACCTCCCGGGAGACGGCGTGCTTTTCCGCGATGAGGCCCGCGTCGATGCCGAGCATCCCGGCCTTCACCTCGTCGCAGTAGGTGACGGCTCCGCCGCGAAAGACGGCGCTTGCGCCGGACAGGGCTGTGAACCGGGCCCCGATGAGGCCGCCGGTGAGGCTCTCCGCCGCGGCGAAGGTGAGCTGTTTTTCTTTGAGCAGCTTCAGAACCAGCGCTTCCAGGCTGTCGATGTCCACGCTGTAAACGTAGGAGCCCAGAGCCTTGCGGACCTTCTCCACTACCGGCTCACAGAGCGCGGCGGCCTCGGCCTCGGTGGGGGCTTTCGCCGTGACCCGGAGCATGACCTCTCCCTCCTTGGCATACGTCGCGAGCGAGGGATTCGCCATGTGCTCCATCTCCTCCCGGAAGCGGGCCTCGATGTCGCTCTCGCCCAGGCCGAAGACGTGGATCTGCCGGGAGACCAGGGTCTCCCCGGAGAGCAGCCGCAGGTACGGCACGGCGCAGTGATCGAACATGGGCAGGCACTCGTAGGGCGGGCCGGGGAGCATGACGACATGTACGCCCTCCGCCTCGAAGGCGCAGCCCGGGGCGGTGCCCCAATCGTTGTGGAAGACCTGACAGCCCTCCGGCAGCCACGCCTGCTGCAGGACGTTTTCCGTCATGGGGCGGCCCCGGCGCTCATAGAACCGCCGCAGGAAGTCGGCCTCCTCCTCGTGGAAGACCAGTTTTTTTCCGAAGCAGTCCGCCAGGACGTTTTTCGTCAGATCGTCGTAGGTGGGACCCAGGCCGCCGGTGGTGATGATGATATCCGCCCGGGCGCGGGCGATGGAAACGGCGTCCGAGAGCCTGCCGGGGTTGTCCCCCACCACGGTGTGCCAGAAGACGTTCAGTCCCAGGGCCGCCAGCCGGTCCGACAGATCGGCGGCGTCGGTGTTCACGGTGTTGCCGAGAAGCAGCTCCGTGCCCACGGCCAGGATCTCCACATTCATCGCAGCTCCTCCATTTTCCGGGGGTCGAGCTTTATCATCTCCCGTCCGTCCAGGGCCTCCTGCACGAGGGCCTCCACGTCCAGTCCTGCCTCGGCCTCCTCCACCTTTTCAAGCTTCGGATGTGTGCAGGGGTGCCGGGGGGTGAATACGGTGCAGCAGTCCTCATAGGGGAGGATGGAGGTGTCGAAGGTGCCGATCCTCCGGGCAATGCGGATGACCTCCTCCTTGTCCATGCCCACGAGGGGACGCAGGACGGGAAGCTCCGCCACGGCCTCGGTGCAGCGCATGGCCTCCATGGTCTGGCTGGCCACCTGGCCGAGGCTCTCCCCGGTGACGAGGGCGCCGCAGCCGTTGTCGACGGCGATGCGGTCCGCAATGCGCATCATGAATCGGCGCATGATGACGGTAAAGTATTCCTCCGGGCATTTGGCGCGGATCTCCTCCTGGATGTGGGTGAAGGGGACGACCTCCACGAACAGCCGCCCGCAGTACCGGGTGAGGAGCTTCGCCAGGTCGATGACCTTCTCTTTGGCCAGCTCCGAGGTGTAGGGGAAGGAGAAGAAGTGCACGGGGATGATGCGCAGGCCGCGCTTTGCCATCATGTAGGTGGACACGGGACTGTCGATGCCGCCGGAGAGGAGGCTCACCGCCGTGCCGTTGGAGCCCACGGGCATGCCTCCCGCGCCGGGCACGGGAGCGCCGTGGACGTACGCCGCCCGATCCCGCACCTCCAGATGGACGATGATGTCCGGATCGTGCATGTCGGCGGTCAGATTGTCGTAGGCCTCGTCGATCTCCCCGCCCACATACTGGCTCAGCTGGATGGAGGTCATGGGGAAGCCCTTGTCCGAGCGCTTCGACTCCACCTTGAAGGTCTTCGCCGCGCGCAGCTCCCCGTCCAGGTACTCCATGGCGGTGCGGCAGATGACGTCGGCGTCCTTCTCGCAGGCCACGGCCCGGGTCATGGTCATGATGCCGAAGACGTTTTGCAGCGCCTCGAAGGCGGCGTCCACGTCGGCCTCGCTGTCCTGCGGCTCGACGTAGATGACGTTCTGCGTGGCGGTCACGACAAAGCGGCCCAGGGGCTTTAAGCGCCGCCGGATGTTCTGGGTGAGCTTCTGCTCGAAATATCGCTTGTTGAGGCCCTTTAAAACGACCTCGCCTTCCTTCAGAAGGAGGATATCGCCCGCGCGGGCGGTGGTTTCCTGCATAGTCAATGCCTCATTTCAGCTGTAATGTGCGGTACTGGATGGCCTCGGCCAGGTGCTGGGGCAGGATATGCTCGCTGCCCGCCAGGTCCGCCACGGTCCGGGCCACCCGGAGGATGCGGTCATAGCTCCGGGCGGTGAGGCCCAGGGCGTCGTAGGCCGAGCGCATGAGGGCGGAGCCCGCCTCGTCCAGGACGCAGAAGGCCTCCGTCTCCGCGGGCCCCATGCGGGCGTTGGACTCGATGCCCCGCCCGGCGAAGCGCTCCCGCTGGATGGCCCGGGCCGCGTCTACCCGGGTCTTGATGGCGGCGGAGGGCTCGCCGTCGGGCTTGCGCTCCAGCTCCCCGAACTCCAGGGCGGGGACCTCCACCATGATGTCGATCCGGTCCAGCAGGGGGCCGGAGATCTTTGCCTGGTAGTCGTGAACGGACTTGTCCGTGCACCGGCAGCGGCCGGAGGGATGCCCGTACCACCCGCAGCGGCAGGGGTTCATGGCGCAGACCAGCATGAAGCGGCTCGGATACGTCACCGACCCGGAGGCCCGGGAGATGGTGACGGTGCCGTCCTCCAGCGGCTGGCGCAGCAGGTCGATGACGTCCCGGTGGAACTCCGGGAGCTCGTCAAGGAACAATACGCCGTTATGGGCAAGGCTCATCTCCCCGGGCCGCAGGTCCGACGCCCCTGCCAGCGCCTGCCGGGAGGCGGTCTGGTTGGGGGCCCGGAAGGGCCGCCGGGCGATGACGGGGTGCTTGGGGTCGGTCTGTCCGCAGACGGACCAGATCGCCGTCGTGCGCAGGGCCTCCTCCCGGCTCATATCCGGCAGGATGCCCGGCAGGCGTTTCGCCAGCATGGATTTGCCCGCGCCGGGCGGGCCGATCATGAGGACGTTGTGGCCTCCCGCGGCGGCCACCTCCAGGGCGCGCTTCACGTTTTCCTGGCCCTTCACCTCGGCGAAGTCCGGGAAGGGCTCGCCCTCGGCCAGGATGTCCCGGGGCGGAGCGGGGGCGATGGCAGCCTCGCCGCTGAGATGGGCGGCCAGGGACCGGACGTCCGTCACGGGATAGACCTCCACACCCTCGGCGAAGGCCGCCTCCGCGGCATTGTCCGCCGGGACGAACAGGCGCCTGGCTCCCGCGTCCCGGGCGGCCAGGGCCATGGGCAGCGCTCCCGCCACAGGGCGGAGGTGCCCCGTCAGGGAGAGCTCCCCGAAGAACATGTCCCCCTCCAGGGGCGGCTTTATCTGGTTCGTGGCGGTCAGCAGGCCCAAAAGCACCGGCAGGTCATAGACCGTGCCGGCTTTTTTCGTATCGGCGGGGGCCAGGTTCACCGTGACCCGGCTGACGGGGAAATCGAAGCCATTGTTCTTGATGGCGGCACGCACCCGGTCGGACGCCTCCTTGACGGCGGCGTCCGGCAGGCCGACGATGTCGAACCGGGGCAGGCCGGAGGAGATATATACCTCCAGCTCCACCTCATAGCCCCCGATGCCCTTCAGGCCCAGGGAACGAATCTTCGCGTACATACTCAAAACCCTTTAAATCTGACGCGGTAACGTGACCGGGCACAAAACCCCGGTACAGCACCTGTTGCGTGCGGATCTCGCTCTTTCCGGTTACTCTTTCTCCGGGAGATTGATGCAAATATTCAATTCGTCGAGCTGCTTCTGCTCCACGGTCGAGGGGGCGCCCATCATGAGGTCCTGGGCGTTCTTGTTCATGGGGAAGGGGATGATCTCGCGGATGGAGGGCTCCGCCGCGAGAAGCATCACCATGCGGTCCACGCCCGGGGCGATGCCCGCGTGAGGGGGCGCGCCGTAGCAGAAGGCATTGTACATGGCGGGGAACTTGGCCTTGACGTCGTCCTCGCCGAGACGGACCATCTCGAAGGCCTTGACCATGATCTCGGGATCGTGGTTCCGGACCGCGCCGGAGGACAGCTCCACGCCGTTGCAGACGAGGTCGTACTGGTAGGCGTAGATGTCCAGGGGGTCCACCTCGCCGCGCTCGGCCTTCTCCAGGATCTCCAGACCGCCGTTGGGCATGGAGAACGGATTGTGGCAGAACTCCAGCTCGCCGGACTCCTCGCCGATCTCGAACATGGGAAAGTCCACGATCCAGCAGAACTCGTACCGGGCCTCGTCCATGTGGCCGGGGACGGCGGCGCCCAGCATCTTGCGGGCCACGCCGGCGGTCTTCTGCGCGGCGCCCTTGGTCCCGGCGCTCACCAGCACCAGGCACCCGGGCTCCACGCCGAGGGCCTTCAGCTCCTCCTCTTTCCCGACGAGGAACTTCGACACGCCGCCCACAAGAGCGCCGTTTTCGTCCATGCGGAACCAGTAGGGCTTTGAGCCGGCCTGGACCTCCACGTCGGCGCAGAGCTTGTCGATCTGCTTGCGGGTCAGCTCCGAGCCGGAGCAGGACACCAGCTTCACGCAGTCGGCGGTCTCGAAGGGGGCGAAGCCCTCGGTGGTCTTGGCGAGAGCCGTCATGTCCTTCAGTACCAGGTCGATGCGCAGGTCGGGCTTGTCCGTGCCGTAGATGTCCATGGAGTCGTTGAAGGAGATGCGGCGGAAGGGGGGCTCGGAGGCGATATCGAAGGTGCCGTACTTGGCGAAGATGGGGGGCAGCACGTCCTCGATGACGGCGAACACGTCCTCCTGCGTGGCGAAGGCCATCTCCATGTCCAGCTGGTAGAACTCGCCGGGGGAGCGGTCGCCCCGGGCGTCCTCGTCCCGGAAGCAGGGGGCGATCTGGAAATAGCGGTCGAAGCCGGAGGTCATCAGAAGCTGCTTGAACTGCTGGGGAGCCTGGGGCAGGGCGTAGAACTTGCCGGGGTGCTTCCGGGCGGGAACGAGATAGTCCCGCGCGCCCTCGGGGGAGGACGCCGTCAGGATGGGGGTGGTGATCTCCAAAAAGCCGTGCTCCATCATGGCCTTGCGCAGGGCGGCGATGACGCTGCAGCGGAGGATGATGTTGCTTTTCACCGCGGGATTGCGCAGGTCGAGATAGCGGTACTTGAGCCGGATGGACTCGTCCGCCTCCCGGCTGCGGTTGATCTCAAAGGGCAGCTCGTTATAACGGCAGCGGCCCAGGACGGCGACCGTCTCGGGGACGATCTCGATGTCGCCGGTGGGCAGCTTGGGATTCTTGCTGTCCCGCTCCCGGACGACGCCGGTGACGGAGACGGTGCTCTCCTTGGTGATGCCGCGGAAGGTTTTGACCATATCCTCCGTCTCGGCTACCACCTGGGTGGTGCCATAGAAGTCCCGGACCACCACGAAGGCCAGGGAGCCGCCCACCTCGCGGACGTTCTCCATCCAGCCGACGATGGTGACGGTCTGACCGACATGCTCCATGCGGAGCTCGTTGCAGGTATGGGTGCGCATCTGTGTCATGCTTGTTTCTCCTTGTACTCTCTTCCGGTTTGGAAAAGGCCGTGCCCGGGCACAAAAAGCCCGGTCATCTGAGCCGTTTGGGCGGATTTAGATTCCCTTGACGGGCTTGACTGCTTTGTTTGCCGCGGCTTTGATGGCTTCCGCGGCCTCGGCGGCGGGGAGCTTCGTCTGTTCCCCGGTGGCGAGGTTTTTGAGGCTCACGAGGCCCTCGGCGGCCTCGTCGCTGCCCACCACCACGGCGAAGGGGATGGCCAGCTTGTCGGCATAGGCGAATTTCGCCTTGACCTTCTTCTTCTCGGTATAGACCTGGGTGCGGACGCCTGCGGACCGCAGGACGGTGGCGCTCTCCACGGCGAAGCCCAGGACGTCGTCCCCCATGGGGATGACGAGTGCGTCGCAGGGGGCGGTGTTGATCTCGTCGCTGAGAAGGCCCTGCTCCTGCAGGATATAGAACAGCCGGGTCACGCCGATGGAGACGCCCACGCCGGGGAGCTTCTTGTCGGTGTAATATCCCGCGAGATCGTCGTACCGGCCGCCGGAGCAGACGGAGCCCACCTCCGGGTGGTCGAGGAGCATCGTCTCGTACACGGTGCCGGTATAGTAGTCGAGGCCCCGGGCGATGGTGAGGTCGATCTCCCACTTATCGTCGGGCACGCCCAGGCCGGGCAGAAGCCCCGTGACGGTCTTCAGCTCCGCGATGCCCTCGTCCAGGGCCTCGCACCGTCCGGCCAGAGAATCCAGCGTCCCCATGGGGTCGCCGGAGGCCAGGATGTCCATGAGCTCGGCGGCCTTGGCGGGGTCCATGCCGATGTCGCCGGTGAGGATCGCGGTCACCTTCTCGGGACCGATCTTGTCCAGCTTGTCGATGGCGGTCATGACGGCGGAGGCGCTCTCTCCGACGCCCAGATAGGCGAACAGGCCGTTTAAGACCTTGCGGTTGTTCATGCGGATGCGGAAGCGCTCGATGCCGAGCCGGCGGAACACGTCGCAGATGATGGCGGGCATCTCGGCCTCGTTGGCCACGTCCAGGGAGCCGTCCCCGATGACGTCGATATCCGCCTGATAGAACTCCCGGAAGCGGCCCCGCTGGGCGCGCTCGCCCCGGTAGACCTTGCCGATCTGATACCGGCGGAAGGGGAAGGTGAGCTGCCCGTAATTCATGGCCACGTACTTGGCCAGGGGGACGGTCAGGTCGAACCGCAGGGCGAGATCGGAGTCGCCCTTCTGGAAGCGGTAGATCTGCTTTTCCGTCTCGCCGCCGCCCTTGGCCAGCAGGACCTCCGCCGCCTCGATGACGGGGGTGTCGATGGGGGTAAAGCCATAGAGGGCGTAGGTCTCGCGCAGGACCTTCATCACCGCGCGCATCTGAGCCTGCCGCGGCGGCAGAAGCTCCATGAACCCGGATAAGGTCCGGGGCGTGATCTTGTTCATATGCGTTTACCTCTTCTTGGGATTTACGATGTCTCGCCAGGCGAAGTCGCCCCGCTTCAGGCCTTGGATGAGGACCTCGGCGGTGGCCACGTTGGAGGCGAAGGGCACGTTGTGCATGTCGCAGAGGCGGCAGATCTCGGCGACCGCAGCGGCATTCTCCGGATGGGCCGGATCGTTGAAGAACATGACGAGATCGATCTCGTTATAGGCGATGCGGGCGCCGATTTGCTGGGTGCCGCCCTGGGCGCCGCTCATATACAGGCTGATGGGCAGGCCGGTGGCGTCTGATACCAGCTTTCCGGTGGCGCTGGTGGCGATGATGGTGTGTTCCGCGAGAATGCCGCAGTAGGCGATGCAGAACTGCACCATCAGTTCCTTTTTTCCGTCGTGCGCCATGAGCGCGATATTCATAAAAAAGTCCCCCCTCGTGATGGATCGTTTATTTATCCTTAACTAAGTGATTATAATACATCTGTCTGAAAATAGTCAATGCAGCAGCGTCAATTCGTTTTCGGTCTGCTGGGTACTCTGCTGGAAGTTGAAGTAGTAGTCCAGTACCTGCCGGGCCAGAGGGGCCAGAGAGGAGCCGTGGTCGCCCTTCTCCACCACCACGGCGATGGCGATCTCCGGGTCCTCCGCGGGCGCGTAGCAGATGAACACGGCGTCCGGGGTGACGGAGCCGGTCTCCGTGGTGCCGGTCTTGGCGGCCACGGTGGGGGTATAGCCGGAGAAGGTCTTGTAGGCGGTACCGTTGGGGTCGTTCGCCACGCCGATCATGCCCTGGCGCACCAGGGACCAGACGAAATCGTCGATCTCTACCTGGTTCGCCACGGTAGGCGTGCGCTCGAAGATACTGTCGGAGTAGTCGTAGCTGGAGATGGATTTGAGGATGGAGCACTCGTACACGGTGCCGTCGTTTGCCAGGGCCGCGCAGTAGCGGGCCAGCTGGATGGGGGTGAGCTTCGTGTCGGACTGGCCGATGGCCAGCTGCAGCGTGTCGCCGGCGAACCAGGAGCGGTCGTTGCCGGAATAGAGCTGCCGCTTCCAGTCGGGGGAGCCCACGAGCCCCGCCTCCTCGTACAGCTCGATGCCGGTTTTTTGGCCCAGGCCGAATTCCGCGGCGGTCTCGTCGATGTAATCGGCGCCGATGAGGTCGCCCACCTGGAAGAAGAACAGGTTGCAGCTGAAGGTGATGGCCTGGGTGACGTTGATGGAGCCGTGGATGCCCGTGCAGTGGGGCGTATAGCCCTGGTCGGCGTAGGCGTTGTACACGCCCTCGCAGACGAAGGGGGTCTCCGCGTCGATGAAGTGCCGGGAGAGGGCGGCGATGGCGGTGACGGGCTTGAAGGAGGAGCCGGGGGAATAGCCGCCCTGCAGCGCGCGGTTGAGCAGCGGCGCGTTGGCGGCGGCCCGCAGGGCGTTGTAGTCCTGGGAATAGGTGCTGAGGTTGAAGGAGGGGTAGTTGGCGATGCACAGGGGCTCCCCCGTGCGCACGTCCACCGCCACCAGGGCGCCGCCGGCGATGAGGGACTCCTTCTCCTCCCCGGTGAACTCCCGGATGGCGTTCTCCTCCTCGCGCTCGGCGTTGGTGTCGGTGATGAAGGTGGCCAGGGCCTGCTCCGCCACGGCCTGGAGCTCGATGTCGATGGTGAGGTAGACGTGGTTGCCGGGCTGGGGGGCTTCCTTATAGACGGTGCTGGTGACGACGCCCTCGCTGGTGCGCGTGACCTCCGCCACGCCGTCGGTGCCGTGGAGATATTCCTCGAAGGCCCGTTCCGCGCCCTCCTTGCCGACGGTAGCGTTGAACTTGTAGCCCTTTTCCTTGTAGATCTCGTAATCCCCCTCGTCCATGAGGGTGGTGTAGCCCAGGATGTGGGCGGCGTAGGTCGTGTTGTACTCGCGGATATAGCTGACCTGCACCTCGAAGCCGGGGATATCGGCCTCCATGAGGGCGGTGATGGTGTCGATGCTCACGTCCTCCGCGAAGACATAGTCGGAGGTGTTGATGACGTAGCGGATGTTGATCTCATAGCGGATGCCCGCGATGAGGCGCATCTCCTCGGCGGTGTAGTTGTTGTCGATACCGTAGCGGGAGCGCATTTTGGCCATGACCTCCACGGCGGTGGCGTCGTTGTCGAGACCGTTGGCCCGGAACCAGGCGTTCAGCCGGGCCCGCTGGATGGCGTCCATATTGTCGGTGTACTCGAAGGGCGCGGTCTTGGTGATGGGGAGCTCGTCGGTGTAGGAGTCGCCGTTTTCCGTGATGATGGCGCACATGCGCAGGATGGCCTCGTTGGCGAAGGCGTTGTTCTCGTCCACGTCGTTGTAGGGGAAGAGCTCGGAGGAGTTTATGAGGAGATTGTTGCAGTTGCGGTTGGAGACGAGGAGGCGTCCGTACCGGTCCAGGATGTTGCCACGGGCGGCGATGACGGTCTCCTCGGAGACGATGGAGTTGGTGGAGGCCTCGTAGTTTGCCGTACCTTCCACGATCTGGAATTTATAGAGAGTGGTGAAATACAGCGCGAGGACCGCCGCCAGTATGATGCCGAGAAAGACGAGCCTCCCGGGGCTTACAAGTTTTTTCATTGAGCGTACCTCCCCCTTCGGGCGGGGTCGGGCCGGTCAGCGGGGGGCGCGGCCGGCAATGGATTTGCAGGGAAAATAGATGGGGACCGCCCAGGGCAGGCTCCACAGGAGCTGGATGAGCCCCACGCGCAGCACAGCGGCGGTGTCCGTGTCTGTAAAGAACAGGAAGCGGAACATCTGGCAGAAGGTGACGATAGCCAGGGCGGCGACGGCCAGGACGGCATAGGAGACGAACCCCTTGTGGAAGAGAAACTGTCCCAGAACGCCGGAGAAAAAGCCGATGGACGCCAGCAGGATCGTGAACAGGACCACATGGTCGGCATAGCCCATATCGCAGAAATACCCCGCGATGAGGCCCACGAAGCCCCCCCACAGCCCGCCGTCGAACAGCCCGATGGCTACGATGGCCGCGGGGATCAGCAGGGGGCGAACCCCCAGGAGGGGGATGTGGGACAGGATCATGTCCTGGATGAGGAACAGCACCGCCATCAGCAGCGCGTACAGGATGGCGCGGCGGAGCTTGGATAGGTCGATGAGATCGTACAGCATGGCAGTTTCGGTGGCCGGGTCATTCCCGGATCTGGAAGTCGGTGATGATGAACACCTGGCTCAGGCGGCTCAGGTCGCAGGCGGGCTCCACCACGCCGTACAGGGTCTGGCCGCTGGCCTCGGACAGGACGGAGCGGATATAGCCGATGATGAGGCCCTGGGGGATGTAGGTGCCGCGGCCGGAGGTGAGGACCGCCTCTCCCTCCACCAGCTGGGCGTTCTCGGACAGGTAGGTGAGCTTCAGGAGGCCCTCCTGCATCAGGGCGAAATCGCCCACGCACATACCGACGGACCCCGCCTCGCCCACCAGGGCGCCTACGTCGATGGAGGAGTCGATGACGGTGCGGACGGTGCTCCAGGTGCTGCCCACCTCGATGACCTGCCCCACCAGGGCGCCGTACTCGGTGATGACGCAGTCCCCCACCTCGATGGGGTTTTCGGCATTGTCCTCGCCCTTGGAGATGGTGAAGGTGCTGGCCCAGTTGGAGCTGGACCAGGCGGTGATCTTGGCGGACTCCAGGGTGAAGTCGGAGTGCTGCTCCGCAAAGCCCAGAAGCTCCCGGAGGCGCACGTTCTCCTCCTCGAACTCCGCGGCGCTGATGGCGGACTGGCGCAGCTCGGCAAGCTCCGCCCGCAGGGCGGTGTTCTCCGCCACCAGCTGGTCGTATTCGTAGATATAGCCGTAGATGCCCTCCATCCATTCGATGGCGGAGGATACGGCGCTGCCCACCGGCCCGGAGATCCCGCCGGCGGCGTCGGTGAGGATCGCGGCACGGCCGTTCATGAGGGCGGCGGCCAGGACCGCGATGAGGATGACGATCCCGGCGGCGATGGCTACCCGCAGACCGTATTTTCGGATGTATTCCTTCACAGCAGCGTGACTCCCATGGATGCAAGCATGCGGCCCAGTCTGCACAGCGGCAGACCGACCACGTTGAAGTAGTCTCCCTCGATCTTATGGATGAACAGTCCCGCCAGCCCCTGGTAGCCGTAAGCGCCGGCCTTGTCCATGGGCTCGCCGGAGTCGATGTAGGCGTCGATCTCCCGGTCCGTCATGGGCCGGAAGAACACCGTGGTCATCTCCGCCTCCCGCAGGGTCTTTCCCGCCCGGGTCACCGCCACGCCGGTGTAGACCCGGTGCTCCCGCCCGGAGAGGGCCCGGAGCATGCGGACGGCGTCGGCCCGGTCGGCGGGCTTTCCCAGGATGGTCCCGTCCAGCTCCACGATGGTGTCCGCGGCGATGACGAGAGCGTCGGGACGCCGGGCGGCCACCTCCGCGGCCTTGGCGGCGGCCAGGGCCATGACCGTGTCAGCGGGGCCGGCGCCGGCGGGGGGATCCTCGGGCCCCTCCGCGGGATCCACGGTGAACTCGATGGGGAAGTGGGACAGAAGCTCTCTCCTGCGGGGAGAGGCGGATGCCAGAACGATATTCATAGAACTCCTTTTCCGTACAGGCCGCGCCCGACGTTGGTGGGCAAGTAGCGGTTCTTCTCCCGGTAGCGCAGGGCCACGTCGGCGCACTCCCGGGGGCTCTCGGTAGTGAACAGCAGGCGGATGCCCCAGAGTCCGGCGTTCTCGTACACGTCCGGCCGGTCCGCCAGGAAGATCTTCCGCCGGTCATAGACCACGTTGCGGCAGCCGAAGGCCTTCTCCACGGGGTAGACGCTGCCGAAGACGTCGCTCATGCTGGTGGGGGTGGAGCAGGAGCAGCGGCCGGAGCTGTTCCGGATAAGGCATTGCTCCGTGATCATCACCGGCATGCGGCCGTAGACGATCATCTCCGTGGGAGCGGCGGGGGCCATGCGCCGGATCTGCCGCGCGGAGAGCTGGAAGGAGGCCGTCACCGAGGCGAGGCCGATGTCCCGCATACGGCGCAGGGCGCGGCTGTTGGTCAGGTTCAGGGCGAAATCCCCCCGGACGGTCATGCCCGCCTCCATGGCGGCGGGGATATGGCCCAGGTTCCCCACCAGGACCTCCGTCACGCCCATGGCCTTCACTGTGGCGAGAAGCTCCCTGAGCACGGGCATCTCCTCGTCGGATACGATCCGGGGCAGCACGGCGGCCACGACGGTCCCCTTCTCCCGGAAGGCCTCCAGCCCGTCGGGACCGGCGGCCAGGATCTCCGCCGGGACGTAGAGCCTGTCCGGCTCCGCTTCCGCCAGGGCCGCCGTCAGCTGGTCGGCCCGGGAGACCTGGATGATGAGTCGGGTCTCGGAAGGCTCCGCGGTCTCCCGGGCGGGACCCGGCGCGTCGGCGTCGATCCCGGAGAGGAGCTCCCCCTCGGGCAGGTCCAGGACGGTGACGGGAGCGGGGTCCCGGTTCTGGTCGGTGATCTGGCTCAGGAGAGCCCGGCGGGCCTGCTCCAGGGCCTCGTCAGGATAATCAAGGTCCGGGTCGATGGCGCACTTGACGCCCACGCAGCTGTACGGCGTACCGCCGGTGCGGTACATGACGTCTTGGATCCGGGCCTCGGTGATGCCCTGACGGCCCAGGTCCACCGGGGCGAACCCGTCGTACACGGCCCGGTGGCCCCGGTCGTCCTCCGCGGCGAACATGGCGGTGCGTCCCCGGGTCAGCACGGCGTAGAAGGTGACGGGCACCCGGCGGTACTCGCCGTCCATATAGCTCTTGCGGATCTCGGCGAAGGCCCGCTCCGCCGCCCGGTCTGTGGGCTGCTCCCGGCCCAGCATGGCGGTGCCCCGCTGGCCGGTGAAATAGCCGTCCGTCAGGCCGTAGGGGGCGAAGAGCTCCAGGAGCCTGTTCCGCTCCTCATCGGTGGGCAGGACGCCGTCCCGGATGGCGCGGCTGTAAAGGCTCGTGACATAGGCCACATATTCCGGCCGCCGGCTGCGCCCGCCGATGACGGCGCAGGTGATCCCGGCCTCCTCCAGATCCTGCAGGTGGGCGATGAGGTAGGTGTCGGATATGGACATAGGGCAGTCATCCATCCGCCCTCCCAGGGAGAAGCTCCCCCGGCAGGGCTCGGCGCAGCGCAGGGCGCTGTCGCTCTGACGGGCGTCGGAAAAGGCGCTCATATAGCACTGGCCGATGTGGCCGAAGCACATAGGGCCGTGGACGCAGACCCCCGTCTCGATGGGGGCTTTTTGGGCGATGTACCGGATCTGATCCAGGGAGAGCTCCGGCATGAGCATCACCCGGCTAAGGCCCATGGCGGTTGCGGCGAGAGCGCCGTCCAGGTCGTGGATGCCCAGGCGGACGCCGCCCCAGAGCGGGGTGTCCGGCAGGACCCGGCGCAGCAGGGAGATGAGGCCTATATCCTGCACCATGATGGCATCCGCGCCGGCCCGGGCGGCGAACACCGCCCGCTCCACGGCCTGGCCGAGGCTGTCGTCCGTGGCGAGCTCGCCCACGGCCACGGCGGTGCGGCAGCCCCGCACGCGGCAGTACCGCAGGCACTGGGCCAGCTCCCCGGAGGAGAAGCCGTTCTCGTTCCGGCCCGTCTCGGAGGCGCCGAAGCCGATATGGATCATATCCGCGCCGTTCTGCACCGCCGCGATGACGGCCTCGGCGCTCCCGGCGGGGGATAAAAGCTGAAGCATAGTGGTTCCTGATCTTTCTGTCTGTGGGAAGGGACGGGAAGTGTCTTACGCATAAAATATCAAATTATATTATATAACAAGGTACGGCCCCAAAACAAGAGCAAATCCATAACTTTTCCCCCGTTCCGCCTCCGGCGCTTGTCAGGTCCGGCGCAAGATGCTATAATCATGAATTACGAAAGACATCGAACGAAGGAAATGCGGGGCCTTGCCTATGGGAGACGCAAAACTGAAAAACAGCCTGCCGGCGGTGCTGAACGTACCGGCGGGGGACGCGGACGCGCTGCTGCGCTCCGGGGACGGGGACGCCGCGCTGCTGTATCTCTATCTGCTGCGCCGGGGCGGCAGGCTGGACATGGCGGAGGCCGCCCGGGATATGGGCCGCTCGGACCGGGACATGACCATGGCGGCGCGCCGTCTGGCGAAGCTGGGCCTGCTGTCCGAGGCGGAGGGATCCGGGCCGCCGGCGGGGGGCGATCCTCCGGAGTACGAGGCCCGGGTCATCGTGCGCCGCAGCATGGAGGACAAGCAGTTCCGGGTGCTGGTGGACGAGGTGGAGCTCTCCCTGGGCCGGACCCTGTCCCGGACGGATCTGACCCGTCTCTACGCCGTCTATGACGAGCTGGCGCTGCCGGCGGACGTGATCATGCTGCTGGTGCAGTACTGCAAGGACGAGAACGAGCGTCTCCGGGGACCGGGACGCTCCGTGGGCATGAGCTTCGTCTACCGGGTGGGACAGGAGTGGTCCGACCGGGAGCTTTTGACCTATGAGCAGGCGGAGCAGTGGCTCCGGGAGCGGGAGGAACGCCGCTCCCAGTACGGACAGCTCCGGCAGGCGATGGGCCTGACGGACCGGGATCTGACGAAGACGGAACGGGGCTACATCGACGGCTGGCTGGGGATGGGGTTTTCCGTGGAGGCCGTCATCCTGGCGGCGGAGCGCACGATCACCAACACCGGCGGCCTGAAGTGGAAGTATATGGACGCCATCCTCCGCTCCTGGGACAAGCAGGGGCTCCGCACGCCGGCGGAGATCGAGGCGGGGGATCGGAAGCCCGGGGCCCGGGAGGGCGCCGCCGAGGAGTGGGACGACGACAAGGCGGTGGAGCAGATCAAGCGCCTGCGGGACCGGATGAAGCAGGGGAACCCGTAAAAAGGAGACGTCATGGACGGAAGACTGCTGGCTCTGGCCAGAGAGGAAAAAGAGGAGATCCGCCGCCGGAGCCTGGCGGAGGACGAGCGCCGCCGCCGCGCGGCTTACCGGCGCATCCCGGCCCTGGGGGACATCGACGCCCGCCTGGGGGCCCTGGTGGGAGAGATGGCCCGGTCCGCCCTGGGGGGCGGGAGAGCCGCAGACGATATCCGGGGGGAGAGCCTGGAGCTGCTGGCCCGCCGGGCGGAGCTTTTGACGGAGAACGGCTATCCCATGGACTGGCTGGACGGGGCCTGGGCCTGCCCCAAATG
The DNA here is from genome assembly GCA_905234625.1 of uncultured Oscillospiraceae bacterium. Taxonomy (GTDB): domain Bacteria; phylum Bacillota; class Clostridia; order Oscillospirales; family Oscillospiraceae; genus CAJOIG01. The sequence continues at coordinate 5,217 of CAJOIC010000015.1, read as the reverse complement.
CCTGGACACCGGGTATGTGGAGGGCCGGATGTGCTCCTGTCTCAAGGAGCTGTATGAGAAGCAGCGGGCGAAGGATCTCTCCGCGCTGCTGAAGCTGGGGGACGAGAGCTTCGAGGGCTTCGACCTGAGCTATTACGACTGCGTCCCCGGCGCCCGGGAGCAGATGGAGCTCCTTTTGGGGATGTGCCGGGATTACGCGGACAAATTCGGCAAAAGCTCCGTGAACCTGCTGTTCCGGGGGGACACGGGCCTCGGCAAGACATATCTCTCAGCCTGTATCGCCCGGGAGGTCTCCCGGAAGGGGTATTCCGTGGTGTACGCCACCACGGTGGAGGCGCTGACGGCGTATGAGGACCAGAAGTTCCGGGACGATCCCACGGCGGAGGAGCGCATCCGCAGACTCCAGTCCTGCGACCTTCTCGTCCTGGACGACCTGGGCACGGAGATGGTGACGGAGTTCACAAAGAGCGCCCTCTATACCCTCATCAACGCCCGCCTTCTGGCGTCGAAAAAGACCATCATCAGCACGAACCTGTCCCGGGCGGACATGACCCGGCTTTATACGCCCCAGATCTGTTCCCGTCTGGAGGGGGATTTCCAGGATATGCCCTTTGTGGGCCGGGATATCCGGCTCCAGCGGAAGGAGCGGGGCCTGTGACAGGACGACCCCGGGATCATATGAAACGGCACGGCAGCTCGCCATGAGGCGGACTGCCGTGCCGCTTTTCGATGGAAGTGCGGGTCACAGGCCGTGCTTTTTCAGGAAATCCTTCACGGTGGATTTGACTCCGTGCTCGTCCAGCTGGACGACGATGGGATCGGGGTAATTGATGTTGCCTTCCACGAGCGCTACCCCGTCCGGCAGGATGGCCACGTCCCAGCCGACGAAGCCCACGTGGGGGACTATCACGGCGGCGGCGGACACAGTGCGGAGAAGCTCGTCCCAGTACGGGATCCGGAACCCCGGCATGACCTTGCCGGTAGACGGATGGCGGATATACAGGTCGAGACCGAGCAGCGTCCGCCCGGGTCCGCTGACGACACCGGTCTCCAGGTCGATGGGGTAGGCCACGCCGCCGCTATGGAAATTGTCCACATAGGCGTCCGCGCCGCCGCAGCGCAGGCAGGCGCCCAGGGGGACCACGTCGTCTCCATGGCGCATGGTGAGGATGCGGACGGTGTTCACCGTGGAGGGGTTCAGCGCGGCCATGTCGGGATGCTGTGTGATGAAGCTCTCCAACAGGAAGGGCTTCCCCTCATATTCCCGCAGGAAGCTGTCCGGGTCCGTGTCGGCGCTGTAATGGAGGTAGATATTCTTTCCCTGGGTGGAGACGCAGGCTTTGGCCAGGAACTTGTCGGTCCGGGCGAGGAAGGCCCGGATCTGCTCCGGGGTGCTATCCGGCACATATAGCCAGTCCCGGCGGATGTAGTCCGCGAATACGGCGTTGAAGTGAGCCTTCTCGTCGAAGCAGGCAAGCTCCTCGGCGGTGGCGCCGGCGTTGATGCAGTCGCTGAAGCGCTCCGTGGCGCGGATGAGAAGGATGCGCCGCCGCTCCCGGTTATTATATTTGTACAGGCGCAGCGCCCAGAACTCCTCGGAATTGGCCCCGTGGAAGATAAAGCAGACGGCATAGGCCAGCGCCAAACGGATCACCGAATAGCCCGTGGCCTTCGACCACATGGGGAGAAAGGAGAGAAGGCGCTTGAGGTATTGAAACTTCGTCATGGATCAACTTCTCCTTCCGAAAACATCCGCCAGGACCTCATCCGTCAGGTCGCCGAAGGTGGGACCGGTGGTCTCCTGGTTCTGCTCGGGGATCACATTGAATTCCACGAGCACGACCTCACCGTCTGGCGCCACGGCGAGGTCCCAGCCGATGATGCGGAAGTGGCCCATGCGGGAGGCAAGCTTTTCCGCGGTGGATATGACGCGGTCATAGGAAGGGATGACCACGTCCGCGAATCGGATGCCGTTGGGGTATTCAGAGGAAAATTCCCAGCAGTTATTGCGGTGAGTGAAGCCGCGGGGAGCCAAATGCCCGTCCGGGAGAATACTGCCCTGGAAACCGCCTTGGGAGATGTTGTCGATCTCGCTCTTCGGTCCGCCCACGCGCAGAATGGGGGTCAGGATATGCACGCGGTCGTCCTTCAGCAGCGTGATGACGCGGACGCTGTTGAGCGAGTCCGGATTGAGGCGCGCCAGGTCAGGGTGCTGCGCCATTTTTTCCTGGATGACGAAGTTGCGCCCGTACTGGTCGAAGACGGCCTCCGCCTCCGCGGGGGTCATAGTGTCGCTGTCGAAAAAGCGTATATTGTGGCCCTCACCCGTAGAGACGGAGGGCTTGACGATGATGCGTCCGTGCCCGGGGACGCGGGCGGCCGCCTCCGCGCGGGTGAGGAGGTTCAGCCCGTCGTCATAGAACACGCCCGCGATGTTCTTCACCACCGTTACCGGCCTGCGCACGTCCGGGAACAGGAGATTGAGCATACATTTATCCTGGAGCGCCTTGGCAAAGATGAGGTTATTGTAATGCGGGATGATCCGGTCAAACCAGAGAGTATCGGGGATATAGCGGGGATCGACGTGGTCGGCCAGACCCTTGTCTGTGCTGGAATACAGACGGAAGGAATACTTTTTGGGGATGCGGACCTTGAACTGCTTCCAATAGGGACGGACGATGCTCCGATAATCCTCGTCCAGTGTGGCTATGGGCGAGACGCCGGCGGCATATGCCCGATTGCTCCGGTTGGCGTCCCGGGCCAGGAGCAGTGTTTCGACCCGGATGTATAATCTGTCATAGAGAGGGCGGAGTCTGCTTCCCATGGTCGTTGGTCTCCTTTTTCGGATCTGCATTGATGGTTTCCCGGATCTGATACTGCGGCATGGAGCTGACGGTCATATAGATGCGCCCGATATATTCGCCGATGAGGCCGAGGATCATCATGATGACGCCGCCGATGAAAAGCTGGAGGGCGATGCTGGAGGTATAGCCGGCGGCGATGCGGGGATCGATCAACTTGCGGATGACCACGGTCAGGCCGGCGATAAAGCCGAATATGGCGCAGCCGCCGCCGATGAACGCGGCGAAGCGCAGCGGTACGGTCGAGAAATTCGTATAGCCCGTCAGCCAGAGGCTCAGCATTTTGCCAAGGGTATAGTTTGACTGTCCCGCCATACGGTCGCGATGGGGCATGTCCACATTGGTGTACCGGCGCACGACATGAAAGAGATAGCCGGATATGTCGGGGAAGGGGCTCTTATACGTCATCAGGGCCTCGAAGGCGGTGCGGCTCAAGGCGTGATAGCTGGAGAGCGTGAGGTCCCGAGGCTTGGAGTGGTTGAGCTCCAGCACCTTGCTGTTGAGCCAGCTCGTGAAGCGCTTGAACAGACTGTGGTGCTTGTGGGGGAAGCGGGCATAGACCATGTCATAGCCCTCCAGGACCTTGTCCACCAGCACAAAGATCTGATCGCCGGGGTGCTGCCCGTCGTCGTCCATATAGACGAGAACATCCCCGGTCACATATGGAAGAGCCGCCATTTTCGCGGCGGTCTGGCCGTAGTTCCGGGAGAGATTCACGCCGACGATCCTCGGATCGTCCCGGCACAGAGAGGCAATGACGTTGAAGGTGTCGTCGTCCGGATAGTCGTTTACCAGGATGATCTGGTAGTCGTAGCCCTCCCGCGCGCGGATGACGGTCCGCAACTCCTCGACGACGGCCGGGATCGTACGCGCCGACTTGTAACAGGGGATGGCGATGGATACGGTGATCATATAGCTTTACCGCTTCCCGACAGGGCGCCTGGGCGCGTGGATGTCTGTTTCATTACGGTTTCCTCCGAAAAGTTCAGAGTAATTCTAGCCTTTTCCGCGTGGTTTGTCAACAAAAGGCCCGGCGTGTCGGAAAGGGGGTCACGCGTCCAGCTCGACCTGCACAGCGGACAGGACCTCGTCGACGGTGCGCAGGCAGGCTTCGGCGGTCTCTCCTGCGACGATGATCTGTCCTATGCGGTCGCCGGCGTTGCTGAATCTTCGCACGCGGTCGCCTGCCTTGACGAAAAGGGTGAGCTCACGCACACTCTCCGGCAGCGCAGCCGGCAGGCGGACGGAACGGACGATGCCGTCCCGATCCGAGGTGAGCATGGCGGCGGCAGTAGGCAGAGGCCGCGAGGGCCGTGCGTTGAAATACGGGCGGGCGTCCTCGCCCAGGGCGGCCAGCAGGATCATGCGATAATAATCGACGCCGAAATACTGGCTGATGAGCTCTGAAAGGGCGGTCGCGCCGGCCCGGGCAGTCAGTTCGATGACATACGTCTCGCCATCCCTCAGGACCAGGTCCATGTTCACGGCGCAGTTGTCAAGCCCGCAGGCGCGGATGACCGACGCCACGTCGCTGCGGATGCGTTCCATCACGTCCGGAGCGCAGTCGAAGGGCGCGTAGTGCCCGACGGGGATGTCGGGCCGCCCGGGGTTCGAGACGGTCAGGTTGCCGTCGGGCAGGACAAAGAGGATCTCGCCGCGCTGAACGAAGGCCTCCGCGCAGAAGCTGCGTCCGGCGATGTATTCCTCCGCCAGAACGTAGCTCTCCCCCGTCATGGAGAGGCTCTGCGCCAGCGCCTCCGCCGCCTCCTCCGTCGAGCGGACGACGTAGACGCCGCGGCTGCTCCAGAGATCCGGAGCCTTCACCACCATGGGAAGACCCAGGTCGGCGACGGCCCCGTCCAGATCGGCGGCGGACCGAAGGACCCGGTAGCGGGGAGCTCTAACGCCGCCGCGGTCGAAGGCCCTGTGCATGGCGAGCTTATTGACGGATATCTCCGCGGCGTCCCGGCTGGGACCGGGCAGGCCGAGCTTTTCGCAGGCATAGGCCTGCGCGGGCAGGCAGATCTCCAGGCAGCAGGAGGCGACGCCGCTGACGCCGTATTCCGCCGCGGTCGCGGCCACGGCCTCCTTGTCGGTGACATCGGTATAGCTTACGATATCCGCTTTCTCAAGGCAAGGATAGGGACCGGGGATGGAGGCGACCACCGTCTCGTATCCCATTTCCCGCGCCGCGCGCAAAAGGGGCAGCTGCGCCGGCCCCGCGCCGAGGATCATGATCCGGCGTTTTTCCTTCCGTTCGGAACAGTCCATAGGTCAGCTTCCTTTCTTTTTACGCGAGACGGACGCGGATGAATTCCTCCATGTGGTCCATGCGGTAGAGCATCTCCTCCACGGA
>CAJOIC010000014.1 GCA_905234625.1 uncultured Oscillospiraceae bacterium | reverse complement strand
CGAGGACCAGCTCGTCGAGTCCGCCGTCGAGACCGCGAAGGTCGCGAAGAAGTTCGGCATCGACCCGAAGGTCGCCTTCCTGAGCTTCTCCACCAAGGGCTCCGCCAAGGACGACACCGTCACCCTCATGCAGAACGCCTGCGCCAAGGCCAAGGCTGCCATGCCCGACGTCCCCGTGGACGGCGAGATGCAGTTCGACGCCGCCGTGTCCCCCACCGTGGGCCAGCTGAAGTTCCCCGGCAGCGCCGTGGCGGGCTATGCCAACACCTTCATCTTCCCCGACGTGAACGCCGGCAACATCGGCTATAAGATCGCCCAGCGCTTCGGCGGCTTCGCGGCTTACGGCCCCCTGCTGCTGGGCCTGAACGCCCCCATCAACGACCTCTCCCGCGGCTGCGTGGCCGACGAGGTCTACAAGATGGCCATCATCACCGCCTCCCAGGCGCTGTGATCGTACGGTAAAACCAAAAAAACGGCTGCCTCGCGAGAGGCGGCCGTTTTGCTATATGCGGTTCATTTTCCGACGCAGAAGCGGGCGAAGATGCCGTTTGTGATGTCCTCCCGGACGACCCGTCCGGACAGCTCTCCCAGGGCGTTCAGCGCGCCCTCGATCTCCGTCAGCACCGCGTCCGGGGTGACGCCCGCGTCCATGGCGTCCATGGCGGCCCGGACATACTCCAGCGCCCGGGCGACGGCGTCCGCCTGCCGGGGGTTCGTCAGGAGCTGTCCCACGGGCACGGAGGTGTCGGGGGGATACAGAGCGGCCACGGCGGCCTCCAGGGCGGGCAGGCCCTCGCCGGTGACGGCGCTGACGGGGATGGCGTCCGCCCGGTCCCAGGCGGCGGGCAGATCCGCCTTGCTCCGCAGGAGGATGGAATGCTCCGCGGCCTTCGCCGCCTCCAGGACGGCCTCGTCCTCGGGGGTGAGAGGCGCGGAGCCGTCCAGCAGCACGATGGCCAGCTCCGCAGCCTGCGCGGTGTCGCGGGTCCGCTGGACGCCCATGCGCTCCACCGGGTCCTCCGTCTCCCGGAGACCGGCGGTGTCGAACAGCCGCAGCAGGACCCCGCCCAGCACGGCCTTCTCCTCGATGGTGTCCCGGGTGGTGCCGGGGATGCTGGTGACGATGGCCCGGTCATACCCCAGCAGCGCGTTCAGAAGGGAGGACTTCCCCACGTTGGGGCGGCCCAGGATGGCGCAGGCAACGCCGTTTTTCAGGACGCTGCCCCGGCGGAAGGTGTTTTTCAGCCGGAGGAGCCGGGCCGCGGCGTCCTCCATGGTGTCCCGGTACCCGGCCAGGGCGAAGGGCTCGATGTCCTCGTCCGGGTAGTCCAGCACGGCGTGGTAGTGGGAGCAGATGGCGGTCAGGGTATCGTAGATCCCGTCGGTGTCCCGGGTGACGGCGCCCTCCAGCTGGGCGGCGGCATTCTCCGCGGCCCGGGTGGTCTGGGCGTCGATGAGGTCCACCACGGCCTCCGCCTGGGTCAGATCCATCCGGCCGTTCAGAAAGGCGCGGCGGGTGAATTCCCCGGCCTTCGCCTGCCGGGCGCCGGCGGCGAACAGGGCCTCCAGCCCCGCCCGCAGTACGGTGGGGGAGCCGTGGCATTGGAGCTCCGCGGTGTCCTCCCCGGTATAGCTCCCGGGGCCACGGGACACCGTGGCGAGACACACGTCAAGGACCGCCCCGTCCGGATGGGAGAGGCGGCCCAGGATGAGCTTGCGGTCGGGACGCTCCGACATGGGAGCGCCGCTCAGGGGCCGGAACACCCTGTCCAGGACGGAGAGAGTGTCCGGTCCGCTGACGCGGATGATGCCAATGGCCGACAGGACGGAGCCTGTGGCGATGGCGGCGATGGTGTCGAAAGCGGAGGAAGAGGCGGACGGATTCATTTCCGGTTATCGTCCTGCTCCGCCAGGTGGTAGGTCAGCACCAGGAGACTGTCGGCAAAGTGGATGTTCTCCACCAGGGTCTCGGTGTCGCCCACGTCCAGCTCCATGTTGGTGAAGTTCCAGATGGCGCGGATACCGGCCTTGGTGAGGACGTCCGTCAGCTCCTGAGCGGGCTCCCGGGGGACGGTGAGGATGGCGATGTCCACCTTGTGCTCCGCCACGAAGTCGCCCAGGGTGGCGATATCGTAGATGGGATAGCCGCCGACGGTGGTGCCGATCTTCTCCGGGCGGACGTCGAAGGCGCCCAGGAAGGTGTAGCCTTCGATGATGAAGTTGAAGTTCTCGATGAGGGCGGTGCCCAGGTGGCCGGGGCCCACCAGGATCGCGGAATAGTCGCGGTAGGTGCCCAGGATCTGGCCGATCTCCTTCCGGAGGGAGTCGATGTTGTAGCCGTAGCCCTGCTGTCCGAACTCGCCGAAGCAGGAGAAGTCCTGACGGATCTGCGAGGGGGTCAGGCCCATCTGGCGGCCCAGCTCGCCGGAGGAGATACGCTCCTCGCCCTTTGCGGCAAGATCGTCGAGCTTGCGGAGATAGCGGGGAAGGCGACGGATGACATTATTGGAAATGTTTGTGCGTTTCATAGAGAAACCTCCCGTGTATAATGTGCCGCGCGCTGTTGGTATATGAGACGCTCAGGGAATGCGTCCCTTACGCTGAGATGGGGGGAACACAGCGTGCAATTCTAAAGATACATGTTAAATATAACACAATTTCCCGCCATATGCAAACTATTTATTATAGGAAGCGAAAAAAAACGGGGAAAACTGCGGAGCCTGCGGATGCAGGCTCCGTTTTCGTATGGGTTCATACCCAGGGGAAATCCCCGGTGAAGACCTCCGCCGCGGGGCCGGTCATGAAGCAGTGACCGGAGCCTTCGTCGTACCGGATGCGCAGGTCGCCCCCCCGGAGATGGACCAGGACGGAGCTGTCCAGCTTCCCCAGCCTGATCCCGGCCCAGACCGCCGCCGTGGCGCCGGTGCCGCAGGCCAGGGTCTCGCCGGAGCCCCGCTCCCAGACCCGGAAGTCGATCTCCTCCCGGCTCCGCACGGCGATGAACTCGGAGTTCACCCGGTCCGGGAAGCGGGGATGGGTCTCGAAATCCCGGCCGTACCGGGCAAAGTCCAGCTCGTCCACGGAAGATACGCCGAGCGCGGCGTTGTCCTCCAGGAAGTACACCGCGTGCCTGCTGCCTACGTCCACGCCGGTGTAATGGAGCTCCATGCCCGCCACGGTGATGGCCTCGGGCAGCTCGCTCGTGAGCCGCGGCGCACCCATGTCCACGGTGACGAGGACGGCCTTGCCCTCCTCCACGGCGAGGTCCACGGTCTTGGGACCGTCGCCCGTGGCGATGACGGCGGTGCGGCGCTGGGGCGGGATGATGCCGTGGTCGTAGACGTACTTGGCCACGCAGCGGATGCCGTTTCCGCACATGGCCCCCTCGGAGCCGTCGGCATTGAACATGCGCATGCGGGCGTCGGCGCTGTCATCGTCCGGGGGACAGATCAGGATGAGTCCGTCGCCCCCCACGCCGAAGTGCCGGTCCGCGATGGCGGCGGCCAGGGCGCTTGGGTCCTCCACGGTCTCGGAAAAGCAGTCCACGTAAACGTAGTCGTTGCCGCAGCCCTGCATTTTGGTGAATCTCATGGCGGGGTGCTCCTTACATAAGCGGTTCCATCGCCCGGTAGATGGCCCGGAGGGCCTCCTCGTAATCGTGCTCCTCTACGCCCACGATGATGTTCAGCTCGCTGGAGCCCTGGTCGATCATGCGGATGTTGATGTTGGCGTCGGCGAGGGCCTTGAAGATCCGGGCGGCGGTGCCCTTGGAGTAGACCATGCCGTTGCCCACCACCGCGATGAGGGCGAGGCCGTCCTCCACGGTCATGGCGTCCGGCTCCAGCTCCTTCTGGATGGAGATGAGGATATCGTCCCGGGCGGACTGGAGGTGGGCCGTATTCACCACCACGGAGATGGTGTCGATGCCGGAGGGGCAGTGCTCGAAGGCGATGCCGTGCTCCGCCAGGATGGTGAACAACCGGGCGGTGAAGCCGACCTCGGAGTTCATCATGGACTTCTCCAGGGCGATGCTGGTAAAGCCCTTCTTGCCCGCCACGCCGGTGACCACCCGCTTCTTGACGGAGCGGTCCGCCCAGGGGACGATCATGGTGCCGTGGTCCTCGGGCCGGTTGGTATTGCGGATGTTGATGGGGATGCCCGCCTTGCGGACGGGGAAGACCGCGTCCTCGTGGAGGACGGAGGCGCCCATGTAGGAGAGCTCCCGGAGCTCGGTGTAGGTGATGTGGTCGATGACCCGGGGATCCTCCACGATGCGGGGATCGGCGGAGAGCATGCCGGACACGTCCGTCCAGTTCTCATAGAGATCCGCCCGGACGGCCTGGGCCACGATGGAGCCGGTGATGTCCGAGCCGCCCCGGGAGAAGGTGCGCACGGCTCCGTCCGGCATGACGCCGTAGAACCCGGGGACCACGGCCTGCGGCAGGGCCGCCAGCCGCTCCCCCAGGGTGCGGAAGGTCTTCTCCTCGTCCAGCACGCCCGCCTCGGTGAAGAAGATGGTCTCCGCCGGGTCCACGAAGGGCCGGTCCAGGTACGCGGCGATGATGCGGGAGTTCAGGTACTCGCCCCGGCTTGCCATATAATCCCGGTTGGGAGCCGTGGAAAGATGCTCCTGCAGGACGGCGATCTCCGCCGCCAGGTCGAAGGCCACGCCCAGGTCCCGGATGATGTCGGCGTAGCGGGCCTCGATCTTCCCGAGGGTATCGGCAAAGTCCCCGCCCGCCGCGGCCTGGTCATAGCAGGCATAGAGCAGATCCGTGACCTTGATATCGTCGGAAAAGCGCTTGCCGGGGGCGGACGCCACCACATACCGGCGGGCGGGGTCGGCCCGGATGATATCCACGGCCTTCTTGATCTGTTCGGCGCTGGCGAGGCTCGTCCCGCCGAATTTGACTACGATGGTTTCCATTCTGTATTTCCTCCGTGCAAAGCCGCCGGGGGCGGCTCATGAATTTGCTTTCAAAAACGCGGTGATCACCGCGGCGTGGACCGCGGCGGCGGTGACGGGAGCGTCGCCGTCCGGCAGGAACGCCGGGTTGTGCAGGGGCAGACGGCAGCCCGCGCCGATGTGATAGAAGGAGCCGGGGCGCTCCAGAAGAAAGTACCCGAAGTCCTCCGTGGTCATGGTGGGCCTGTCGATGACCATGACGTTCTCCGGCCCCAGGAGGGCCTTGGCCGCATCCTCCGCCAGGGCGGTCATGCCGTCGTCGTTCACCACACCGGGATAGCTCTCCCTCAGCTCCAGGGAGGGCTCCGCGCCCATGGCCCGGGCGGTGTCCATGACGGTCTCCATGAGAAGCTCCCGCATCCGGCGGCGGCCGTCCTGCCCCAGGGTGCGTATGATGCCCTCCATGACGGCCTGCCCCGGGACGATGTTCCCGGCGGTGCCCGCCCGGAGGGTGCCCACGGTCACTACGCTCCGCTCTCCCAGCCGCTCCGGCAGGGCCAGGAGCTTCGGCACGAGCTCGCAGGCGGCGGCCAGGGCATCGACGCCCTTCTCCCGCTCCGCACCGTGGCAGCTCCGGCCCGACAGGGTCAGGGTGAACATGTCGGAGGCGGCGTAGAACTTCCCGTACCGGACCCCGACGCAGCCCGACGGCAGGTCCGGGGACACGTGCGCCCCGAACACGGCGTCCACGCCGTTGAGAGCGCCCGCGTCGATCATGCGCTTCGCGCCGCCGCTGCCCTCCTCGTCCGGCTGGAATAGGAAGACCACGGAGCCCGGCAGCTCCTCCCGGCGGTCCGCCAGGAGCCTTGCCGCGCCCAGGGCGGCGGCCACATGGACGTCATGGCCGCAGGCGTGCATGACGCCGGGGACCTCCGAGGCGAAGGCCGCGCCGGTCTCCTCCGTGAGAGGCAGGGCGTCCATATCCGCCCGCAGGGCGGCGGTCCGTCCGGGCTTTCCGCCCCGCAGACGGCCCACCACGGCGGTATCAAGGATACGCTCCGTCTCGATGCCGAGACCGCGTAGATACGCCTCGATCCGGGCGGAGGTCTTGAATTCGCGGTTGCCCAGCTCCGGCTCCCGGTGGACGGCCTCCCGCAGGGCGGCGATCTCCGGGGCCATAGCCCGGGCTCTGGAAAGATAGTCGGTCATGTCAGATCATCCTTCCCATTGGCGCAGAAAGCGCTCCAGCCGGTCCAGCCCCTTCTCCAGCTCCGCCTCGCCGCAGCAGTAGGACAGGCGGACGTGATCGTCCGCGCCGAAGGCCGCGCCGGGCGTCAGGGCCACATGGGCTTCCCGCAGGAGCCGTGTGCAGAACGTCGTGGAATCCACGCCGTATTTGGCGATGGAGGGGAAGACGTAGAACGCCCCGGCGGGCTCCGTCACCTCCAGGCCCATGGCCCGCAGGCGGCGCAGCACCAGCGCCCTCCGGCGGCGGTACTCCTCCACAATGGGGGCCGGGTCCTGGTCCAGAGCGATGGCTCCGGCGTCCTGGAAGGGGGCGGGGGTGGAGGTGACCATGAACTGATGGATGAGCTCCAGCCGCTCCCGCACCGAGGCGTCGGACAACAGCCAGCCCATGCGCCAGCCCGTCATGGCGTAGGATTTCGAAAAGCTCTGCACCACCAGCAGCTTCTCCCGCAGGTCCGCGTATTCCGCGAAGCTGTGGTACTCCGTATCGTAGCACAGGGCGCGGTACACATCGTCGCAGATGACGAAGATGTCCCGGTCCTTCACGGCACGGTACACCGCCTCCAGGCTCTCCCGGTCGTACACCGCGCCGGTGGGATTGTTGGGGGAGTTCAGGACGATGGCCTTGGTCCTGGGGGTGATGCGGGCCTCCAGGGGGCCGCTCCGGAGCTGAAAGCCCTGGGGGGCGGTGTCCAGCGGGACGGTGACGCCCCGGCAGAGGTTCACGATCTGCTCGTACAGCACGAAGGCCGGCTGGGGGATGATGACCTCGTCCCCGGGGTCCAGGATGCCGAAGAGGGCCACGAACAGAGCCTCCGTGGCTCCGGCGGTGACGATGACGTCCTCCGGCGCGTAGTCAAGGCCGTGGGCCTGACGCTCGAAAGCGGCGATCCTGTCCCGGAGGACGGGCTCGCCGTTGTTGGTTATATAGTGGGTCTTCCCGGCGTCCAGGGCGGGGGCGACGGCGGCCCGGATGGGGGCGGGGGTGTCGAAATCCGGCTCCCCCAGGGTCAGCCGGACGCAGTCCGGCGTCTGAGCCGCCAGCTTGGAAAACTCCCGGATGGCGCTCCGCTTGGCGGTGAACAGGGTGCTGTTCAGTCGGTCCCTCATGGACATGGTCGTGTTCTTCCTTAAAGTGTTCTCAGGGCTTCCTCAAGCGCGGTCTTCTGAGTGGTGCCGGCATCCTTCTTCTTGATGACCCGGGCGGGGCAGCCCGCCACCACGGTGTCCTCGGGCACGTCCTCGATGACCACGGCCCCCGCGGCGACGACGGCGTTTTTGCCGATATGCACGCCCTCGATGACCACGGCGTTCGCGCCGATGAGGACCCCGTCCTCCACGATCACGGGGGTGGCGGAGGCGGGCTCGATGACGCCTGCCAGGACCGCGCCCGCGCCCACATGGCAGTTCTTGCCCACGGTGGCCCGGCCGCCCAGGATGGCGCCCATATCGATCATGGTCCCGTCGCCCACCACGGCGCCGATGTTCAGGATGGCACCCATCATGATGACGGCGTTCTTCCCGATGCTCACCTGATCCCGGAGGATGGCGCCCGGCTCGATGCGGGCGGGGATGTCCTTCAGGTCCTGCAGGGGCAGGGCGCTGTTGCGGCGGTCGTTCTCGATGACCATATCCGCGATGCGGTCCCGGTTCGCCTCCAGGATGGGGGCCAGCTCGTTCCAGTCCCCGAAGACGATCTTGTCCCCCGCGCCGAAGACCTGCGCGGAGCCGTAGTCGATGGGGGCGGTTTCCTTGATATAGAGCTTCACGGGGGTCTTCTTCTCCGCGGAAGCGATGTACCGGATGATCTCCTGCGCGTTCATTGCCATATCAAATACCTCAGCCGATGATGTCTCTCATATCGTACAGGCCGGGGGCCTTCCTCAAAAGGAATTCCGCCGCGGCCACGGCGCCTCTGGCGAACAGGGCGCGGCTCTCCGCCTCGTGCTTGAGGGTGACGGTCTCGCTGCCGTTCGACAGGATGATCTCGTGGGTGCCCACCTCGCTGCCGTAGCGCAGGGCGTGGATGCCGATCTCCTGAGGCGTGCGCTTGCCGTTTTCATGCCGCCCGACGACGAACTCCGCCTCGGGACGGGACTCCTTGATGCGCCGTGCCAGGAGCAGGGCCGTGCCGCTGGGCACGTCCAGCTTCTGGTTGTGGTGCCGCTCGATGATCTCGATGTCCGCGTCCGGGAAGACGGCGGCGGCCTTCTTCGCCAGATCCGCCAGAAGCGCCACGCCGATGGACATATTGGCGGACAGGAACACGGGGATGGTCTCGGCGGCGGCCCGGATGCGCAGAAGCTCCTCCTCCGTCTGGGCGGTGGTGGCGATGACCGCGGGCAGGCCCCGGGACACGCAGTAGTCCAGGATCGAGGCGGTGGCGGCGTGGTTCGAGAAGTCGATGACCGCGTCGGCGGGACCGTCGTACTGCTCGGGATTGGGGTAGGTCCCCTGCGCGCTGTCGGTGTAATAGCTGGGGCTCACCCGGGCGGCCACGGTGTGGACCCCGGCCTCCCGGATGACGTCGGTCAGCATGCGGCCCATGCGGCCGTTCGCGCCGGTGATGATGATGTCCATAGCGCTTCCTTTCGTTTACAGCAGACCCTGGGCCGCCATCAGCGCCCGGAGCTTCTGCCAGTGGTCCTCCTCCATGGGGGTGAGGGGCAGACGGACGTAATTCTCGCACCAGCCCATGGCGGCCATGGCGGCCTTCACGGGGATGGGGTTCACCTCGGAGAAGAGGGCGTTCATGAGGGGCAGATACTCCTTCTGCAGGGCGGCGGCGCCGGCGGCGTCCCCCCGGAACCAGCGGTCGCACATTTCCACGGTCTGCGCGGGCATGATGTTCGACAGCACGGAGATGACGCCCTGTCCGCCCACGGACAGGATGGGGACCACCTGATCGTCGTTGCCGGAGTAGATGTCCAGCTTATCGCCCACAAGGGCGGCGGTCTCCACGATCTTGGAGATGTTGCCGTTGGCCTCCTTGATGGCGGCGATATTGGGGTGATCCGCCAGGGCAAGGTAGGTGGAGGGCTCGATGCCCACGCCGGTGCGGGAGGGGACGTTGTAGAGGATGAGGGGCTTCGTGGAGGCGTCCGCGATGGCGGTGTACATAGTGATGAGGCCCTTCTGGGTGGCCTTGTTGTAGTACGGGGTCACTACGAGCAGCGCGTCCGCGCCGGCCTCGCAGGCGTAGCGGGACAGGTCGATGGCGTAAGCGGTGTCGTTGGAGCCGGTGCCCGCGATGATGGGGACCCGTCCGGCGGTGCGCTCCACGGAGAAGCGGATGGCCTCGCGGTGCTCCTCGTCGGTGAGGGTGGAGCCCTCGCCGGTGGTGCCGGCGATCACCAGGGCGTTGATGCCCTGCTCGATCTGCCAGTCGATGACCCGGCCGAAGGCGTCAAAGTCGATCCCGCTCTCGCAGAGCGGAGTGATCAGCGCCGTGGCGACGCCGCGAAAAATGGGTTCTGTTCTCATGTCAGGTTCTCCTTTTTCAAATTTCCGCCGATGCCGTGTACGGGATAAAAAACAGCGAACGCTATCGTGCATTCGCTGTCTATGGATCAACTTGGGCCGCCGCCCGCATACCCCGGGCGGTGGAACCGCAATTAATACATAGCGCTCCGCAAATGCGACAGTCAAACGGATCTTATCCGTTTGCCCAGAGAAAACCCGCCGATCTCCCCTTCGGCAGCGGCCCCTTTCCGCGCGGCAACGGCTTTGCGATGCCTTCCACCGAGCGTACTGATGACAACTGCGCCTCTATCCTTTAACTGCAATATTCGGCTGTATATACATATTACTAAAGAATAACAACGGTGTCAACCCGCGATATGCACAATAGTTTTCCCGGAGACGGCCGGATTGCCGCCGTTTTCGACAAGGGAGAGCCGCCGGACCCGTCGATGGGTCCGGTTTTTATGGGGTCTACGGGTCCTGCGCTATGCCTGGAGCGCCCGGTCCAGCGCCGCCAGATCCTCCTCCGTGGTGGACCAGCTTGCGGCGAACCGGACCACGGTATGATCGTTGTCGTACCGCTCCCAGAAGCTGAAGGCCACCTGCTCCCGCAGCCGCTCCATCCGGCTGTTTTCCAGGATCACGAACTGCTGGTTGGTGGGAGACGCCAGATAGAAGGGGACGCCCCGCCGGAGGAAAACGGCCTTCAGCTCCTCGGCCATGTCGATGGCGCGGCGGCTGATCCGGAAGTAAAGCCCGTCCGTGAACAGGGTGTCGAACTGTATGCCAAGGAGCCTGCCCTTGGCCAGGAGCGCGCCCCGGCGCTTCACGGAGGTCATGAAGTGGGGCGGCTTGTTTCCCTTTGTGAACACCACGGCCTCGCCGCACAGGGCGCCCACCTTCGTTCCGCCGACGGTGAAGACGTCGCACAGTTCGGCGATGTCCCCCAGGGTCAGGTCCGTCTCCCGGCTCATGAGCCCGTAGCCCAGACGGGCGCCGTCCATGAACAGGGGGATGCCGTACCGGCGGCAGAGGGAGGATATGGCCGTCAGCTCCGCCTTGGTATAGAGGGTACCGTATTCCGTGGGGTGGGAGAGATACACCATCCCGGGGAAGGTCATGTGCTCGTGGTTCTCGTCGTCGAAGAAGGCCGCGAGGTACGCCTCCAGGTCTTCGGGGCGGAGCTTGCCGTTTTCCTGGGGCAGCTCCAGCACCTCGTGGCCGGTGTACTCGATGGCTCCCGCCTCGTGGGAGCTCACATGGGCGGTCCGGGCGGCCAGGACGCCCTCGTAGTCCGCCAGCACGGTGGAGATGACCACGGCGTTCGTCTGCGTGCCTCCCGCCAGAAATTCCACATCGGCCTCCGCGAGACCGCAGCAGGCGCGGATCTTCTCCCGGGCGCTTTGGCAGTAGCGGTCCTGCCCGTAGCCGGACAGACACTCGAGATTCGTCTCCGCCAGCCGCTTGAGGATCTCCGGATGCGCGCCGGTGGTGTAATCGCTTTCAAAGGATACCATGTCAGCCTCCTATCCAGGTTATCCGGATGAGCTCCGGGCCCGTGTCCGACAAAATGGCCCCGGACGGTCATGAGGCCGTTCGGGGCCGCTGGTGCCGGTAGTGGGACTTGAACCCACACGTCCTCGCGGACAACGGATTTTGAATCCGTCACGTCTGCCAATTCCATCATACCGGCGTGCGGAAATATTATACACGCCGCCGGTATCGAAATCAAGTCAAATCTCGCAGCCCAGGGCGCAGCCGGCCTCGATGGCGTCGATGGCCCGGCCGAGGCGGGCGGCGTTGCCCACGGTGCGGCAGGGCAGCACATCCGCCAGAGCGTCCGCCAGGGAAGCGTCGGCCTCCGTGCCGGGACAGACGATCACAGCGCCGCAGGGCCATACGCCGCCGGAGGTCTCCACGCCCTCGGACGTGACGGCGGTGACGGTCGTGTCCTTCCGGAGCTCCGCGCCGAAGCGCTTGAGGTCACCCAGGGTGGGCCAGGCGATGCCCGGCTCGTACCCCGCGCCCAGGCGGCCCTTTTCGAAAACGGCGACCGTCCGGTCGGAGCGGGACAGCTGCTCATGGAGCTTTTCGTCCGGCTCCACGCCGTAGCGCATGCGGTAGAAGAGGTCCTCCGGGGACAGGCTCCCGTCCATCACGAGCTGCCGGGCGATCTCCAGCCCCGTGAAGCTGCCGCCGATGACGGCGACGCGCCGGGGCAGGACGGGCTTTTTCTCAAAATAGTCCGGCATCGAATATACCGGAACAGCGTCCGGGGCGATGGGGACGGGAAGGGGCTTATACCCCCGGCCCTGGGCCAGGACGCACAGGTCGAAGCCCCCGGCCCTGACGCTCTCCGGGTCCGCTGTTTTGTTCAGGCAGATCCGGACCCCCGCTTCCGGCAGGGCCAGCTCATACCAGCGCAGCAGCTCCCCGAAGGAATCCCGGGCGGGGAGGGTGGAAAACAGGGCCATCTGTCCACCCAGGCGGTCGTTCTTCTCCCAGAGGGCGACGCTGTGCCCCCGGCGGGCGGCCTGGAGGGCGCATTCCATCCCGGCGGGACCGCCGCCCACCACCAGGACCTTCTTCGGCTCCGCGGCGGGGAGGGCCTTCAGCTCCCATTCCCGTCCGGCAAAGCCGTTGGCCAGGCAGCGGATGGGCTTTTCGAAGAACGTCCCGGCCAGGCACCCCTGGTTGCAGCTGGTGCAGGGCCGGATGCGTTCCGGCGTGCCGCGCATGATGTAGTTGCCGAAGTCCGGCTCTGCGATGAGGGCGCGGCCCATGGCGATCACGTCGCAGCGGCCCAGGGCCAGGGCCTTTTCCGCTTCCATGGGATCGCTCATGCGGTTGGCCATGGCCACGGGGATGTCCACCGCGGCCTTGATGTCCGCCGCGAGGTACGACAGGGCGGCCTTGGGCATCTCCCCCGTGAGCTGGGGGGTGCGGCTCTCGTGCCAGCCGCCGGTTAGGTCCAGAAGGTCGATGCCCGCGCCGGCCGCCAGCACCGCGAAATCCCGGCACTCGTCCGAGCTCCCCGCGCCGGGGACCAAGGTGTGCGCCCCGTACCGCAGCAGGACGGTATAGTCGTCCCCCACGGCCCTGCGCACCGCGGCGATGACCTCCAGGGGGAAGCGGCAGCGGTTCTCGAACGAGCCGCCGTATTCATCCTCCCTGCAATTCGTCAGGGGGGAGAGGAACTGGCTGATGAGATACCCCGCGGAGCCGGAGATCTCCACCGCGTCGAAGCCTGCCTCCCGGGCCCGGCGCGCGCCCTGGGCCCAGGCGTCGATGACGGCATGGATCTCCTCCGGCGTCATGGCTCTCGCGGTCTCCTTGGTGAAGGGGGTGAATACGGCGGAGGGGGCGATGGCGCCCTTCCCGTCCGGCACGGCGGCCTCACGCATGTACCGTCCCGCGTGGTATAGCTGCACCGCCACCGGGCAGTCCCGCTCCCGCATCCCGGCGGTGAAGCTCTGCCAGGGCTTGATGCAGGCATCGTCCGTCAGGTCCATGGTGCTGACGACGGCCCCCTTGCCGTCGAACCGGCAGGCGCCCACCACCACGAGGCCCGTGCCGCCCTCGGCGCGGCGCCAGTAGAACTCGTTGAACCGGGGGGAGGGCAGGCCGTGATCGGCGTAGAGGGTGTGCATGGCGGTCATGAGGGTGCGGTTTTTCAGGGTGAGCTGTCCCACCCGCAGGGGCTGGTTGAGATACCGGAAGTCCATATCCTGTCTCCTTTTGTGTATGGGAAGACCCGCCGGAGGGCGGGTCTTTGGCGGTTTACGCCTGATTGGCCTGCATGGCCAGGAAGGCGTTGATGAAGCCGTCGATATCGCCGTCCATCACCGCGTTTATATTGCTGTTTTCAAAACTGGTGCGGGTGTCCTTCACCAGCTGGTACGGCATGAAGACATAGGAACGGATGCCGGAGCCGAAATCAATCTTCATCTGGACGCCCTTGATGTCCTCGATCTTCTCCAGGTGCTCCCGCTCCTTGATCTCGGCGAGCTTCGCCCTGAGCATCTGCTTGCAGTTTTCCAGGTTCTGGAAGTGGCTCCGCTCCACCTGGGAGGAGACCACGATGCCCGTGGGCAGATGGGTGAGACGGACGGCGGAGCTGGTCTTGTTGACCTTCTGGCCGCCGGCGCCGGAGGAGCGGTAGACGTCCATCTTGATATCCTCGTCCCGGAGCTCGATCTCCCCGGCGTCGGCGATCTCCGGCATGACCTCCACCGCGGCGAAGCTCGTCTGCCGCCGGGCGTTGGCGTCGAAGGGGGAGATGCGCACCAGACGGTGGACGCCGTGCTCGCTCTTGAGGTAGCCATAGGCGTTCTCGCCCTCGATCTTGATGGTGGCGGATTTGATGCCGGCCTCGTCCCCGTCCTGCCAGTCCATGAGGGTGTATTTGAAGTCGTGGCGCTCCGCCCAGCGGGTGTACATGCGGTAGAGCATGCTGGCCCAGTCCTGGGCCTCCGTGCCGCCGGCGCCGGGATGCAGGGTGAGGATCACGTTGTTGGCGTCATATTCCCCGGTGAGGAGGGTGGACAGCCGCAGCTGCTCCATATCGTCCGAGAACCGCTGGAAGCCGTCCTTCAGCTCCTCCAGCATGGACTCGTCGTTCTCCTCGATGGCCATCTCGCATATGGTCATCATATCGTCCCAGCCGGACGCCAGCTTCTCGAAGCTGGAGCACTTGTTCTCCAGGGAGCGCAGGCGCTTCTGCTGCTTCTGGCTGCGCTCGAGATCGTTCCAGTAGTCCGGCTCGGTGCTCTCCGCCTGGAGCTTTTCGATCTCGGCCCGGGCCTCCTCCAGGTGCATGGACTCTCCCAGGGCGGTGAGCTTCGGCTTGAGGCCGTTGAGCTTTATTTTATATTCGTCGAATTCGATCATTGCCATAATTATCGGTTTCCTCTCATTATTTAACATTCCTATTATATACAAAAACCCGCCTTCTGTAAATACCGACCCCTTTGACAAATCCGGTTTTGACTGGTATAATACCGCCGAAGTGTGTAGCGAAAGCGTAAATCCGGCTTTCGGTGCGCGCTTATTTTTTGTGCTTATGGGGAGGAAGACACCCTTGGAAGAGAGATCGAACGCCTTTTTGGAGACGGAAAAGCTGGGAAAGCTGATGCGGAAATACTCGGTGCCCTGCGTCATATCCCTGGTGGTGGCGGCGCTGTACAACATCGTGGACCAGATCTTCATCGCCAACGCCGACTACCTGGGTTCCTACGGAAACGCCGCGAACACCGTGGTGTTTCCCCTGACGGTGGTGGCCCTGGCCATCGCGGTGATGATCGGCGACGGCGCCTGTGCCTTCGTGAGCATCTCCCTGGGGGCGGGGAAGCCCGACGACGCCCACCGCAGCATCGGCAGCGCCATCCTGCTGTGCCTCATCTCCAGCGCCGCTCTGACGGCGGTGTATCTGCTTCTCATGGACCCCATCCTGACCCTGTTCGGCGGGCGGGTGAACAACGAGACCTTCGCCTGTGCCCGGGAGTATTTCTTCTGGATCGCCCTGGGAATCCCGTTTTATATGTTCGGGCAGGCCATGAACCCCATCATCCGCTCCGACGGCAGTCCCCGGTTCGCCATGGTCTCCACCGTGGCGGGCGCGGTGACGAACATCATCCTGGACCCGATCTTCATCTTCCCCCTGAAAATGGGCATGATGGGCGCGGCGGTGGCCACCGTGGCCGGGCAGGTGCTGACGGCGGGGCTCGCCGTGTGGTATCTCTTCCATATGAAGGCGGTGAAGCTGGAAAGGGCCAGCTTCGGCCTGTTCCCCGAGCTCATGAAAAAATACCTGGTGCTGGGGCTGACCAGCTTCCTGTCCCAGATCTCCCTCGTCATCTCCATGGCGGCGGTGCAGAACATGTGCACGAAATACGGCGCGCTGGACCCTGTGTTCGGGCAGCCGGAGCTGGCGCAGATCCCCCTGGCGGTGCTGGGCATCGTCATGAAGTTCTTCCAGATCGCCATCTCGATCGCCGTGGGTCTCGCCGCCGGATGCATCCCCGTGGCGGGATTCAACATCGGCGCGGGACGCCGGGACCGGGCCAAGACCCTGTTTACCTACCTGCTCACGGCGGAGGCGGCGGTGGGCCTTGTCGCCCTGCTCATCGTGGAGCTCTTTCCCCGGCAGCTCATCGGCGTCTTCGGCGCCGGGAACGAGAGCGCGTATTATACGACCTTCGCCATCCGCTGCTTCCGGGTGTATCTGTGCATGATGGTGCTCGCCATGGTGAACAAGGGCACCTTCATCTATCTCCAGGCCCTGGGCAAGGCGGCGCTGTCCACCTTCATCTCCATGATGCGCGAGATCGTCTTCGGCGTGTTCCTGCCCATCCTCCTGCCGATCTTCTTCGGGCTGGACGGCGTGCTGTACTCCTTCCCCCTGGCGGATATCCTGACCTTCCTCATCGCGGCGGCGGTGATCCGAAAAGTCTATAAAGAGCTGAGCGCGTAAAGATACCGCGGCTGTTTTTCATGACAGCCGCGGTATTATCATTTTCCTTTGGAGGCCAGGTAGTTGGCCCTGCGGTTCTCCACCTCCGGGGACTTGGGCTTGATGTCGCCGGAGCGGGTGAGGGCGTATTTCGTCATGACGGGACCGAACAGCTCGTAGATGAGCACCCCGAACAGGATGATGTTCCGGATCAGCGCACCCTCCGCGCCCCAGGAGCTGACGGTGACGCTCATTCCCAGCGCCACCCCCGCCTGGGGGAAGAGGGTGATGCCCAGCCACTTGCGCACCTGGGGCTCGCAGCCGGTGACGGTCGTGCCGATATATGCGCCCAGGTACTTGCCGACGCAGCGGAAGATGATGTACAGAAGACCGATGCCGATGACGGCGGCGCTGGCAAATACGCTCAGCTCCAGCTCCGCGCCGCTGAGGATGAAAAACAGCGCGAACAGCGGGCTGGTCCACTTGTCGGACTTGTTCATGAGGTCCTCCGCGAAGGGACAGCGGTTGCAGAAGATGACCCCCAGCGCCATGCACACGAGGAGCGTGGAAAACGCGATGTGCACGGGGCCGATATCAAACTCCAGCATGGACAGCGCCACCGTCAGCAGTACGAAGCCGACGATGAGGGCCATGCGGTTGCGCCCGGAGTTGAAGAGTTTTTCCAGGCGGGTGAGAAGCTCGCCCAGAAGCCCGCCCATCACGAGGCTCAAAACGATCTCGACGAGAGGGTCCACGGCAATGGAGATCACGTCCACCGCACCGTCGGACATGGCTCGGGCGATGCCGAAGGACACCGCGAACACCGCCAGACCCACGGCGTCGTCCAGCGCGACGACGGGCAGCAGCACATCCACCACCTTGCCCTTGGCCTTGTACTGCCGCACCACCATGAGGGTGGCGGCGGGCGCGGTGGCGGCGGCGATGGCGCCCATGGTGATGGCTCCGGCGGCGGAAAGGGTCCCGGGCAGGAAGATATGAGCGGTCAGCAGCACGATATCCACCACGATGGAGGTCAGAACGCCCTCGAGAATGCCGATGATGAGGATGCGCCGGCCGGTCTTTTTCAGCTCGGACCAAACGAATTCGCTGCCGATGGTGAAAGCGATGAAGCCCAGGGCCGTGGAGGGGATGAAGCCCAGCTGCGCCACCTCCGCTCCGGAGACGAAGCCCAGGCCGGGAACACCCAGGCGGCCCAGAAAGTACGGGCCGACCAGAACGCCGGTGATGAGGTACGCCGTTACGTCCGGCAGACCGAATTTGCCCGCCACGCGGGTCATGAGCAGCCCGGCGATCAGGGCGATCGCCGCGGCGAGAAACAGGTTCATGTCAGAGACCTCACTTACAGGAATGCCAACTGATTATAGCAGGATAAATAAAAAATGCAATGGGTTCATAGGCATTCCATACAATATTCCCGGGCGTCGAAGGGATCCAGGGGACTGTCCTTCCGCAGATACAGGGGATGATGGGGATGGCCCTTGGCGGAGCGCTTCCCGGCGGTGTACCATCGGGCGCCGTACCGGCTGCCGATGTCGATCATGTCCAGCACGCAGTCCTTAAGGTATTTCCGCATCTCGATGATGTTCCCCCAGGCCGCCCAGACGGCGGGCGCGCCGTCGGACATGCGCAGGACATACTCGAAGGCCGCCATGTTCTCCCGGTGGAGGGCGTTGTTCCGGGTCTTCTCCATGTCCTGGGGCCGGGTGGCCCGCTGGGCGTAGACGTTGAACATGATGAAGCTGTCAAAGCCGTTGTGATCCGCGATGCGCCGGACGGACTTCAGGGTGTTGTCCAGATCGTCCGGCGCGGCGGTGGAGGGATTGACGCCGATGCAGATGAGGGGATGCGTCCCTCTGGTACCTAAAATATATCGGTATTCGGTGTAGAAATCCGGGACATACAGCCACTTCTCCGGATCGTACGCCCCGGAGCGTCCGGAGCGGGACAGCGCCTCGTCAAAGGATAGGAGCGCCAGCTCCGTGGTGGCGGAGGATGGGATATGCATGACGGGACCCCCTTTCGTCGTCGCCCCAACATTATAATTGACGCGGCGCGGAAAGGGAAGTAAAATCAAAAGAAAAACGGATGAAGGAGGCGTTTCGCATGGCAAGGCCGGACATACTGGCGCCCGTGGGCGGTCAGGAGCAGCTCATGGCCGCGGTGCGCTGCGGCGCGGATGCGGTCTATCTCGGCGGCAAGGGCTTCAACGCCCGGCGAAACGCCGCGAATTTCGGGGACGATGAGCTCTCCGCCGCCGCCCGGTACTGCCGCCGGCGGGGCGTGAAGCTGTATGTCACCGTGAACACCATGGTGCTGGACGCGGAGCTGGATGCCCTGGAGGCCGGTGCGGAGGCCATCGCCGAAGCCGGCGCGGACGGGGTCATCCTCCAGGATATGGCCGCCGCGGAGCTCTTTCGGAAGCGTTATCCCTCCATCCACCGGGTGGCCTCCACCCAGACAGCCGTTCACAACGCTGACGGCGCGCGGTTCCTGCAGGACGCGGGATTCGACAGCTTTGTCCTGGCCCGGGAGCTCTCCCTGGAGGAGATGGCGCGCATTCTGGCCGCCGTGGATATCCCGGCGGAGGCCTTCGTCCACGGCGCCCACTGCATGTGTGTCTCCGGTATGTGCTATCTCTCCGCCATGCTGGGGGGACGCAGCGGCAACCGGGGCCTGTGCGCCCAGCCCTGCCGCCTGGACTGGCGGTGCGGCGGGGGCGGCCACGTCCTCTCCCTGAAGGACATGTCCCTCATGGAGCACATCCGCGCCCTGGGGGAGATCGGCGTCACCACCCTGAAGATCGAGGGCCGGATGAAGCGGCCGGAGTATGTCGCCGCGGCGGTGACGGCCTGCCGCGCCGCCCGGGACGGGGAGGCCTACGACGCGGACGCCCTGCGGGCGGTCTTCTCCCGGAGCGGCTTCACGGACGGCTATCTCGTGGGAAAGCCCGACGCCTCCATGTTCGGCTATCGCACGAAGGACGACGTGACCGACGCCGAAGGCGTGCTGAGAGCCCTGCGGAACCTGTACCGCCGGGAGCGGCAGACCGTGCCGCTGACGATGGCGTTTAACATGGACGAAAACGCTTCCCGCCTCACGGCGACGGACGGTACGCATACGACGGAGGTGTCCGGACCCGCGCCGGAGCCCGCCTTCCACCGGGCGCTGGATCCCGAGAACGCGGAAAAGAACCTGACAAAAACCGGCGGGACACAATATTATGTAAACTCATTTGACGCTCATATGGCCCCGGGACTGACCCTCCCGGCGTCGGCGCTGAACGCCATGCGGCGGCAGGCGCTGGAAGAGCTGGACGGGCTCCGGGGGGCGGCGCCTGCCGTGGAGCGGGGAGCGTCGGAGCGGACGGGCCGCGGCATCCGGCCCGGCGCCGCGCCATCTCCCCTGTGGGGGCGGTTCTGTGGGGCGGAGCAGGTGCCGGAGGCCTTACCGGAGCGGGTGATCCTGCCGGTGGGCGAACTGACGCCGGAGATCACCGCGCGGTACGGCGGCCGTCTCATGGCGGAGCTGCCGGCCGTGCTGTTCCCCCGGGACGAGGAGGCTCTTTTCCGGCGGCTGGAGACGCTGCGGGAGGCGGGGCTGTCTGCCCTCTGGACGGACAATATCTACGGCATCGCCCTGGGGCGAAGACTGGGGCTTTCCGTTTACGGCGGCTTCGGGCTGAATATCGGAAATTCGGAGGCGCTGGCGTTTTATGAAGCGCAGGGGCTCCGGGGGGCGACGGTCTCCTTCGAGCTGCCCATGGGGGCGGTGAAGGCCCTGGGGAGCGGTATGCCCCTGGGGGTCATGGCCTATGGGCATCTGCCGCTGATGCGGTTCCGGAACTGTCCGGTCCGGGCCAATGTGGGCTGCGCTGCCTGCGGGGGCCGGGGGAGCCTCACGGACCGAAAGGGCGTGGAATTTCCCGTGGAGTGCGGCATGAAGCGGTTTTCCACCCTGCTCAACAGCGTGCCCCTGGACATCGCAGGCCGGGACGATCCCGGCGACTTCCGGGTCCTCTGGTTCACCCGGGAGAGCCGGGAGGAATGCGCCGCCGTAATCGACCGCTTCCGCCGGGACGAGAAAGCGTCCGGCCCCCACACCGGCGGTCTGTACTACCGAAAGCTGCTGTGATGCGGCACAGGGGGCGGTTCTATGTGCCAGGCCGGCGAGCCGCGGTAAAAGGCTCCGGCGAGCCTGCCGACGGAAGGTGTCCCCCAGCAGGTTGTTGTGAGCGAAGCGAACAGTTCTGCGGGGGCCGCCTTCCGGAGGTCACGGCCGATTCACCGGCCCATTCCGGCGAACGGAGGATATGACCCCGGGCCGAGGTGGGCTTTCACACGAGCCGCTGTCGGTGAAGAGTATATCTCGCGAACTTTTTTATGATGTTCGCTCGACACACTCTTCACGTCCACGGCATCGATCTGGGCTTTCTGCGTCGGCCCCGAGCGTGACCAGCCTCCCGTACCAAAGCGGGACGATGAAAAAGGACGATATCCCGGAGGATACCGTCCTTTTGCGTTTTTTGGGGGTCTATCAGTCCTGGCCGGGGACCTGGGGCAGACCGGCAAAGCCCTTGGCGAGGTCCTCGTCGGTGGGGATATAGTCGCTCATCTCGCCGTCGTTGAACTTCTGGTAGGCAACGAGGTCGAAGTAGCCGGTGCCGGTCAGGCCGAAGAGGATGGTCTTCTCCTCGCCGGTCTCCTTGCACTTGAGGGCCTCGTCGATGGCGACCTTGATGGCGTGGCTGGACTCGGGGGCGGG
This sequence comes from uncultured Oscillospiraceae bacterium, assembly GCA_905234625.1. GTDB lineage: Bacteria > Bacillota > Clostridia > Oscillospirales > Oscillospiraceae > CAJOIG01. Next base: position 5,220 of record CAJOIC010000014.1, on the reverse strand, counting down.
CAGGATGCCCTCCACCCGGGCGAACTTCGTGGCGGCCTCGAACACGGAGGTCTGCTCCACGGCGACGGCTTCCATGTATCCGTCATGATAGAGCTGGCTGAGGGTGCTGGACATACCGTGGAACCGCAGGCCGCCGGCGTGGTTGGCGGAGGGGATGAAGCTGCTGCCCAGGGTGTACATCTTCGCCAGGGGGCAGATCATGCCGGTGTCGCAGAAGTCGTAGGCGAACCTGCCGCGGGTGAAGCTGGGGCAGGAGGCGGGCTCCACGGCGATGATGCGGTAGTCGGCCTCGCCGCGCAGCTTCTCGCCCATGAAGGGGCTGATGAGGCCGCCCAGGTTGGAGCCGCCACCGGCGCAGCCGATGATGATATCGGGCTTGACACCGTATTTGTCCAGGGCCGCCTTGGCCTCCAGGCCGATGACGGACTGGTGCAGCAGGACCTGGTTCAGCACGCTGCCCAGGACGTAGCGGTAGCCGGGGTTGGAGGTAGCGACCTCCACAGCCTCGGAGATGGCGCAGCCCAGGGAGCCGGTGGTGCCGGGGAACTCCTCCAGGATCTTCCGGCCCACGTTCGTGGTATCGGAGGGGGACGGCGTGACGGACGCGCCGTAGGTGCGCATGACCTCCCGGCGGAAGGGCTTCTGCTCATAGCTGACCTTGACCATGTAGACCTTGCAGTCCAGGCCGAGGTAGGCGCAGGCCATGGAGAGGGCCGTGCCCCACTGCCCGGCGCCGGTCTCGGTGGTGACGCCCTTCAGGCCCTGCTTCTTGGCGTAATATGCCTGAGCGATGGCGGAGTTCAGCTTGTGGCTGCCGGAGGTGTTGTTGCCCTCGAACTTATAGTAGATCTTCGCGGGGGTGTCCAGGGCCTGCTCCAGGCAGTAGGCCCGGACCAGCGGCGCGGGACGGTACATCTTGTAGAAGTCCCGGATCTCCTGGGGGATCTCGATGTAGGGGGTGGTGTCGTCCAGCTCCTGCTTGACCAGCTCCTCGCAGAAGATGCCGCCCATCTCCTCGGCGGTGAGGGGCTGGCAGGTGCCCGGGTTCAGCAGGGGCGCGGGCTTCACCTTCATATCCGCGCGGACATTATACCAGGCCTGGGGAATTTCGTCTTCGGACAAATAGATCTTGTAAGGAATCGCATTCTCGCTCATGATGATATCTCCTTTATAATGATTTCGTAATTAAAAAAACCTGTCCCCGCATTTCTGCTGGGACAGGATCGTTACAAACGTTTCCTGCGGTGCCACCCGGCTTGACGCGCACGCGCGTCCGCTTTTGTCCGTGCCATCACACGGCGGCTTTTGATAACGGAGCGCCTTCTCCGTCGCACATAGGGCGGGATCATCCGCCTTCCGATTGCCCTCCGAAGTCCATTCGCCGATCCCGCCCGTACCGCGCTCTCAGCCCCCGCGGCTCTCTGTAACGGTCATGGAAAAGGTTACTTACTCTTCATCAACGGTTTTTTTATGAAATTGTCTGCATTTTAAACCATTAGTGAGCAAAAGTCAATAGTTTCTTAAAATGTTTTTTCCGGCTGTGATATACTTCATATTACGCGGCTCATGAAAAAACGTTCCCCGAATTGAAACATTTCCCCCCCGCCGCGCGTATTAGGGGTGAAAGCGCTTTCGAGATTCCCCGGAAAGGAGGGACCATTGGCGTCGTGCTGACCAACGAGCATTTTACCTATATCGCCCAGCGGTATATGGATACCGTGTTCCGCGTGGCCTTCAGCTACATGAAAAGCCGGGCGGACGCCGACGATATCACCCAGAACGTACTCCTGAAGCTCTACCGATACGAAGGGGATTTCGACAGCGAATCCCATCTGAAGCACTGGCTCATCCGAGTGACGATCAACGAGTGCAAGTCGGCCTGCCGCTCCCTGTGGCGGCGGACGGAGAATATAGAAGATTATGTAAACTCCCTGACCATGCCTACGCCGGAGCATTCGGAGCTCCTGGAGGCGGTGATGAAGCTGCCGCCGAAGTACCGGGTGGCGATCTACCTCTATTACTACGAGGGATACGCCACGGCGGAGATCGCGGAGCTGCTCTCGGTCCCGGAGGCGACGGTGCGCACCCATCTGGCCCGGGGAAGGGCAAAGCTCAAAATGATGTTGACGGAGGCGGATATCCATGACGGACAGACAGCTTTTTAGAGAGACCTTTTCCCAGCTCCACGCCTCCGAGGACACCCTCACGGAGGTAATGAAAATGGCAAGGGAACAGGACAGCAGGAAGAAAATACGCCGCCCGGCCCGCACGGGCGCTCTGATCGCCCTGGCGGCGGTGCTGCTGATGGGCTCGGCCCTGGCGGCGGTGAGCTATCATCTGCGGACGGAGCCCTTCGGCGATCTCGGCGTGGCGGTGAGCGTAGCGGCGGAGGGCGATATGCCCGGGGCGGTGGCATTCTCGGACGAGGTCGAGAATGTGACCTTCAGGGGCCTGGAAATGACCGCAGGCTGGCTGCCGGAGGGCATGGAGAACTGTCCCGGCGAGACCATCAAGTGGGACTGGCCGGAGGACGGCTGGCGGGGCGGCTTCTCCCTGAGCTCCATGCCGCTGGATACCGGCAACGCCACCTTCTGTGACGTTGTGGGAGACGCGGAGAGCCAGGAGAGCCTGACCATCGGCGGTCATGAGGCGTTTTACGTGAAGATGGCGGGGGACATGGGCTTCAACCAGCGGATGTATATCTCCTACCCGGAGTATAACGCCGTGCTGACCATGTACATCGGCGCGAACGTGGACCGCGACACGGCGGTGAAGTTCGCGGAGAACCTGAACGTCTCCGTCGGCGACTGGGAGATGGACGCGGAGAATCTCGAGTATAACGGAAAGCGGTATCTCGATATGGCGAATTTCATCGCCACCGGCGTGTATGTGAATACAGCGGACGAGGAAGACGGGCCGGTCCAGACCCGGGAGGAGATGGAGGCCCTATGGGCCGAACGGGACCCGGCAAACCGAGCGGTCAAAACCGAAATGACGGACGCCCACGAGATCGGCGAGAGCTTCCCCGTGACCTTCCTTGATTTCGATCCGATGAACGACAGCAGCATCGACCCGCAGAACTTCTTCAAGGACCTCACCGTGAAGGTGACGGACATCTCCGTTCGGGATGACTATAGCGCCCTGCGGGACACGCAGTACCTCGACATGGACTGGGCCAGCCGCGTGGACGAAAACGGCAAGCTCCCCAAGGCGGACTATGAATTCGTCGTCTACGGCGACGGCGTGAACACTCCGAGCACTACCGTCGTGGCGACGCTTCCCGATCAGCAGCTCTATATGGTGGCGGTTACGGTGGAGATCACGAACGACGGCGACAGGACCGTGAAGAGCGCCGGCTACAACGGCCGCCTACTTTCCATCGCTGAAACGGCGGACGGCTGGGCCGTCACGGAGCCGGAACCAGAGGACCCGTCTGTTGAGTACGACGAAGACTACTGCACAGGTGGCGGACGCCTGGACGATATGCGATATTGGGACCTGCGCTGGGATGGCTCCAACGGCGGCAACGAGATCGTCGATCTCGCTCCCGACGAGAGCGTCACCATCCAGATGGGCTTTGTCGTCAGCGAGTGCCAGCTCGGCAACCTGTGGTTTTATATGAACGACGCGGACATCGAGGGTCCTGACGAAATCCATGTGGGTTACGTCCCGGTACCTGCAAACTAAAACACTATATATCTGCGCCCGGCTTCCCGCCGGGCGCTTTTGCGTTGCGTAAGAGGGTGGGCCCCTGATCGGACTCTCTCTCCGTAATTTGTAAATTGACTCATAAATACACTATTCAGTTTAGCTCATCCTTCCTTCCAATGATCCTTCATATACTGTTTGATGTCATATGTAACGTCTTGCTCTCTTCGCAAAAGGATCGGTGCCAGAATTCCGGCATTTGCGGGTGTTATCCTCACGTCGTCAAAAGATGCTCTCACTTCCTCCGCGTAGGTGATCCCCTGGCGGTGGTACATCACGATCTCCTCATCCCAATTAGGTTCTATCCATTTTGTTTCAAGATAGGTCTTCCGACGCTTCTCCAAATGCTGGAGATGAATATCGCCCGCAAGACTGCGTCGATCCAATGGCGGAAGTATGGTGATCAGCTCATAACGGAGAGAAGTGATCGCATCTCGCAGAGAATCCATCGCTTCATTCTTTGTCATTGCGGAAACATCTATTGGATCACCCGCGGCTATAAGGATTGTTTCAGCACCGTGCTCCGCATGAGAAACAATGGGTACAATTCGTTTTCCTGTTTCCTGTGCGAGGTGATAGAATCCGGGATAGACTGGCATACACAGAAGGTTTTCGCTGTTGTTAAATGCGCCTTCCGGGAAAAGCAACACACTACTTCCTGCGTCAAGAATGCGCTTCATTTTCTTACTTGCGTCGCTCCTGCTTTCTTTACCTAACCTGTCCACATATATCATCCCGTTCATCCATGCGACATATGTTTGCGGGTTGTGGTCTACCTGATCTGTCGTTCCCATGAGAACCCATGCGTTGCGGTCGATGGCATACAGATTAGAGGCTACCTCGCCGGGAAACGAGTGCCCTGCTGCAAAGATGAAGTTTTCATTATTTGGCAGAACCGGATACTTTACAATCTTTACAGGTCTGTCCAACGCAAGGCGGATAATAAAATGAACAACAGGATGAATAAATCGGCGGCATCGTATCCCGATTTCGCTGGTGAATCGGCCTGCATCAAGATTCTTGGATTTGACCAAGCCAATGTTCTTCCATGGCATAGCCTTATCCCTCCTTTGTCATTTCCTTTAGCGCACGGTAACCGACCTTACCAATAGGGGGTCAACGGGAAAACATCTATGAAAAAGAGGTTAATTGGCTGCGCATATTCGGGGGAGTTCTTTTCTACGCAATACAAAAAAGTGCGCAGCCGAAGCTGCGCACGAAAAACGCACAGCTCCAATGCTGCGACACATCCTTCCACCCTGCATGGGTACATGAAGACAGAGAGTGCGTTTTTACCAGAGGCAAATCGCACCCATGCAAAATGGATGTATATATTCGGATGTGTCGCAAGGCGATTATACCATACCATCGCAGATAGGGCAAGCTGCACATAGCTGACCGAGTTGACCTCTTGCGCGTAGCGTATCTGCCGGCTTTCGAAGGCCGTGCACGGGGCAGCCCGCAGCGGACGGTATTCCTCATCCGTTACCTTGTTGCGAAAGAATACCATGG
>CAJOIC010000013.1 GCA_905234625.1 uncultured Oscillospiraceae bacterium | reverse complement strand
TTCCAATGTTTTTAAGAAGCGGTATGGGATTACACCTTTGGAATACCGTAAAGTGAAAAAAAGCAATAATTAAACTGCTTATCTTCTTCCTCCAGCACCAAGCAAGGGATGTAATAATCTCTTTGCACTTCGTACCAAAGGCCGTTATACCGTTATTCTTACCGGGTGGACAAGCCGGACTACGCGGATCGGGCCGTGACTGAGGCGCTGGTCAACGCCCTGATCCACCGGGATTATATCGTGCGAGGCAGCGAGATCCACATCGACATGTACGATGACCGACTGGAGATCCAGTCGCCGGGCGGGATGTTCGAGGGAAAACCCATCCAGGAGTGCAGCATCGATACCGTGGGATCCGTGCGCCGGAACCCGGTGATCGCCGATCTGTTCCACCGTATGAAATTCATGGAGCGCCGCGGCAGCGGCCTGCGGAAGATCGTCAGCGAGACGGAAAAGCTCCCCGGCTATACGGAGGAGATGGCGCCCGAGTTTCATTCCACAGCTACCGATTTTCGCGTTGTGCTGAAAAAAGTTAATTACAACATGGATGGTGGTGACCAAGATACCGTACAAGTTACCGTACATGATACCGCACAAGATGATCGGCTGGAAAAGCTGGTCCAGTTTTGTGCTGAACCGAGGACAAGAGAAGAGATGATGGCGTATCTCGGTCTCGCTCATCGTGGGCATTTTTTAAATGCGTATTTGAAACCGCTGCTGGAATCCGGCAGGATCAAGATGACGATCCCAGAAAAGCCAAAGAGTAAAAATCAGAAGTATATAAAAGCATAAAACACCGGCGGGAGAAGCCTGGACAGGGCCTCTCTCGCCGGCGTTTTTCGTGTCATACTGGGGCGGATAATTGAAAGTAGTAAAACAGTAGTAAAACTGCTTTCGGATCGTGGCTTTTCGTGGATAATCAGGGCAAAACGTGGTGCGGAAAGACCCTGCCGTGGCAGACAAACAGCAGTTTTATCATATCGTGGCTTATCCTCGTTTTTCGTAATTTTCCTTGTATTATCAAGGGCTTGACGGCACGCGAAGTGCAGGACTCAGAATGGCTTTTCGGAGCTTATCGAAGCACATCGTGGCCGTCAAAAGTAGTAAAACAGTAGTAAAATCGAAAAGTTTACTACCGTTCAAGATAACATGCATGGTGTCGGCTTTTTCCACTATAAAAAACCGGCGCTCCGCGGTTTGCATAGCACCTTGCTGTCTTGGATCGTATTATTCGTAATGCATTCACTCATAATGCTTTTGATACGTCTCGAGATCCCGGTTGAGTTCCTTCGCCTCTGCGGAATCCTTCATCCACAGGAAAAGGTTCGCCAGCACAAATATGACAAGTACGCTTCCGGCGATATCGAGGACAACCCGGACACTCTCCGTGTCGATGACGGAGCTTGTGAACGCGATGAACAGGATCACCGCTTCCAGAAGGAGGAGCATCAACGCTTTGCGTATGAGCAGCTCCTTCGCTGAGAGTTCACGCTTCGACCAGGTAACGAGCGTCGGAAGCAGGCAGAGCGCTGCGTATTTGATCGGCGTCAGAAGTGTGCCGTAGCCGAAGCGTGCACCGCTGTCGTACGCAGAGCCGATCAGGGAGACCGCGACCGTGATCATCGTAGACAGCATGAAAAACAATATCAGTTTATTGACGAGAAAGCGCTTGAATTCCATCACATTATTCTCCCTTCAGCGCTGCTTTGAGCGCTTTGACATAGGTCCTCGAAATGATGACCTTCTCCCCGGAGTGCAGTACCGCCGTGAAGCGTCCGTTGAGGGCGGGCTGGATGGACCGGATCTTCATCAGGTTCAGCAGCGTGGACTTGGAAACGCGCAAAAAATGCTTGGCCCGCAGCTGGCTTTCCAACTCATAGATGCGGTATGAACTCTCATAAACCTGCGCCTTTGTATAGAGGAAGGTCTGGCCGTCCACCGACTCGATGTAGTACAGCTCAGAGACGGGGATCTCGTACTGCTTTTCGTCCCGCACGCCGGACAGGCGTCCCTGCCTGGAGCGGACGAAGAAGGCAATCTCCTGCACCTCCTCGGTGACCTCGCGGCAGCAAATCAGGACCTGTTCCTGTTCTCCCGCGCCGATTTGCTTGATCGTAACGTCCATAGTGTCTCCCGGCACGCCGACAGCTCAGTAGATCTCCTGTACGGAAAACGCGCCTTCGCCTTTCAGAGTGTGATTGAAGAAATCCAGCGCCAGGCCATTCACGATGGTCATGGTTTCTTCACAGCCCCGCTCGCCGCTGCCGAGCATCTTTCCGAGGAGGGGAGAGAGCAGAGGCAGGTCGGTGAAGTCCATATGCTGCGTATCACGGACGGTGACGGCATAGCCCTCAGCGGCGCCTCGGATCAGCTCGTCGTTGGGGTAGCGGCCGCCCTGCGCCAGATATTCTTTGCGGTCATTATACGTTTCCCAGTTATTGAATTCAAGCACCGGAACGGGATAGGCTTCCTCACGGATCGTGAGCTTCCCGTTTTCCACACCGGTGTATTCGCCCAGCATGGTGCCGTCCAGATCGATGACAGCTGAGATGTCGTCGCGCTCACGTCCGAGTTGTACCGCGGTCGCGCCGCCCATGGAGTGGCCCATCAGGCCGATCTTCGTCAGATCGACGAGCTTCAGGACAGAGAGGATCGTGTCGGCGTTGTCTGCCGGCAGGAACCAGGAGCTGTCGAACGAGCCGCTGATCCCGGCGGCCTCCAGCGTGTCCACAGCGAAATTCATGTCCGCCGTGCGCAGGTCCATCCATTCGCGGAAGCGCGAGAAGTTGGCCTCGGCATTATCGTTCGGGTCGCCGTTTGAGGCCATGGCGGTCTGGAAGAAGCCCGTATCGACGATCACCGTCTTCCGGGCGGTGTCTTCCGTGAAGAAAGCGTGGTGAGGGTGATCCAGCGCCGCGACGACATAGCCGTTGCTGGCCAGCTCCATGTAGGTTGAGGTGTTGCTCTGGTAGTAGCCAAAGGCGCCGTGAGAGAACACCACAAGCGGGAACTGCCCGCCATCCGCCGCGTCGGCGGGATAGTAGAAATGCACAGGCACCTCGCGGAAACTGCCGTCCTGCTCGAAGGGGTCGGTACGCGAACGGTCGATCAGGATCGCAGAGGCCTCCGCGACAGGGTGAGATCCCGAGACGGGCAGGCCCTTATAGCCGGTGAAGACGAAAGCCGGGATCAGCAGCAGGCCGATAAAGAGGATGCTGAACACGCAGTTGGAAACAGCGGGGCCTGCTTTCTTTTCAATGTTCTCTTTCCTGCGGCCAAACAGCCATTTCAGCAGCGCGATGATCCCCAGCACCGCCAGAAAGCCCAGCAGAGGGACGAAACGCCACTTCTGCCCGAAGGGGAGCAGCAGTGCGATCAGTACGATGGCGATCTCCGACAGACGGACGTACAGCCGGTTTTTCCTCTTTTTCTTTGCCTCGGCCCTTGACAGCCAGAACGATCTCCAATGCGGTGAAAAGCACGAACAATACCAAACCCATGATGGTCACCTGTCCTTTTTCGGATTGCAGGGCCATTCTATCGTCTTTTCCGGCTTTTTCAAGACTTTGGGCGGTAAGATGCACTTTGAGGCGATAAGATGCATTTTCAAACAGGAAAGACAGCTTGCCCAGCTCTCTGCATTTCCTTCTGCATCCACAGGAAAACGGTTTCTGTGCCGGACCCCGGCAGAGTATTCCAACGAAAGAACGGCGCTCCGCAGTTTGCAGAGCGTCAATAAAAACGTCCATGGCGGGATACCTGCAAAAAACGTCCATGGCGAGATACCTTCTTTGATATACTTTTTTGCTGAAATGTGGTAGAATAGCAGTGACATATGGGGCTTTGGGCGCAATAGATGAATAACAATTATTTTTGGAGGTACATACAATGCTGAACATCGACAAAAAGATCAATGGGAATGTGCTTACCGTTGCCCTGACCGGACGGCTGGACACCACCACCGCGCCGGAGCTGGAGGCGGAGCTGAAGGAAAACCTTGACGGCGTCACGGAGCTTATCATCGACATGGGGACGCTGGAATATATATCCTCCGCCGGACTGCGCGTGCTGCTCTCCGCCCAGAAGATCATGAGCAAGCAGGGCGCCATGACGGTGACTCATGTGAGCGAGACGATCATGGAGATCTTTGAAGTAACAGGCTTCTCTGACATTCTTACGATTGTATGAAAGTTATAAAGGGACTGAAAATAGGCGGCCTTCAGAGCAAGATCTTCAACCTGGTGCTGATCTTCATCGTGGCGCTGATCGCCGCATATTCGGGCGTATTGGTCGTTCACCAGAAGAACCTGACAAACATAGTGCGTGAGGCAAGCGAGCAGCAGCAGGCGGCGATCGAGACGGTCACCGAAGAGACGATGGCGGCCGTTTTGAACTCCTCGCTGACGCGGAGTACGGCGCTGCAGGCCTATATCGCGGACGATCTGTTCGCCGACGTCCGTGCGGACGTGCTGACCCTGCAGGCGTTTGCTGAGGAGCTTTTTGCCCACCGGGACAGCTTTGCCGCGCATCCCGTCTCGGCGCCGAGCCTGGCAAACGACGGCGTGCCCGCGGTGATGCTGATCCACGAGGAGGCTGTGGATCCGGCGGATTCGGAGTCGCTCGGCCTTGTCGCCAACATGAGCGAGATCATGCTGGCCATGTATGAGGCTTCGGATAACCTTGCCAGCGTGTTCGTAGGTACGGCGGACGGGAATATGGTGCTTGTGAACGACCGTTCGGGCATTTATATCGCGGAGGATGGCTCGCCCCTGCCGCTGGATATCCGCCATCGTCCCTGGTACACGCAGGCGGCGGAGGCCGGGGAGCTTATCTTTACCGGTGTGGAGCTGGACGCCTACACGGATAATCCGATGCTGGAATGCGCGGCTCCGGTCTACCATAACGGGGAGCTCGTGGCCGTCGTGAGCGCGGACGTGTATCTTTCGTCAATCAGTGACTATGTGAACAGCACCGCCTCCGAAGGAAACTTCGTGTGTGTTGTCAACGCGGACGGCCAGATCATCTTTTCTCCGGCGACGGAAGGCGTGTTTCAGGCGAAGGTATCCTCTGAGGCGGGAGATCTTCGCGAGAGTGAAAGCCAGACGCTGGCCGACTTTGTCACCCAGGCGCTGCGGGAAAGCACCGGGCTGCGGGAGATCAGCGTAGACGGAAAGGTGTACTACGCGTCCGGCGTGCCGCTGCCGACGGTGGGCTGGGCCGTTCTCTCCATCGTGGATAAGACGCTCACCGATCAGCCGACAGAGCTCATGCTGGACAATTATGATCAGATCAACGACAACGCCCTTTCGACTTATGAGGACGGGGCGCACCGCGCCTCCCAAACCATTATCTTTCTAACGATCATTCTCTTTTTGATGGCGATCACCGGCGCGCTGGTGGTTGGAAAGCGGATCGTAAAGCCGCTGGAGCAGTTGACAAAGCGCATCAATTCCCAGCTGAAGGGCGGCGCGGCCTTCACGATGGATGATTCCTATCGAACGGGGGATGAGATCGAGGTCCTGGCGGAGGCTTACGCTGACGTGACCAAGCGGACGCAAAATTACATCCAGGAGATCATCACCATCACCGCGGAGAAAAAGCGTATCGGCACGGAGCTGGCGCTCGCCACGCGCATCCAGGCGGATATGCTGCCGAACATCTACCCCGCTTTTCCGGATCGTCCAGAGTTCGATATCTACGCAACCATGGACCCGGCCAAGGAGGTCGGCGGCGACTTCTACGATTTCTTCCTCATCGACGACGATCATCTGGGCCTCGTGATGGCGGACGTGTCCGGCAAGGGCGTGCCTGCGGCGCTGTTCATGATGGTATCGAGGATCCTCGTGCAGAACTACGCCATGACGGGCCGCAGCCCCGCCGAGGTGCTCAAAGCGGTCAACGATCAGATCTGCTCCAACAACCGGGAGGAAATGTTCGTCACCGTCTGGTTCGGTGTACTGGATATCCGCACGGGGAAGATCACGGCGGCAAACGCCGGACACGAATATCCCGCCATGATGCTGACGAACGGACAGTTTGAGCTTGTGAAGGATAAGCACGGCTTCGTCATCGGCGGCATGGAAGGCATCCGCTATAAGGAATATGAGCTGCAGCTCACGCCCGGCTCCCGGCTGTTCCTGTACACGGACGGTGTGCCCGAGGCCACAGACGCCCGGAGCGAGATGTTCGGCACCGATCGGATGCTTGCTGCGCTGAATATCGACCCGAACGCCGCGCCGGAGACGATACTGAAAAACGTCCGCGCGGCGGTGGACGGATTTGTAAAGGAAGCGGAGCAGTTCGATGATCTGACGATGCTCTGCGTGGAATATAAAGGAAAGGACAACGAGGGGACAATATGAACGAAGTCAAAGGCGCTGTCCGTGACGGACGGATCGAGATCGCTATCATCGGGCGCGTGGATTCCACCAACGCCCATGAAGTGGAGGAAGCCATTATGGATATCGCATCTCCCAACCCGGGCCTGCCCGTGGTGCTGGATGCGGAGAAGCTCGACTATATCTCCAGCGCGGGGCTGCGTGTTGTCCTCCGCGTGAAAAAAACACACCCCGATATGACGATCACCGGCGTAAACTCCGAGGTCTATGAGATACTGGATATGACCGGGTTTACCGAGATGATGCGCGTGGAGAAGGCCTACCGCGTGGTTTCTGTGGAGGGGTGCGAGGAGATCGGCCGCGGCGCCAACGGCACGATCTATCGCATCGACCAGGACAATGTCGTAAAGGTGTACAACAACGCCGACGCCCTCGCGGATATCCAGCACGAGCGGGAAGTGGCGAAGGTCGCGCTGATCCTCGGCATCCCCACCGCGATCTCCTACGATGTGGTAAAGGTCGGCGAGAGCTACGGCTCGGTGTTTGAGCTGCTGAACGCCCGCTCCTTCTCGAAGATCCTGGCGAAGGAGCCGGATAAGCTCGACTGGTGCGTGAAGGAATATGTGGATATGCTCAAGAAGATCCACGGCACGCTGGTGCCCGCGGGAAAGCTGCCCGATATGCGCGAAACGGCGGTGTCCTGGGCGGCGTTCATGAAGGAGCACCTGCCCGAAAAGGCAGGAGAAAAGCTGTGCGCGCTGGTGGAGGCTGTGCCGCATGACGACCACATGATCCACGGGGACTACCACACGAAGAACCTGGAGCTGCAGGGCGACGAGGTGCTTCTCATTGACATGGATACGCTGGCGGTCGGTCATCCGGTCTTTGAGCTTGCGTCCATGTATAACGCCTTCATCGGCTTTTCGGAGTACGATCATGAGGTGATAAAGTCCTTCCAGGGCTTCGATTTCGATACGTCGGTCTCCTTCTGGAACAAGGTCCTTGCGGCCTATCTCGATACGGAAGACGAGGCAAGGATACGCGAGGTGGAGGATAAGGCCCGCGTCGTTGGCTATACCCGCCTTGTGCGCCGGGCCATCCGCCGGGGCGGCCTCGACAACGAAAAGAGCCGCGCGGAGATCGAGCTCTGGACGAAAGAGCTTCTGGAGCTTCTGGAACGGGTGGATTCCCTCGTTTTTTGAAAGAGCGGGGAATGGCTATGAAAACGTATGAGCTGACCATAGATGCGACGGTGGAGAATCTGCCGCAGGTCCTGGCTTTCCTCGAGGAACACCTGGAGGAAGCGGACTGCCCGATGAAGGCGCAGATGCAGCTTTCGATCGCGGCTGAGGAGATCTATGTGAACATCGCGCACTATGCGTATGCGCCGGAAACGGGGCAGGCCACGGTGCGTCTGGAGCTTGCCGACGACCCGTCCACGGTATGCGTGACCTTCCTTGACCGGGGCGTGCCGTTCGATCCTCTGGCAAAGCCAGACCCGGACATTACGCTGTCCGCGGAGGAACGCGGAATCGGCGGCCTTGGGATCTATATGACGAAAAAGTCCATGGACGATGTGCGGTATGAGTACAGGGACGGACAGAACATCCTGACGCTTGTAAAGCGCATTTGAGGACGGTAGAGCTGCGGCCTGCGCGTCTTCGATGCGAGACGATCAATGAAAAAGGCTCCGAGCCGCTGACTTTCATCAGTTGCCCGGAGCCATTTTTGTGTTATGCCTTGATTGTCGTTTCGCAGGGAAGAATGAACCGCAGGTCGTCCTTGGCATAGACCGTCATGCTCTCGACCAGGTCGCTCCGCATGGATTCCTCAAACTCTGTCACCTAATCCGGCACCTTCGCGGAAAAGCTCGCCCTTGCGAGCGGCCTCGCAGATCAGCTGCACGCAGGTGTCATAGCCCAGCAGCCCGGTATCGAGCGAGAGCGTGTAGTTGCGGCTGTCGCCCCATTTCTTCCCGGTGAACTGCTCGTAGAAGGCGCGCCGCGCCGCGTCGGTCTTCTGCATCTTTCTCTTGATCTCCGTGGGATTGCTGCTGCCGATGAGGCTGCTGATCCTTGCCGCGCGGTGGATGTCGCTCGCGTACAGGAACACGTCCAGACTGGGGATGTTGGCCTTGGCCAGGATATCGTTTGCGCACCGTCCGAGGATCACGCAGGGACCCTTCAGCGCCAGCTCCAGGATGATGCGCTGCTCGATGGTGTGGAGGTTATCCTGCTGGTCAATATAGGCGGCGGGAGATATCAGGCGCAGAAAAGCGCCCGCGCGAGAGATCTCTTCCTCCGTCCTCTCCACCTCCGACATATCCATGCCGCTCTCCTCCATCGCGGCCTTGATGATGTCCTGATCGTAGAACTCGATGCCGAGCTCTTCGGCAACGCGCCGTCCGACGGTATGCCCGCCTGCGCCGTACTCCCTGCTGATGGTAATGATCATGGCTGGTGCCTCCTTATGTTGTGCTTGCTCGTGCTGATACGCGTTATTCTTGTCTGTATTGTAGCACAAGAAGCGAGCCGCGTACAAGAGGAGAAACGCACGCATTTGCCAATGTGAACTGCTTGAGCCCGGCAAAGATCAGTTGGCCTGCATTCTTCGGGGCCTGATGTCTCTCGCAGACCTGATCATAGGGCTGATATGGTGCGTGACGATCGTGGTGATGCCGTTCGGAAAGCGATTCCTCAGGAGCGCAGATCAGAACATGATGATCTCGCCGACGATCTCGGCGTCGCCGCCGGAGAGACTGACGCGGCATAGTGGGAAGAGCTCGTCCAGGAACGTCTCGTAGTACAGGGCGTCCTCTGCCGCGCAGTGAAGTACGCAGTAGCTCCCGCAGAGGCTCAGGGGAAGATCACCCGTCTTTTCGCCGGTGAGGCGATCGAAGATCCGGACGGCTCCGTTCTCGGGCTGAGGGACGTACACCCGTTCTCCGCTGACGAGGAAATTATCGGCGGGGCCGTCCAGGTCCGCGCTGAAGAGAAGGGAGCCGTCGTCCACGGAGCGGCATTCCAGCGCGGCAGCCTCCCCGCTGGAGCGGAGGCAGTACAGACGACCGGAGACCGCGGCCAGCTCCCCGGGTATGGCGTCGAAGAGCTTCGCCTCGGCGGCGAGGGTGCTGTCGTTCCGATAGACGCCGTCGGCCTTGGCGTAGTACATGAAGCCGTCCGCCGCGGCGAGAAGACCCGCGCAGTCGGGGATGCCTGGCTCTAAAGTACCGTCGGTCAGATCGAGGCGGATGAGACCGCCGTCGGCATAGCTCCGGAAAAACAGCGCGTCACCCGCCAGGACGAAGCGCCCGTCGGCGGCGAGATCGTCCGTCAGAAGCTCGCCCTCCCCGGCGTTCTCTCCCAGGGAAAACCGGAGCAGGGAGGAGGGCTCCAGGGAGAAATAGGCGTCCTTCACGGCGGCGTAGATGTATCCGTCCGCCAGCAGGAAGCGGGAGACATAGCCCGTACCCTCCGGCAACAGGTCATTGAGGGCCGTGAAACCCTCCCCCACGGCGGCCCCGGTATAGACCGTCCCGGTATCGTCCGTCTGGAAGGCTGCGGACAGAGTGGAGCTCTCCGCGGCGCCGGGGGAGAGAACGGCGGGGGAAACAGCGGCTGCAGTCTCCGGCGCGGGGGCTTCCTCCTGTGGGGGAACGGCCTCCGCCTCCGGTACCGAGGTCTCCACAGGGCGTGAGACCTCCGGCGCGGAGCCGCCGCAGGCGCTCAGGATCAGCAGCGCTGATATGCAAAGCAGTACGATCGAAAACCGCTTCATTGGGGACGTACCTCGTTTTCTTCGAAATGATGTGTTCAGTATAGCATCCGGACCGGGCGCTTGCAAGGGCGAGACCCGGACGCCGGCCGTCATGACGTGACGCAGCGATGCGTCATGCACCTATTATACCCGCGGCAGGCGCGCGAAAACCGGGACAGGCGGGACCTGTCCCGTTTTTTGAGCTTTCGGTCATCCGTTCTTTTCCGGTGTTCGCTTCCGGAGCAGGACCCAGACCGCCAGGGCGTACATGGGGAGACCTGCCAGGAGCCCCAGGGGCGTGGGACCCAGCACCGTGGAGGCGGTCCCCGGCGCGAGGAAAAAGGCGCCGATGCCAGCCGCGGCGTTGAAGGCTCCGTGCCCCAGGGCGGGAGCCCAGACGCAGCCCGTCTTTTCGTAAAGAAAGCTCAAAAGGACCCCCAAGGCGGCGCAGCTGACGCACATGGCGAAAAGCCCGGGCAGGGGATAGGCTGGGTAGCCCGTGCCGAAGTTATACCCCGCCAGGGCGATGATGGGCCAGTGCCATGCGCCCCAGATGGCGCCGGTAAGGATAAGCCCTTTGACCCGGCCGAACCGGGCCGTGAGGTACGGGGCCATGTAGCCCCGCCAGCCGGTCTCCTCGCCCACGGCCAGGAGCATATTGATGAAGGGGGCGTAGGAGATCGCCTGGAAGAAGCTGACCGCCGCCAGTACTGCCGGCGGGAAGGGCAGCTCTTGCCCTGCGGCCTCGGCTTGGGCCAGGAGCGCGCTCATGCTCCCGTCGAACCGGGCGGGCAGGAGCGCATAGAACACCGCGGCGCCGAGGACGCTCAGGACCATCGGTCCGAACCAGGCCGCCAGATACCGGCGGAAGTTCCCCGGCATCACCGGCTTCCAGCCGATGCCGGTGCGGGCTTTTTTCAGGCCGCCGTGAGAAACGAGGACCCCCGCCAGCGGCGCGAACATGCTCACGGAAACACACACCGTGAACCACACGCCTCCCAGCAGCATGCCCAGACCCTGCATGAGCCAGCCCAGGCCGAAGGTCACGGCGAAAAAGCACCAGAAACGTTTTTTATCCGTCATTTGTCAATAATGCCTCCGAAAGGTGAGAAAGATGATGCCCGCACAGGCGGCGATGATGCCGACGATGCCGTAACTCGGGAACCACTTGCCCGCGTCGTACATAGACACCGCGACGCCCTCCGGGACCGCGTTGGCGAAGGCTGTGACAGCAAGTACGAAGGCAACCAGCCCTGCCAGCACCAGAAGGACGCTTACAACGGTCAGAATGATGCGCTTCATTCCGTCTCCTCCTCCGGGACGTACTTCCCGTTCTTCTTCCGCTGCTTGACGCACTCCGTCAGAAGATACTCGATCTGCCCGTTCACGGAGCGGAAGTCGTCCTCCGCCCAGGCGGCAAGCTCGTTATACAGCTTACCGCCGATGCGCAGGACGAATTGTTTTTTGTCGCTTTTTTCAGCCATCAATATAAGGAACCGGAATTCACGATGGGCTGGGCGTCCTTGTTCCCGCAGAGGACCACGAGAAGATTCGAGACCATGGCGGCCTTTCTCTCCTCATCCAGCTCCACAACGCTGTTCTGGCTCAGGCGGTCCAGGGCCATCTCCACCATGCCGACCGCGCCGTCCACGATCATCTTCCGGGCGTCGATGATGGCGCTGGCCTGCTGCCGCTGCAGCATGACCGCGGCGATCTCCGGGGCGTAGGCGAGATAGGTGATCCGGGCTTCCAGGATCTCGAGGCCCGCTACGTCCACCTTGGACTGGATCTCCTGCCGGATGCGCTCGGCCACGACCTCGCTGGACCCGCGCAGGCTGCCCTCGTCCGCCACGCCGTCGCCGGTAGTGTCCACGTTGGGCGCCACATCGTAAGGGTACATGCGGACGATGTTCCGCAGGGCGCTGTCCGTCTGGATGGAGAGGAACTCCACGTAGTTGTCCACGTTGAAGACGGCCTTCGCCGTGTTCACGACGCGCCAGATGACCACGATGCCGATCTCCACGGGATTGCCGAGGCAGTCATTGATCTTCTGCTTGTTGTTGTCCAGGGTCATGACTTTGAGGGAGAGCTTGGAGCGCTGCAGCTGCTCCCGCTCCGCCGCGCCGGGCACGCCTGCGGCGGCCATGGCCTTCAGGTTCGCGCTGATGCTGTTGGTGCTGCCGGTGCTGGGCTTCGTGCCTGCGGCGGGATTCACCGCGGAGCAGAAGGGGTTCACGAAATAGAAGCCCTCGCCCTTCAGCGTGCCGATGTACTTGCCAAAGAGGGTCAGCACCAGGGCCTCCTGGGGCTTTAAGACCTTCAGGCCCAGCCAGAAGATCCAGCCGGTGAACAGCACCACAAGACCCACCGCCAGGGGGAACCCGCCGTGACGCCCCGCATCCAGCAGGGAGCCGCCCCAGATGACCAGCAGGATGCCTGCGATGTACAGCGCGATGCTCCCGATCAGCACCGCCATGCCGTGCTTTTTGTTCTGGAGGACGATCTCCTCGATGTTTCTGGTTTCCATGATATGACCTCCTTGGAAGGGAATCCCTTTGTTTGATATCAAAATGATATCACCAAGATATCCTATTGTCAAGAGAATAACGGAAAAATTCTTTCGGGCTTTAAGTTCATTTTAGGGTGGGCGGGTATGATAAGGCCATCCAAAGGGAAAGGACGGCACAAAAAATGAAAACTCACAGACTTACGAAACTCACCGCGCTGACGCTGATCTTCGCCGTGTGCGCGATGTTTGCCCTGCCGGGCTTTGCCTCCGCTGCGGCGGAGACCGCCATCAACACGGAGGAGCTCTTCACCGACCGGGACCTGAGCCAGACGGCGGACCTCACCGACGCTGTGTACTATACCGTCACCGACGGACAGGACATCCATATCACCGCCGAGGGCGTCTACGTCCTCACCGGCACCGCCGCCGACGTGACGGTCTATGTGGAGGCGGAGGATACCGCCAAGGTCCAGCTGGTGCTGGACGGAGTGAGCATCACAAACGCGGATTTCCCCTGCATCTACGCCACCGGCGCCGACAAGGTGTTCGTGACGGTGAGCGGGGACAGTACCCTGGCGGTCACCGGAGCCTTTACGTCGGACGGGGACACCAACACCGACGGCGTGATCTTCTCCCGGGCGGATCTTACCCTGAACGGAACCGCCTCGCTGACCGTCTCCTCCACGGACAACGGCGTCGTCTGCAAGGACGACCTGAAGATCACCGGAGGGACGTACGACATCACCGCGGCATCCAAGGCATTTGAGGCCAATGACTCCATTCGGATCGCGGACGGTGTCTTCACCGTGAGCGCCGGCACCGACGGCTTCCACGCGGAGAACGACGAGGATGACACCAAGGGCTACATCTGCATCGAGGGCGGCAGCTTCACCATCACCGCCGGCGACGACGCCATCCACGCCGTCTCCGTGGTGCAGATCGACGGCGGCGCCATGGATATCACCGCCTCCGAGGGCATCGAAGCGACCTATATCCAGCTGAACGACGGCGTCATCAGCATCACCGCCTCCGACGACGGCATCAACGCCGCACAGAAGTCCTCCGCCTACCGGGCCACGGTGGAGATAAACGGCGGTGATATCACCGTGGCGATGGGCGCCGGAGATACCGACGGCATCGACTCCAACGGCGATATCGTGGTGAACGGCGGCACCGTCAACGTGACTGGCAATTCCACCTTCGACTGCGACGGCTCCGCCCAATATAACGGAGGCACCATCATCGTGAACGGCCAGCAGGTCGATTCCATCCCCAACCAGATGATGGGCGGCATGGGAGGCAGAGGCAGCAGAGGCGGCTGGGGCTGGTAACGAGCCCGAACAAAACGAATCACCCGGAGGGATCTCCTCCGGGTGATTTTTGCGGTCGGGAAAGATATTATGTCAACTGAATGCCGTCCACCGTGATCCGGGCCTCGGGCAGGACGGTGAGGGCCAGGAAGGAGAGGGTGATGAAGGGGTCTACCCCCTCGGGCACGCCCAGCTCCCGGGCGAGGCGGTCCAGCTCCTCCAGGGTGCGGATGACGGTGCGGAAGGGGGCGTCGCTCATGAGGCCGCCGATGGGCAGCGGCAGCGTGCCCAGGACCCTGCCGCCGGAGACCAGCGCGTACCCGCCCTGCATATGGCGGACGGTCTCCATGGCCAGGAGGATATCGTGATCATTGTCCCCGGCGGCCAGCAGATTGTGGGCGTCGTGGGCGACGGTGGTGGCGATGGCGCCGCCGTGGATGTTCAGGCCCTGAAGGACGGCGGTGCCGATCTTGCCGGTCTTGCCGTAGCGGTCCGCCATGCAGAGCTTGTTATAGGTCCTGTCAGGGACGAAATATCCGCCTGCAGCGGCCACGGCGGCGCGCTCATGGCCGGTGAGGATCTGGTCGGGGATGATGCGGATGACGTCCGCCTCGCCGCCGCAGGGCAGGGCGATGTCCGCCGCCGTGAACCGGGGCAGGTCCACCGTGTGGATGACGGCGTCGGGCAGGGGGACGGAGAGGTCCGCAGCGTAATCCTCTTCCGTGAGGATGCGGCCCTTCACCATCACATCGGAGGGCCTGGGATCGTTCAGGTCGTCCAGCAGCAGGATGTCCGCCTGGAACCCCGCGCCGATGGCGCCCAGGCGCTTGAGGCCGTAATACCGGGCGGCGTTGTAGCTGGCCATTTTATAGGCCTTGGCCACAGGGACCCCCAGGGCGATGGCCTTGCGGACGCAGGTGGTGATATGGCCGTCCGCCTCGATCTCGGCCAGGTGCTTGTCGTCCGTGCAGAACAGGCATTGGTCCAGAGGAAGGCCCTCCTCCAGTACGGCGGAGATGAGGACATCCACGTTCTTCGCGCCGCTGCCCTCCCGCATGAGGACGGTGAATCCCGCCCGGAGCTTCTCGATGACCTCGAGGGCGGAGGTGCACTCGTGGTCGTTTTCCACGCCGGAGAGCCGGTAGGCCTGGACGCCGGGTCCCGTGAGGCCGGGGGCGTGGCCGTCGATGTGCTTCTCCGCAAAGAGCGCCAGCTTCGCCGCCATCCGGTCCTCTCCCAGGATGCAGTCCATGAAGCGCATGGTCTCCCCCAGGCCCAGGACGCGCGGATGGTTTACATAATGTATCATATCCTCCGCCAGGAATTGGCCGCAGCCGTTGACGTCGCCGTCGTCCGCGGGGACGGAGGAGGGGATCATGAAATAGGCGTTCACCAGCATCTTCTCACCGCAGGAGAGGAAGTAGTCGAGACCGGCGGCTCCCGCCACGTTCACGATCTCGTGGGGGTCGTTCACCACGGTGGTGGTGCCCGCCCGGGCCAGGACCTTGGAAAACTCCCCCGGCGCGGCCATGCTGGATTCCAGGTGGACATGGGCGTCGATGAGGCCCGGGACCAGGAATTTCCCGGAACAGTCGATCTCCGTGACGCCCCGGTAGTCGCCAACGCCCACGATGGTATCTCCGCAGACAGCCACATCTCCGGGGATGAGCTCCTCCGTGAACACATTCAGGATCGTGCCGCCCTTTAGGACCAGGTCAGCGGGGGTCTCGCCCCGGGCGCACCGAAGCATATGTTTACAGTCGGCCATCGAGCTCCTCCTCTCTGCGGCACAGGCCGTCGTCGTACAGGGCGCAGTTCTCGCATACCTCCGGCTCCTCGATGAGGGAGACGGGGGAGCGCTGGAATCGGATGCAGACATGGTCCGGGGCTACGGGACTCCCTTGGGCGGACATGGCGCTCACCTCACATCGTTATATTTTTGTTATTATACTCCCTTCCCGGTCGTATGTCAAAAAAATCCCAACGCCGAAGCGTTGGGATTTAACATTTGAAGCTGTGGGATCAGGGCTGTGCGTCTTCCACCAGGTTCGGATCGAATGCGGGGATCTCGACGGCGCCGTTCGCGGCGATGAAGTCCGCAAGGCTCACGGCAGAGTAGCCCCAGAAGGTATCCTGGAAGAGCATGTCGCCGGGCATGGTGTCGAAGGCGCCCGCGTCGATGGCCGCGTAGAACTCGTCCAGATGCTCCTGGGCGGCGGGGACGGCGGAGACATAGTCCTTCAGATACTGCTTCCAGCCGGCCTCGTCGGCGGTGTAGCCGCCGGCGGCGGGAGCAGCGGCGGGAGCGCCGGAAGCCTCACCGGAAGCCTCGCCGGAGGCGGGAGCGGCCGCGTCAGCGAAGGGGTTCTCCACGGCGTAATCCTCCCAGACGGGGACCTCGCCCGCGCCGGAGACGTCCACCTTGTCGGACAGAGCGCCCACGGTGACGGTGTACTGTCCGTCGCCATAGAGGACGGCGCCGGAGGCGTCCACGATCTTGGCGTTCTCCACGGCGCCCGCGCAGTACAGGGTGCCGGTGATGACGGAGTCGCCGGTGACGGTCCAGGTGGAATCGGCGTCGATGTAGACGTTCGCAACGCCGTCGCCGGTGTTGCCGCCGTTCAGGCTGTCGTCACAGGTGATGGAGCCCTCCAGGGAGCTGCCTTCCAGCATGTAGAAGTCCAGGTTCGAGATGGTGTCGTACACCACGTCGCCGGGCATGGCCTGCTCCACCGCGGTGAAGATGCAGTTGGCGCCGTTGGCGCCGGCGCGGCCCCAGGTGCGGGAGCTGGAGTTGCCGGTCACCTGCAGGAAGTAAGTGGTATCGTCGCCGCGGGTGATGTCGACGTCCTTGAAGGTGATGTAGCTGGAGGTATTGGTGTTATAGAGGATGGGACCGGCGTGGGTGGTGAGGGTGCCGCCGACCATCTCGAAGTGGGAGGTGCCGACGTCAGCGTCGCCGGACATGGACTGGTACACGATGATGTTCCAGACCTTGTTGTCGTTGATGGAGTTGGCGACCATATCGCCTTCCAGGTCGCAGTCGAACAGGCGGATGGTGTTCTTGCCCTCGATGGCCACGGCCTCGGAGCCGCCGGTGTAGAGGTAAGCGTTGTGGACGGAGATGTCCGCGGTGACATAGACGGCGCCGGTGCCGCCGTTGGTGACGTAGGAGCCGCCGTCGATGACCATGAGTCCGCCGCCGCGGTCGGAGCGGATGGCGGCCGCCGCCATGCCGGCCTCGGTCTCAACGTTGCAGTCCCAGGCGTACAGGGTGCCGCCGCCGGCCACGTGCAGGCCGCCCGCGGAGCCCTGGGTGGTGTGGATGTCGGCGTTCTGGACATAGGCCACGCCGTCGGCATACGCGAAGACGCCCGCGCCGCCGGCTGTGGTGGAGTCGATGTCAACGTCGTCGACATACATCTCGCCGTCGGAGACGAACAGGGTCGCGCCCACGCCGTAGAAGCTGGAAGCGTCGCCGCTGGAGCCGCTGCCGCCGTTGGCGAAGCTGGAGTTTGTGATCGAGGCGACAGCGCCCTCGTATACGTGGATGATGTTCTCGTCGCCGTTCACGGATTCCATGGCAACGCCGTCAAGCTCGGTGTCTTCGGTGATGTCCATGACAGCGTCATAGCTGTCGGGCTCGCCGGAGCTGCCGCCGCCGGGCATACCCATGCCCCCGGAGGCCTCGCCGGACGCAAAGGCGCTCAGCGCCAGGACCATGCAGAGCGCGATGATCAGTGCCAGAGTTTTGGATGCTTTTTTCATGTGCTTTCCTCCATCATTTATAGTTTTTCGCCGTTTACCAGTATAAAGTGATGGAGGGCGTTCGTCAAGCTGTAAATTATAAACAAACGTTAATTTTTTGTATATGTGCATCAACTTGCTCTGTGCATACGGCGGCGGATCGTGTATAATAGGAGCATCGATATGAAAGAAGGAGGAACCCTACATGAAAAGATCCATTCGGCGGCTGGCCGCGCTGCTCGCGGCGGCGCTTCTGTTCACGCTGTGCTTCGGCGTGGCGTATGCCTCCGGAGAGCCCGCGAGTCCCGGCAGCGGCGGTCCCGCATCCGGTGAGGCGGCCGGCGGCACGGATACCGAGACCGTTACCCTCGTCCCCGAGACCATGGACGAGCTCATCATTGGCGAGGAGGGGTATGAATTCACCACGGACCTCACCGTGGGCCGGCTGGAGATCGCGGACGGGGCGGAGATCACCTGCCAGTATCCCATCATCGTGTTCTTCGAGGAGTCCGACTCCGTGGAGAACGGCGAGATCATGGGGAATGTGCAGTTCATCTCCGATTATGACGAGGTGATCGCCATCGTCCACACGAACGACGTGCACGGCCACATAGACGTGGAGCCCTACGTCAAGGGCTTTGCCGACGAGCTGAAGGCCTCCGGGGACTACTCCCTGGTGCTGACGGTGTCCGCCGGTGACGTGTACGGCGGCGGCGAAGCGGTGGCAAACTCCTATTACGGCGAGTTCATCCCCGCTATCATGGACCCGATCTACGATGTGATCGCCCCGGGCAACAACGACTTCGGCCTGCCCGGCTGCGTGCGGCAGGACATCCTGCTGTCCGACCTGTTCGAGCATACCCAGACCCTCTGCGCCAATGTGGAGACCAAGGCGGACGGTCTTGCGCTGGCGGAGTACGCCGAGACGTATGAGCCGCGGCTGGGAGCGGAGCTCTTCGACGAGCTGTATGAGAAGGTGACAACGGCGGCGGACGGCAGTCTCGACCTCTCCGCTCTGGGGATGGAGGATCTTCCCGGCGAAGCTCCGGCCTATCCCCACACCACCACCTTCACCACAGAAAACGGCACCGTGGTGGGTATGTTCGGCCTGACCACCAGCGGCGGCGCTCTGGATGTGGAGCTGGACGGCACCGGTTCCCTCAAGAGCGCGCAGGCGAGCATCGACGAGCTCCGCGCGGACGGCGCGGACGTGGTCGTCGGCGTGGGACATACCGGCTGGCTGGGCGAGGGCGCTTCCGGCGCTTCCGCCAACGACACCAACTCCTGGCAGCTGGCCAATACCGTTACCGGCATGGACGCCTTTGTGGATGGGCACACCCACTCCATCATCAACCAGGGCCAGGGCGTCCTGGTGGGAGATGAGGAGGTCTACGTGAACCAGGCGGAGAGCTTCGGCTACTGCATCGGCGTCATGTATCTGTTCGTGAAGGACGGCGAGGTCCTGGCGGCCCACGGCGAGGTCATCAAGGACATGAGTGATATCGAGCCGGATGCGGACGTGCAGGCCCTGGTGGACCTGGCTCTGGCCCGGGTCAAGGAGGACTTCGGCAAGGCCGTGGCGGAGACGCCGTACTTCCTCAACGGCGAGCGCATGTCCTCCGGCAATGAGGGCGGCACGGTCCGCGGCAACGAGACGAACCTGGGCGACTTTATGACGGACGTCATCCGGGCGGCGGCCTCCGAGAAGATGGGTGTCGAGTATGACTTTGTCACCTACCCCGGCTACTGGCTGCGCTCCTCCATCGAGGAGGGCGATATCACCCTCGAGAGCCTACAGGGCGTCTTTGCCAATCCCACGGTCCTCTACTATGATACTTACACCGGGTCCCAGATCCTGAGCATGGTGCAGCGCGGCCTTAACAGCGTCTATCCCGATAAGGAGGACACCACCTTCAACCAGTACTCCGGCATCCGCGTGACCTACACCTATAACGCCGGCGTGGGCACGCCCGTCACCATCGAGGTGGGCGACACTCTGGTGTACGACGCGGATAACGGCGGCCTGCAGGTGGATGACGGCTGGACCTGCGAGGGCGTCCTCACCATGACCGGCGGCGAGATCGACAGCTACACCGGCGACGGCGCGAACTTCATCTGCGCGGACAAGGGCGAGGTGCAGGAGCTGGTGGGCGATTGGCTTGCCTTGCACACCGCGGACGATTACACCATCCTGCCCAACACCGTGGCCCCGGACGGACGCATCGTGGCGGTGGACTGAGCGGGAGATAACAGATACAGGATAGGGAGCGTGCTGTCATGCTGGATGTTTTCGGGCAATACAGAGCCAAGCTCCGCACGCCGGAGCAGGCGGTGAAGGCCGTCCGGAGCGGGGACTGGGTGGACTACTCCACCAACGTTTGCTTTCCCACGCTGCTGGACGCCGCGCTGGCCGACCGGCGGGACGAGCTGACGGATGTGAAGATCCGGGGGAACCTGTGCTTCGGGCCCATCCGGGCCGTGGAGTGCGATCCCACCCGGGAGCACTTCCACTATAACAGCTGGCATTGCTCCGCCTATGAGCGCCGCCTGTGCGACAGGGGCCTGTGCAACTATATCCCCATGATCTTCCGGAATGTGGTGCCCTATTACCGCCACTTCCTGACGGTGAACGTGGCCATGATGTGCGTCGCGCCCATGGACAAGCACGGTTTTTTCAACCTCTCCTGCGGCGCGGGCATCGCCAAGGGCATCCTGGATAAGGCGGATATCGTCATCCTGGAGGTGAACGAGCATCTGCCTCACATCCTGGGGGGCTTCGACGAGAGCATCCATATCTCCGAGGTGGACTTCGTGGTGGAGGGGGAGCATCCCCCTCTGCCGGAATTCCCCATCGACCCGCCCACGGAGGAGGATATCCGGATCGCGGACCACATCCTGCCCTATATCTGCGACGGCGCCACCATCCAGCTTGGCATCGGCAGCATGCCGAACGTGGTGGGTCAGCGGCTCACCGAGTCCGATCTCCGGGATCTTGGCATGCACACGGAGCTCTGCGGCGACGCTTACTACGAGCTGCACAGGGCCGGCAAGCTGACGAACCGCCGCAAGACCGCTCAGCCGGGCAAGGGCGTCACCGGGATCGTCTTCGGTTCCCGGACGCTGTATGACTGGGTGGACCGAAATCCGGGCGTGGTCGTGGAACCGCTTGAGTATGTCAACTGCGCCGAGGTCATCGCCCAGCAGGAGAATATGGTCTCCATCAACAACTGCATCGCGGTGGATCTGTACGGGCAGGTGAGCTCGGAGAGCTCCGGCTTCCGGCATATCAGCGGCACCGGCGGTTCTCTGGATTATCTCACCGGCGCCGCCATGAGCAAAGGCGGCAAGGCCTTCGTCTGCATGACCTCCACCTATACCGACAAAAAAGGCGTGCGCCACTCCCGGGTGGTGCCCTATTTCCAGGGGGATATCATCACGAACCCCCGGAGCCAGGGGTATTTCATCGTTACGGAGTACGGCGTCGTCAACCTCGCCGGCCGCTCCACCTGGGAGAGAGCGGATCTGCTCATCTCCATCGCTCACCCGGACTTCCGGGAGGAGCTCATCGCCGCGGCGCAGGAGCAGAAGATCTGGCGGCAGTCCAATAAGCGATAACAGACAAAACAAAACGGCGCCGGTCCCGAGAGGGACCGGCGCCGCTGCGCGAATAGGGCCTTACAGATCCGTCAGGGACCGCTTCTGGGAGACCTCCACCTTCACGTCGTAGCAGGCGAAGGCGTCCTCCACCAGCCGTGCTTCCGGCTTCGGGGTGAAGAGGCTGACCACCGGGACGATGATGAGTCCAGCGATCATGGCAAAGGCGCCGCAGTTGATGGGGGACTGGAGCAGCGCGGGGAAGGAGGACCGGATCAGCATGTTCAGCACCATGAGCACGGAGCCGAAGATGAAGCTGACCCAGCAGGCGGCCTTGGTGGTCTTCTTCCAGTAGAGACCGTACAGGAAAGGCGCCAGGAACGCGCCGGCCAGGGCGCCCCAGGACACGCCCATGAGCTGGGCGATGAAGGTGGCGCTGTTGGAGCTGGTGGCGCTCAGGGAGCTCTGGTACTGGAAGATGGCGATGGCCGCGGAGATGACGATGAACACCACCACGAACACCCGCATGAGAAGGACCTGCTTTTTCTCGTCCATGTCCTTCACGAAGTTGTCCTTCAGGAAGTCGATGGTGATGGTGGAGCTGGAGGCCAGCACCAGGGAGGACAGGGTGGACATGGAGGCCGACAGTACCAGGATCACTACGATGGCGATGAGGATGTCGGGCAGGCCCGAGAGCATGGAGGGGATGACGGCGTCGTACCCGCCCACGGGGATGCCGCTGGCGGCGATCTCGATGCGGTCGGAGAACAGACGTCCGAAGCCGCCCAGGAAGTAGCAGCCGCCGGCCACGATGATGGCGAAGAAGGTGGAGATGATGGTGCCCTTCTTCACGGCGTCCTCGCTCTTGATGGCGTAGAACTTCTGCACCATCTGAGGCAGGCCCCAGGTGCCCAGGGAGGTGAGGAGCACCACGCCCAGGAGCCCCAGGGGATCGGGTCCGAAGAAGGAGTTGAAGGCACCGGGGGTGGTGGAGACGGACTCGTCCGTCACCGCCGCGAGACCGTCCAGCGCCGCGATGAAGCCGCCCTTGGAGGCCAGCACCGCCGCGATGACGGCCACGATGCCGATGAGCATGATGATGCCCTGGATGAAGTCGTTGATGGCGGTGGCCATATAGCCGCCGGCGATGACGTAAATACCCGTCAGCACCGCCATGACCACGATGCAGACCGTGTAGTTCATGCCGAAGGCCATCTCGAACAGGCGGGACAGGCCGTTGTACAGCGAGGCGGTATAGGGGATGAGGAACAGGAAGGTGATGACCGAGGCGCCCACCTTCAGAGCGGTACTGTCGAACCGGGCGCCGAAGAACTCCGGCATGGTGGAGGAGTTCAGATGCTGGGTCATGATGCGGGTGCGTCGGCCGAGGACGGACCAGGCAAGCAAGGAGCCGATGAAGGCGTTGCCGAGCCCCACCCAGGTGGAGGCGATGCCATACTTCCAGCCGAACTGTCCGGCGTAGCCCACGAAGATGACGGCGGAGAAATAGGAGGTGCCGTAAGCGAAGGCCGTCAGCCAGGGGCCGACGTTCCGTCCACCCAGGACGAA
Organism: uncultured Oscillospiraceae bacterium; assembly: GCA_905234625.1. GTDB lineage: Bacteria > Bacillota > Clostridia > Oscillospirales > Oscillospiraceae > CAJOIG01. The sequence continues at coordinate 7,300 of CAJOIC010000013.1, read as the reverse complement.
GCCGCTGACGTCGGTGGCGTTCCGGCGGCAGTAAAGGCCGACGCTTACCATGACGCCGAAGAACAGGATCAGCAGAAGGATCTTCATAAACATGACATGGGCCTCTCTTTTGTGTTTTGCGGTTGTGTATATTTAAAACTTTAAAACCGCGAAGTGAGTATAACACCCTGCGGCGTCTCTGTCAACCCCCAAATGAAAAAAGCGCGGCGTCCCGTTTCTCAGGGACGCCGCGCCGGAGCGAACGAAGTCGGTATTTGGCTTTACGAAAGGCCCTCGGGGGGCAGCTCGTTCTGCTGCGCCACCAGGAATTCGCTGCCGTATTTTTTTCGCAGGGCGGGCTTTTCGATCTTGCCGGTGGGGTTCCGGGGGACCTCCGCCAGGATGACCCGGCGGGGACGCTTGTAGCGGGGCAGGGCCATGCAGAAGTCGTTCACCTCCTGCTCGGTGAGGACCGTGTCCTCCTTGGCCTCGACGATGGCCGCGGCGATCTCGCCCAGGCGCTTGTCGGGCAGACCGATGACCGCCACGTCCTTGATCTTGTCGTTGGTGCGCAGGAAGTCCTCGATCTGGACGGGGTAGAGGTTCTCGCCGCCGCTGATGATGACGTCCTTCTTGCGGTCCACGAGGTAGATGAAGCCGTCGCTGTCCCGCTCGGCCATGTCGCCGGTATAGAGCCAGCCTTCGTTATCCAGGACCTCCTCGGTGGCTTTCGGGTCGTTGTAGTAGCACTTCATGACGCCGTTGCCCTTGACGGCCAGCTCGCCTACGCCCTCGGTGATGGTGTTGCGGTCGCTGTCCACGATCTTGGCCTCCCAGCCGTAGCCGGGGACGCCGATGGCGCCGACCTTATGGATGTTCTCCACCCCCAGGTGGACGCAGCCGGGTCCGATGGACTCGCTCAGGCCGTAGTTGGTGTCATACTGGTGGTGGGGGAAGACCTTCTTCCAGCGGGTGATGAGGGAAGGGGGCACGGGCTGGGCGCCGATATGCATGAGCCGCCACTGGTCCAGGGTGTACTGGCTGGGGTCGATGCGGCCGCTGTCGATGGCGTCCAGGATATCCTGGGCCCAGGGCACCAGGAGCCACACGATGGTGCAGAGCTCCTCGCTGACGGTGCGGAGGATCCACTCGGAGTCCACGCCCCGGAGGATCACCGCCTTGCTTCCCGATACCAGGGAGCCGAACCAGTGCATCTTCGCGCCGGTATGGTACAGAGGCGGGATCAGCAGGAACACGTCGTCCCTCGTCTGTCCGTGGTGCTTCTGCTCCACCATGGCGGAGTGCGTCAGGCTGCGGTGGGCGTGCAGGATAGCCTTGGGGAAGCCGGTGGTGCCGGAGGAGAAGTAGATGGCGCCGTCGTCGTCGTCGGTGATGTAGATGCTGGGGGCGATGGAGGAGCAGTAGTTGATGAGCTTGTCATAGCTGTCGGCGAAGGAGGGGCAGTCATCCCCCACGTAGAAACAGTTCTTCACCCGTGGCACCCGGTCCAGCACGGCCTCCACGCGGCCGATGAACTCCGGGCCGAACACCAGAGCGTCCACGTCCGCCAGCTTCAGGCAGTAGAGGATCTCGTCGGCGTCGAAGCGGTAGTTCATGGGGACCACCACCGCGCCGGTCTTCAGGACGCCGAAATAGATGGGCAGCCATTCCAGGCAGTTCATGAGCAGGATGGCGACCTTGTCGCCCTTCTTGATGCCGCGGGTGAGGAGCAGGTTCGCGAAGCGATTGGCCTTGATGTCGAACTCGCCCCAGGTCATCTGCTTGCGAAATGCGCCGCTGCGGTCGGATTCGATCAGGGAGTACTCCCGCCATGTGACGTGGGGAACGCCCTTGACCTCGGGGTTGATCTCCACCAGCGCCACATCGTTTTTGAAATAAGTAGCGTTGCGTGTCAGTAGCTCTGTGATGGGCATGATTCGTCTCCTTATCACTTTGTGGTTTTAGTGTTTTAAAACCAATTTCTCTTAGCCCGATCATTATGTCACGTTTGGATCGAATTGTCAACCGGGTCCCGGGGAGGAGTGCGTTCGATTTAAATAGGAAAATTTTTTGCTTGTATATGGACGGCGAACGTTATATAATGTGGGGCAGAGAATGTCAAAATCCCAGAAAAGGTGGTTAGTGTATGAAACGACTGATGTTGGGGAACGCGGCGGCTGCCCGCGGCCTGTATGAGGCCGGCTGCTGTGTTGTTTCCAGCTATCCCGGCACGCCTAGTACCGAGATCACGGAGGAGGCGGCCAAATACGACGAGATCTACGCCGAATGGGCGCCCAACGAAAAGGTCGCCATGGAAACGGCTTTCGGCGCGTCCCTGGCGGGCAAGCGCAGCTTCTGCGGCATGAAACACGTGGGCCTGAACGTGGCGGCGGACCCGCTGTTCACCGTCAGCTATACCGGCATCAACGCCGGCATGGTCATCGCCGTGGCGGACGATCCGGGGATGCATTCCTCCCAGAACGAGCAGGATTCCCGGCATTACGCAGCCTCGGCCAAGATCCCCATGCTGGAGCCCTCCGACTCCGGCGAGAGCTATGCCTTCGCAAAGCTGGCATACGAGATCTCCGAGCAGTTCGATACCCCGGTGCTGCTGAAAATGTGCACCCGCGTGGCCCACTCCCAGAGCGTCGTGGAGACCGGCGACCGGGTGGAGCCGCCTGTGCGCCCCTACGAGAAAAACATCGCAAAATACGTCATGATGCCCGGCAACGCCATCCGCCGCCATCCCGTGGTGGAGGAGCGCACCCGGAAGCTGACCGAGTACGCCGAGACCTCCCCCCTGAACCGGGCGGAGGAGGGCTCCGATCACAGCCTGGGCATCGTTACCTCCTCCACCTGCTATCAGTATGTGAAGGAGGTCTGCGGAGATACATATCCCGTATTGAAGCTGGGCATGATCTGGCCCATGCCGGTGCGGAAGATCAGGGACTTCGCCGCCTCCGTGGAGAAGCTGGTGGTGGTGGAGGAGCTGGACGGCTTCATCGAAGAGCACTGCCGGAACCTGGGTCTGGACCCCATCGGGAAGGACCTCTTCCCCCTGGAGGGGGAGTTCTCCCAGAATCTGATCGCGGAGAAGCTGGGCGTTCCTGTTCACGGGGGACCGACCCTGCAGGAAAACATCCCCGCCCGGCCGCCCGTCATGTGCGCCGGATGCCCCCACCGCGGCATGTTCTACACCCTTTCGAAGAACAAGGTCACGGTCCTGGGCGATATCGGCTGCTACACCCTGGGGGCCGTGGCGCCTCTCGCCGCCATCGAGATGACTCTGTGCATGGGCGCCTCCATTTCCGCCACCCACGGCTTCAATAAAGCCCTGGGGAAGGACAGCGAGGGCAGGACCGTGGCCGTCATCGGAGACAGCACCTTCATGCACTCCGGCATGACGGGTCTTGCGAACATCGCCTATAACCAGTCCAATTCCACCGTCATCATCCTGGACAACTCCATCACCGGCATGACGGGACACCAGCAGAACCCCACCACGGGCTACAACATCAAGGGCGATCCCGCCGGAAAGATCGACCTGGAGGCCCTATGCCGGGCCATGGGCTTTGAGCGCGTACGCGTCGTCGATCCCTACGATCTGGCGGCCTGCGACCGGGCGATCAAGGAGGAGCTGGCGGCGGAGGAGCCGTCGGTCATCATCAGCCGCCGTCCCTGCGCCCTGCTGAAGTATGTGAAGCACAAGGCGCCCCTCGTGGTGGACGCGGACAAGTGCAAGAGCTGCAAGAACTGCATGAAGGTGGGCTGCCCAGCTATCAGCATGAAGGGCGGCAGGGCCGCCATCGACAATACGCTCTGCGTGGGCTGCGGCGTGTGCATGCAGCTGTGCCATTTCGGCGCTTTGAAGGAGGGCGAGTGATATGACGAAGAACATCATGATCGTCGGCGTGGGCGGCCAGGGGAGCCTCCTGGCCAGCAAGCTCCTGGGCCATCTGCTCCTGACCCGGGGCTATGACGTGAAGGTCTCCGAGGTCCACGGCATGAGCCAGCGCGGCGGCAGCGTCGTGACCTATGTCCGCTATGGCGATCGGGTCTATTCCCCCATCATCGACAAGGGCGAGGCGGATCTCATCGTGTCCTTCGAGCAGCTGGAGGCCGCTCGCTGGATCGAGTATCTGAAGCCCGAGGGCACCATCGTCACCAACACCCAGAAGACGGACCCCATGCCGGTGATCACCGGCGCCACCACCTATCCCGAGGAGCTCATCGAGAAGATGAAGGCCGCGGGGGTGAACGTGGACGCCATCGACGCGCTGTCCCTGGCGGAGAAGGCGGGCTCCTCCAAGGCGGTGAACCTGGTGCTGATGGGACGGCTCAGCCGGTACTTCGACTTCCCGGACGAGGCGTGGCAGGAGGCTATTAGCGCCTGCGTCCCGGCAAAATTCCTGGAGCTCAACCGCAAAGCGTTCGAACTGGGACGCAGCGCGTGAGCGAGCATAGATCAAGAAAGCATCAAGTAAAAAGAAAGGAAAGAGGCGAGGCCGATGAACGAAGCGAAACGCTACTTCCAGCCGGAGTGGGAGACAATGCCGGCGGACCGCATCAAGGAGCACCAGAGCAAGCTCCTGGTGAAACAGGTCCAGCATGTGTGGGACCATGTCCCGTACTACAAGAAGCTCATGCAGGACAAGGGTGTCGAGCCCGGAGACATTACCGGGATCGACGATATTTGGAAGCTGCCCTTCCTGTCGAAGGACGATTTGCGGGAGGCATATCCCTACGGGCTGCTGGCGGAGCCCTTGGAGAACTGTGTCCGCATCCAGTCCACCTCCGGTACCACCGGACGGCGGGTCGTGGCGTTTTACACCCAGGAGGACATCGACCTCTGGGAGGAGTGCTGCGCCCGCGCCATCGTGGCTGCCGGCGGCTCCAACCAGGACGTCTGCCAGGTGTCCTACGGCTACGGTCTGTTCACCGGCGGACCCGGTCTCAACGGTGGCAGCCATAAGGTCGGCTGCCTGACCATCCCCACATCCTCCGGCAATACGGAGAGGCAGATCATGTTCATCAAGGACCTGTCCGCCACCATCCTCTGCTGCACGCCCAGCTATGCCGCCTATCTCGGCGAGACCATGAAGGAGATGGGCATGGGTCCGGAGGATATCCCCCTCAAGGCCGGCATCTTCGGCGCCGAGGCCTGGACGGAGGAGATGCGCCGGGACATCGAGAAGACCATGGGCATCAAGGCCTATGATATCTACGGCCTGACGGAGATCTCCGGGCCGGGCGTCTCCTTCGAGTGCGAGGCCCAGACCGGCATGCACATCAACGAAGACCACTTCTATGCCGAGATCATCAACCCCAACACCGGCGAGGTCCTGCCCGAGGGCACCAAGGGCGAGCTGGTGTTCACGAGCCTGGACAAGTGCGCCTTCCCTCTGCTGCGCTACCGCACGCGGGATATCTGCGTCCTGACCCGGGAGCGCTGCTCCTGCGGCCGCACCTTCATCAAGATGGCAAAGCCCATGGGCCGCTCCGACGATATGCTCATCATCAAGGGCGTGAACGTGTTCCCGTCCCAGATCGAGACGGTGCTGCTCAACAAGGGCTATCCCGCCAACTACCTCATCACCGTGGACCGCGTCAACAACTCCGATACCCTGGATATCGACGTGGAGATGACGCCGGAGATGTTCTCCGACAACCTCTCCGTCATCTCCAGGCGGGAGAAGGAGCTCATCGACGCTCTCAAGGCCATGCTGGGCATCTACGCCCGGGTACATCTGGTGGCGCCCAAGACCATCACCCGCTCCGAGGGCAAGGCCGTCCGCGTCATCGACAAGCGCAAACTCGTTTAAACTCGCACCAAGGGCTCAGTAGACGAACCTTTTTTGCGCCCGGTGACGAAGTCGGCAAAAAGCCGCAAGCCGATTTGACCTATGCGCATTGCGCCCGGGGACGGCGAAAGCCATGGAAACCGGGAGCAGCTCGTGAAAGGAGTAATTTGCATGACTGTGAATCAGATATCTGTTTTTGTGGAGAACAAGCCCGGCGCGCTGGCGCAGATCACGCAGGAGCTGTCCGCTGCCGAGGTGAACATGCGGGCCCTGTCCATCGCGGAGACCAACGAGTTCGGCGTCCTGCGCTTCATCGCGGACAATGAGCTCCGCGCCGCCACCGCGCTGCGGGAGGCGGGACACATCCTGTCCGTGACGCCGGTCCTGGCCGTGGTCCTGAAGGACGAGCCCGGCAGCTTCGCCGCCACGGTGAACGTACTGGCGGCGGCGAATATCGACGTGGAGTACACCTACGCCTTCCTGACGCCCCGCACCGGCACGGCCTGCATGATCTTCCGTGTGGCGGACAATGACGTGGCCGAGAAGGTCCTCACCGAGGCGGGCATCCGTCTTGCCACCAGGGAAGAGCTGGCGTAAGCGGCGCTCCGCCGGGGAGATACCATGGCAGTTTTCAAGGATCTGGAGGAGGCCCGCGCATACTTTCAGGGGGACCGCTTCGCGCTGGAAAACGGCGTCGTCATCGATGAGATCGGGGATGGCTCCAGCGTTTGCAGCCTGATCCTCACCGACCGCTGCCGGAACGCGGAGGGCCGCGTCATGGGCGGCGCCGTATTCACGCTGGCGGACCTGGCCTTTGCCGCGGCGGCCAACAACCGGCATCGGCCCACGGTGACCCAGCAGGTCAGCATCAACTACCTCAGCGACGCCCGGGGCGGGAAGCTGACGGCCAGGGCGGCCTGCCGGAAGGACGGCAGGACCAGCTGCGTCTATAATATCGACGTAACGGACGATCTGGGCCGGGATATCGCCCAGTTCGTGGTGACGGGCTTCAAGGTATGACCCGGGAGCCGGACCGAAGGAACAACAGGGAGGTCGGATCGACATGATGATCAACAACAAAAACCAATCCACGGACCTGTACGAGGCCATTGCGACGCTGTCCACGGCGGAGGAGGTCCAGGCGCTGCTGATCGATATCTGCACGCCCCAGGAGCTCGCCGCGCTGAGCCAGCGCTTTGCCGTGGCGAAGATGCTCTGGGAGGGCAAGTATTACAGTGAGATCATCGAGGCCACCGGCGCGTCCTCCGCTACGGTCAGCCGGGTGAAGCGGAGCATCTATAACGGCAGCGGCTACGAGCTGGTGTTCGGCGCGCCGTCCGAGGATGCGCCCTCCGGGACATGATCTGTGAATACGATACCGCCTGCGGTGCGAAAACGCCGCAGGCGGTATTTTTTGCTGTTTTATACTAAAATGCAATAAAAAGTAGACTGTCTGTAATCACCGTGGTATAATGGAAACGGTGATGAAAATGAAATACGAGTTCAGCCCAGAACAGTAC
>CAJOIC010000012.1 GCA_905234625.1 uncultured Oscillospiraceae bacterium | reverse complement strand
AGAAATTTACTATTGTCACCCTTATTGCAGCTCTGAGCGTGGCAGTAACGAGAATGCGAACAGCATTATAAGACGCTTCTTCCCGAAGGGGACCGATTTCACAGATGTTACCCAGGCTGAGGTTGATAAGGTCCAGCATTGGATGAATCACTATCCCAGGAAGATACTTGATTGGCGCTGTGCTGCGGGTGTTCTTCTAGCTGGCCGGCCAGCTGGCCAGTGATCACTGGCTACGAAAAATTAGCCAGGGCGTTAGGATCATTGCCGGGCATCTTATTGTTTCAGCAAAGCCTTGATACTAGCGGCTTTTTACTGCTTTCACGATCGCAGATTTTTTCATTTTAATGAAAAGTTTACTGTTAATTTTGATTCATTGTTATTAACCATTTGGTTAAGTATTGATATGCCAGAGCGCTAGCAGCTGGCATCAAGCGCCAGCAATACCGCCCTTCCCCACGGGGCGGTTTTGCGACTTGGCGCGTAACAAAACCATATTCCCGCCGTTGCAGACGGTGGGTCTTTTGCCATGGCTGAAACCGTCGGCGGCGCCGGAGCCGGTTGAATTGCAATTCCCTTTCAATACAATTCCCAGGGGCAAATTTGCCCCTGGGAAAGATTTACATTGTTATTCTACTTTTTTCTTGACATTTGCAGGTCCCGGTTTTTCTTTAGGCTAAGCCGAAGAAGTATACAGCGTCAATTCCTGAGATCGGTTTACATATTGCCTTTTTGTGCAAAAATACTGGCCGGTTTTTGTGCGGAGTGTTGACAAGATAGAAGAAATTTGTTACTATTTGTAATTAGTTTGTAGGATTGATTACAAAACCATGCTTTTTGACAGCCGCGATGCTGCTGTGAAGACCGCTATGAGCGGGGAAAGGTGTTACTATATATGAAATTGAAACGAAGTTCGAAGCTCGGGCTGTCCCGAAGCTTGAAAGCGATATGTATCTTACTGGTTGTAGTACTGGCGGCGCCTCTGACGGCCGTGAGCGCGGGCGCCCTGGCGTCCGACGATTACACCCAATGGAAGCAGGCGGACGAGGAGTGGAACGAGACCGCACCCTGGACCGGGACCTCCGCCGGATTCATGGCACGTTCCGGCTGCTGGATCACCTCTGTGTCCATGCTCCTGCGGCAGTACGGCCTGGTGTCTGAGGACCTGGAGGAGTTCAACCCCTGGATCTGCGCCGGGGAGCTCTACGCCGCCGGGGCGCTGACCTGGAGCGGCGACATGGTGCTCAGGAACGTGGATGCTGCCTATCCCGGCTTCCACTATGTGGGTACGTACGGCTACAGCTTCTCCCTGCTGCAGGAGCTCTTTGAGGAGGGCTATGCCTGCGCGCTGCTGGTGAAGGGCGGCGGACATATGGTGGCCGTGCGGGACGTCCTGGAGGACGGTACGGTGGAGATCATGGACCCCGGCTGGGAGCACACCACTCTGTCGGAATGGGGCGGCGCCACCGAGATCGTCGTGTTCGATCCGTCCTATACCGCGCCGCTGCAGGTGATCGGCGACTATGTGATCCTGAACTCCTGAGAGGGCGCAGGTCATTGACACGATCTCGGAATGGTCTTAAAATACAGGAGAGGACCGGAGAGGGAGGTCGTACCCATGAAAGAGGATATCTTCGACAGGCTCATGCGTCTGCCGGTGCTGCGGATCTTTGAGCCCTTCTATAAAAAACACAAGGAAGTGCTTCTGTACCTGCTGTTCGGCGGCCTGACCACGGTGGTGAGCATCGTGAGCTTCGCGCTGCTCGTCCAGGTGGGACTCAACGAGCTGGTGGCGAACGTCATCTCATGGGTTTTGGCGGTGCTGTTTGCCTATGTCACCAACCGCACCTGGGTCTTCGCCTCCAAGGCGGACACGAGGGCCGGCGTGGTCCGGGAGATGGCCTCCTTCTTCGGCGGCCGCGTGGCGACGCTCCTGGTGGAGGAGGGGCTGCTGGCCGTGTTCATCACCTGGCTGGGCCTTGCCGCTGTGCCGGTGAAGGTCGTCGCCCAGGTGGTGGTGATCGTGCTGAATTACGTCATCAGCAAGTTCTTTGTGTTCAAGTAAAAAGCGCGCGGTATCAGCGCGTATACGGAGAGATCCCCCGTGCTCATCCCGTCGGACCGCAGCGTCCGTGAAGGATGGCAGGGGGATCTCTCCGTGTTTTCTGACGGTCAGATGTCCGCCAGGAGCCGGCTGAGCTCCGCCACGGCAGCGGTGGTGAGCTCGGAAAAGGTCATGGCGGAAACGCCCACCACCCTGGTGCCGCACATGTTGACAGGCAGGAGGATCTTGTCCGCGGGGCTTCGGCCCACGGCGGCGGCCATGGCGGGGGTGATCTCTCCCAGGAGCGCGTCCGCCGAGAGGATGCCGATGGGACCCATGATCACGTCCGCATCCCGGCAGGCCACGATCACGGGGTTCTCCCCGGTGGCGGCCTCGTCCGGGCCCGCCTTCAGCATGGCGGAGGTGGCGAGGCTGTTGGTCCCGATGGCGCGGATGTGGCAGGCGGGTCCGTCAGTCCGGATCTTCTCCACCAGCAGACGGCCGAGACGGCCGCCCTGTCCGTCGATGACGACGACGTTTTTCAAAGTGTCCATGGCTTTTTCGGCGTCTCCTTATTCATTCAGGGTGAGCTTGGCCCGTTTCAGGGCGATGACGATGAGGGGGACAAGCGCGATATGCAGGATGATCCCGGGAATGGCGTTGGTGACCGCTCCCGCGATGAAGGCCGCGAAGGTGAACTCCGAACCCTGGAGGCCCGCGAAGATCAGCCTTGCGATGCCCCAGACGATCCGGCCTCCCACCATGGCGATCAGCAGGGTGACGTAAACGTATCCGTTCTTCTTGGGCAGCAGCTTATACAGCAGGCCGCTGAGGAAGCCGTAGGTCGCCAGCTCCAGGGACATGGCGGCGGCACCGGGGAAGAGGGGCGGCATGCCGAACAGGACGGAGCGCATCAGCGGGGAGATGAACCCGATGACCAGACCCCAGGGCCAGCCGCACAGGAAACCGCACAGGAACACCGGGATGTGCATGGGGCTGAGGGCCTGTCCGATCTGCGGGATCTGCCCGGTGAGGAACGGCAGGACCATCGCCAGGGCGAGGCATACCGCCGCGTAGGTCAGCTTCAGCGTGTTCTTTTTTGCCATGATTAGCTCCTTTCCATAAGGGCCCTCGCCTCGGCGAGGCTGATATCATGTTCTCTGGCGATCCTGGCCAGGTCGTCGAATTCGAATTTCCGCCGGGTGACGCCGAAGCCGGAGGAGAGCTTGCACCGTGCGTCGCCATAGGGGGTCGGGATCGTCGCGGTCTCCCGGTCCAGTATGTACCGCCGCGTCTCCGTCTCCCGGATGCCCAGGGTGGTGGTGTGCCTGAAGATCAGCGCCGCCATGGACTCCCGGTCCTCGGTGGAGCAGATCACCTCCAGGAGGGTGCCAGGGCGGTTCTTCTTCATGCCAACGGGGACGGTGAAGACGTCCCGGGCGCCTCCCTCCATAAGACGCTCCATGGCGAAGCCCAGGTCCTCGGCGGTCATATCGTCGATGTTGCAGGAGAGCACCGTGACTGTGTCCTGCCGGGACTCGGTCTCCCCCAGCATGGTCCGCACACAGTTGGCCCGGGGGAAGTCCTTTTTTCCCATGCCGTAGCCCACGGCGCTGACGCGCATCACGGGCATTTCCCCGAAGCGGGTGGCAAAATGCTTCAGCAAAGCCGCGCCCGTGGGGGTGCACAGCTCGCTCCGGATCTCCCCGCCGTAGATGGGGACGCCCTTGAGGAGCTCCGCCGTGGCCGGCGCGGGAACGGGCAGGATGCCGTGGGCGCAGCGGACCTCCCCGCTGCCCACGTGGACGGGAGAGACTACTACCTCTCCCGGCGCCAGCCGGTCCATGAGCATACAGACCGCCGTCACGTCGGCGATGGCGTCCATGGTGCCCACCTCGTGGAAGTGGATGTCTGTCACGGGAACGCCGTGGACCGCGCTCTCCGCCTCGGCCAGGAGCTTGTAGACCGCCAGCACATCCGTCTTTACGCTGTCCGTGAGGGGCAGGGAGGACACGATCTCCTCCACGCGGTGTATGTCTCCGTGGGGATGGCCGTCATGGCCGTGGTGCTCATGACCGTGATGGGGACGCGCCTCGCCGTGACCGGAGGCCTCCTGGCCGCGGAGCAGCACGGAGACATGGGTGCCTGCGACGCCGCATTTCTCAGAGGGCGCGAAGGTGTATTCCACGCCCGGGATGCCGAGAGCGTTCAGCTCGGCCATGAACCCGGCGGGGTCGGGCAGAAGCTCCAATAGAGCAGCCGTCAGCATATCCCCGGCGGCGCCCATCCCGCAGTCGATGAAAAGTGTCCTCATGATGTCCTCCCTGCCGGAAAAAAGCGGCTCTGCCATTATAGCAGAACCGCGATGATTTTGCATCAGGCTTTTTTGCGGGTGAGCGCGGCCTTGACGACACCCTTCGGATCCTTGACGAGCAGTACGATGATCCAGATGATGAGGCCCAGCGCTACCACGGAAAGACCCAGGAACAGGTCGTTGAGCATATCCTCCGCGGCGGGGGCGAAATACTCCGCGTGGAGCTCGGCATACTCAAAGATCGCGTCCACCAGCCACATGACGGAGGCGCCCCAGAACATCCAGCACAATAGGCCGACCTTCAGCTCCCTGGCCGCCTCGCTCTTATACCATATTACGGTGCAGATCACAGCGGCAAAAACAGCTGTCAGTAAAGTCATTATTCAGTTCTCCTTTTTTACTTCGCTTCGAGCTGCGGCGTCTCCGGCCGCTTCTCGATGACTTTCGACACCGCCAGCATCACGAGCCAGATGGCCGTGATGAGCAGGGCCATGGTCACGCCGACGGTCCCCATCTCATGGAGCATCTCCGCCGCGTCCTCGGGGTTGGAGGCAGCCGTCAGGAACGGGAACCAGGGCACCACCTCGCCGTGCCATACGTGCTCGAAGGCCAGCAGGACGGAGCCGCCCCAGAGAAGGTTCGTGAGCCATTTCAGCTTACGGGAGAAGGGGACCTTGACCGGCTTATCCGGCGCTTCCCCGGAAGCGGGAGCCGTCAGCGCGGGATCCTCCTTCTTGTGGATCACCTTTGTCGCGATGGTCGCAACGACCGCCTCAGCGGCGGGTACAAGAAAACAAGCCATTTTTTACCTCCAAATTACGGCGGTCCCGGAAAAACAAAAAGGCATACAGTTTCCCCTGAGGGGAACCGCATACCTTCAAAGTATACCTGTCGCCGGGAGCATCGCCGGGATAAGGCGCTTGGCGCCTGGATCAGCATGGCGCTGACAATTCTTTAACATTTTAACGTCCGGCGTATGATTTGTCAATAGGCCGGAGTGTTTTTTATTCCTTTGTGGTGCCGCCGGGAGCGTAGGTCACGGGCAGACGGATGTTGGCGCCGGGGGCCGCCGTCCCGGGGTCCAGCAGGACGGACACGGCGGCCTCCGCCATTTCCGGGATGGGCTGGACGACGGTGGAGCAGTAGAAGGCTCCGGTGGTGTAGTTTATCATGCCGTCGTAGCCGATGATCTGCACGTCCTCCGGACAGCGCACGCCGTTTTCCGCCAGGAGGTCCCGGATCCGGCAGGCCAGGCCGTCCGTGTTGCAGAAGATCCCGTCGAAGTCCGGTTTCCCGTCCCGGATGCGGTCCCGGAGGAAATCGGCAAAGGGGGCTTCCGTGTCGCTGTCGCTCAGAAGGAGGGTCTCATAGTCCGCATTCTCCCGGCAGCAGGCAGCCTCGAAGCCCTGACAGCGCATGTCCGCCTCCCCCAGCACGTCGGGACCGATGCGCAGGAAGAGGAGCTTCTGACAGCCGAGCTCCATGAGCTTTTCCGCCGCCAGCTCCCCGCCGCGGAAATTGTCCGAGGAGACGCAGGGAACGTCGGCGCCCAGGTGGCGGTCGATGGTGACGATGGGGACGGAGCCGTCGGCGATCAGGTCGGGGCTGTATGTCAGAGCGATGACGCCGTCGGCCTTGTTCTGCCGGACCATGTCGAAGGACTTCTGCTCCGCCTCGGGATCGAAGTTCGTGATGAAGAGGATGCTGCGGTAGCCGTGGCGGGTCAGGCAGGCGGTAAGCTCGTCCGCCAGGACGGCGAAGAAGGGATGCCGCAGGGAGGGCAGCACCAGGGCGACGCAGTAGGTCTTGTTGGTCTTGAGGCCCCGGGCGTAGCTGTTCACCAGATAGCCCAGCTTCTTGGAGGCCGCCTCCACACGGCGGCGGTAGGGCTCGCCCACCGGGATGCCGTTCATGACCTTCGACACGGTGCCGAGGGATACGCCGGCCTCCCGCGCCACATCCTTCATGGTGGGAGCCGCGTTCTTTCGCTTCATGGACATATCACGACCTTCCGAGGGAGAATAACCGCCGAGTACGGCCAATAGATTATATATCATGAAGATGGAAAAAGAAAAGATGTTGAATTAAAAATTACGCGATTTTTCGGAAGTTATATGCCAAAATAAAACGGCCTAAATTGTGGATAAATCACAAAACTTGACTTGGAAACCTGGAAAATTTGGACATCATGTTGACAGATGCCTCCGGGTGTGATAACTTTGTGTCATAGTACGTGTAACGTTTCACCGGAGGCTGGAGATGACGCGGAAATCCCGCCGAGCCAACTGCGGACGAAGGGACGTTATACGAAAATAAATCCGGAAGATTTAAGAAAGGAAGAAGAAATGAAAAAGAGAGCGATTGCAGCCATCCTGGCGCTGGTCATGATCCTGGCGCTGGCAGCGTGCGGCGGGGGCGGAAGCTCCTCCGGCAGCGACAACGGCGTTGCCATCACCATCTTCAACTCCAAGATGGAGATCCAGAGTCAGATGGAAGAGATGGCGGAGAAGTACTCCGCCGAGAAGGGCGTCACCGTGGAGGTCTACTACTCCTCCGACACCGTGGCCGCTCACATGGCGACCCGCTACGCGGCGAACGACCCCTACACCATCTCCATGGTGGACGCGAAGGACGTCTACTCCCTCGGACCCGAGCATGCCGTTGATCTGTCCGATCAGGATTGGGTGAAGGATACCACCCAGGCCATCGCCATCGACGGCAAGGTCTACGGCTTCCCCGTCTGCGTTGAGGCCCGCGGCCTTGAGTACAACGCCGACGCGATCAAGGCGGCCACCGGCAAGGACTTCGATCCCAGCACCATCAAGACCACTGCCGATCTCCAGGCTCTGCTCGAAGAGATCGCCGCCGGCGGCGTGGAGCTGCCTGTGGGTCTGCAGAAGGAAGACTGGTCTCTTGGCGCTCACTACTTCGCCGAGGTCTACGAGCTGCAGGATGATCCCGACGCCTTCATCGCCGGTATCAAGGACGGCTCCATCAAGCTCATCGACGATCCCATTTTCAACGCCATGATGGACACCTTTGACGTCCTGGCGGCTTACAACTATGCCAAGGACGCTCCCATCTCCGCGGAGCGCGAGGTCACTGAGATGAAGCTGGCCGAGGGCGATCTGTGCTTCAAGTTCGGCGGCAACTGGGACTGGTCCAACATGGTCGATACCAACTACACCGAGAACATCGGCATCATGCCCGTTCCCAGCGATGTTGACGGCGCCAACACCAAGCTGGTGGGCGGCGGCTCCAAGTACTTCTTCATCGACTCCTCCGACAATACCACCGACGAGCAGCGTCAGGCCGCCAAGGACTTCCTGAACTGGCTGGTCTATGACGCCGAGGGTCAGGATTTCCTGGTGAACACCTGCGCTCTCGTTCCCGCCTTCTCCAACATCTCCCTGGCTGTGTCCGATCCTCTCGGCGCCGCCGTGAAGAGCTATGCCGATACGGGCGCCATGGTCGGCAACTACAACTATCTGCCCGACGACCACTACGCCAAGGTCGGCTCCTCCTTCCAGAAGTACCTGGCCGGTCAGACCGACCGCGCGGGCTTCGCGGATGAGGTGACCGAATACTGGGCCACCGCGGAGGTCGGCGCTCACTAAACCCAAGCATGACCGCCCGGGCGTCAAAGAGCTCCTTTGACGCCTTGGCGCGTTTTACCGCCGGGACGCCAACAGGCCGCTTGGGAGCGTCCCGTGCTCTCCCTGCGGAGCGAAGCGGCAGAATGGAAGGATATCGTTTATGAAACAAAACAAGCTATCCTATAAGATCGAGCAATACCTGATGTTCGCGGGACCGGGGACGGTCCTGTTCCTGGCGGTGGTGATCGTTCCGTTCATCTACGGTCTTTATCTGACCCTGACGAGCTGGGACGGCGTCAGCGCCACCAAGCCCTTCGTGGGCTTCGCGAACTTCGCCGCCGCGTTCCAGGACGCGGATTACTGGCACGCCATGGGCCGCACGGTGATCTACTCCGTGTTCGCCGTGGTGCTCATCAATGTCGTGGCCTTCGCTCTGGCCTATCTCGTGACCCAGGGCATCAAGGGCCAGAACTTCTTCCGGTCCGGCTTCTTCGTACCGAACCTGATCGGCGGCATCGTCCTGGGCTATGTGTGGAAGTTCGTCTTCAACCGCGCCTTCGTGGCCATCTTCAGCTCCACGTCTCTCCTGTCCACGACGAACGGCGCCATGTTCTGTCTCATACTGGTGTCGGTCTGGCAGTACGCGGGCTACATGATGCTCATTTACGTGGCGGGCTTCATGAGCGTGTCGAAGGACGTCCAGGAGGCCGCCAAGATCGACGGCTGCACCTCCAGCCAGGCCATGATGAACGTGACGATCCCCCTGATGCGCTCCTCCTTCGTGCAGTGCATCTTCCTGAGCATCACCCGCTGCTTCGTGGTGTACGACGTGAACCTGTCCCTGACGAACGGCGAGCCCTTCGGCTCCTCGGTCATGGCGGCGATGCAGGTCTACAACCAGGCGTTTACCTACAAGAACTACGGCCTCGGTCAGGCGGAGGCGCTGATCCTCTTCGTGGTCTGTGCCATCGTCGGCGTCACCCAGGTCATGGTCGGTAAGAGAGGGGAGGTCGAGGCGTAATGACTGAAAACGAACTCGCCGCGCGGAAAAAGAAGATATCCCACATCATCATGTGGATCGTTCTCCTCGTCCTGTTCATCTGCTTCATCTTCCCGTTCCTGCTGGTGATCATCAACGTCTTCAAGACGAAGGCGGACATCACCGCGAACCCCATGGCCCTCATCGGCGCCCATGGCTTCACCCTGGCGAACTTCCCCGAGGCCATGAAGAAGATGAACTTCTGGACGGTGTTCGGCAACTCCCTGCTCATCACCTCCTGTTCCACGGTGCTGACCATTGTGGTGTCCTCCATGACGGCCTTCGTCATCGTGCGCAACAGCGGCTGGAAGCTCTGCACGCTGATGTTCTCCCTGATGATCGCCTCCATGGTCATCCCCTTCCAGGTGCTGATGGTTCCCCTGGTGTCCGTCTACGGCGGTACGCTGGGCGTTCTGAACCACAGGATCACTCTGATCCTCATGCACGTGGGCTTCTCGGTGTCCATGGCCATGTTCATGTTCCACGGCGCTATCAAGACGAACATCCCCCTGGAGCTGGAGGAGGCGGCCACCATCGACGGCTGCAACCGCTGGCAGACCTACTGGAAGATCGTCTTCCCTCTGCTCAAGCCCACCGTCGCTACCGTCGCCATCATCAACGCCATGGCGTACTGGAACGATTACCTGCTCCCCAGCCTGGTGCTGACGAAGAAGGAACTCTACACCATCCCCATCGCCACCCAGGCGTTCTACGGCACATACTCCACGGATATCGGCCTTGTCATGGCGGCCCTGCTGCTGGCTATGCTGCCGATCCTCATCCTGTATGTGTTCCTGCAGCGCTACATCGTGGAGGGTGTCACCTCCGGCGCTGTGAAGGGCTGATACCCCAGCTTAACTGCATATCTACCGTGGGTTTTCCCCACCCCGTTGGGGGCGGGGAAAATCCACTATTATAAAACCCGGGAAGGGAGGCGCGGAAACCCCGTGAAAAAGCTATTCGATATGGACAACCCCTTCTGGAGGGCGCTCTCCGTGGCCGCGGACCTTCTCATCCTGAACCTGCTGGCTCTGATCTGCTCCCTGCCGGTGATCACTGCCGGCGCCGCCTTCACCGCCATGACCGACGTGATCGTGCACATGGTGCGGAAGGAGGAGGGATATGTGGCGAAGCCCTTTTTCAGGGCCTTTGCCGCGAACTTCAAAAAGGCCACCCTGCTGTGGCTGCTGGTACTCCTGGCCGGAGGACTTCTGTATTTCGACTATCTGGCGGCGGCCGCCTATATCCCGGCCCTGCGCCTGCCCATTCTGGCCCTGTCGCTGTTGGTTCTGGCCGCGGCGATGTACGCCTTTGCCCTGCTCTCCCGCTATGAGAACACCCTATTCGGCACTCTGAAAAACGCCGTGATCCTGGCGGTGGGATATTTTCCCAGGACCCTCCTCATGCTGGTGTTCGCGGTGGGACTGTGGCTGCTGAGCCTGCGCTTTTACAGCGTGGGCGCGCCCATCCTTCTGCTGTTCGGGCTGTCCCTGCCTTGTTATATCGACATCCTTCTTCTGAACAGCGTATTCGATAAACTTGAGAACTGACCGCGCTTTCGCGGCTTACCATATCTTATCTGCCGGAGGCTGTACCCACCGATGAGTATTTCCTATGACCCTAAGCGCAAGACGCTGACTCTGGCGACAAAAAATACGACATATCAGATGGGTGTCGGCCCTGTGGGGCATTTGCTGCATCTGTATTACGGCCGCAGGGCGGAGGGGAGCTTCGGGCATCTCTATCCGCCCCATGACTGCGGCTTTTCCCCCAATCCCTACGAGCTCAGAGACGAGCGCGGCTGGTCCCCGGACACCATGCCCCAGGAATACAGCGGCTCCGACACCGGGGATTTCCGGCTTCCCTGCCTGGAGATCGCCGCGGAGGACGGGGTGCGGGGCGCAGACCTGCGCTATGTCCGGCATGAGATCCGTCCCGGAAAGTACGGGCTGCCCGGCCTGCCCGCGTCCTTCGACCGGGAGGGGGAGGCGGAGACCCTGGCCGTGACTCTCTCCGATCCGGCGGCGGGGGTGGAGGTGGAGCTTCTGTACGGCGTGTTCGCCGCCCGGGACGTCATCACGAGAGCGGCGCGGATCGTGAATGTGAGCACCCGGGCCGTCCGGCTGGAGAAGGCGGCCTCCATGTGTCTCGATATCCCCTTCGGGACCTGGGATCTGCTCCATTTCCACGGCCGCCATACCATGGAGAGGCAGCCGGAGAGGACCTGCCTTTCCCACGGGGTGCAGAGCGTGGGCTCCCGCCGGGGGGCCTCAAGCCACCAGCATGATCCCTTCGTGATCCTGTGCGGCCGGGACGCGGCTGAGGACGCGGGAGAGTGCTATGGCCTGATGTCGGTCTATTCCGGCAGCTTTGAGACGGATGTGGAGCTGGATCAGATGAACGCCCTGCGAGCGGTGGCCGGCATCCGGCACGATGGCTTTTCCTGGACCCTGGAGCCGGGGGAAGCCTTCTTTACGCCGGAGGTGATCCTTTCCTTCACGGACGGGGGTTTTACCGCTCTGTCCCATACATATCACCGCTTCCTCCGGCGGAACATCTGCCGGAGCCCCTGGACGGAGAGACCCAGGCCCATCCTCCTCAACAGCTGGGAGGCGGCCTATTTCGATTTCGACGCGGATAAGCTCCTTTCCATCGCCCGGGGCGCCAAGGCGCTGGGGGCGGAGCTCTTTGTTCTGGACGACGGCTGGTTCGGCGTGAGAAACAGCGACTCCTCCGGTCTGGGGGACTGGTTCGCCAACGAGAAGAAGCTGCCCGGAGGCCTCGCGCCCCTCATCCGGGAGATGGGGCGGCTGGGGCTGAGGTTTGGCCTCTGGGTGGAGCCGGAGATGGTCAGCGAGGATTCCGAGCTGTACCGGGCCCACCCCGACTGGGCGCTGACCGTGCCGGGGCGGAAGCCGGTGCTGGGCAGGGAGCAGCTGGTGCTGGACCTTTCCCGCCCGGAGGTGGCGGATTGGCTGTACGACACCATAGCGGGGCTTCTCACCGACTATGATATATCGTATATCAAGTGGGATATGAACCGCAGCCTGACGGATCTGTACAGCCGGGGACTGCCCCCGGACCGACAGGGAGAGGTGGGGCATCGGTATATGCTGGGGCTCTACGGTGTGTTGGAGCGGCTGACCGCGAGCTTCCCCCATGTTTTGTTCGAGGGCTGCGCCGGGGGCGGTGGGCGGTTCGACGCCGGGATGCTGGCGTACTTCCCTCAGATCTGGTGCAGCGACAATACCGATCCCATCGCCCGGCTGGCGATCCAGCACGGGACCTCCTTCGGCTATCCCATGTCCGCCGTCAGCGCCCATGTCTCCGCCTCCCCCAACCACCAGACGGGGCGGACCACGCCCCTGGGGACCCGGGGCCTGGCGGCCATGGGAGGAGGCTTCGGCTATGAGCTGGACCCCGGGGCCCTCACCCCGGAGGAGGCGGAGGAGATCCGACGTCAGATCGCCCGATGCCGGGAGTATGGCGACATCGTGCTCACAGGTGACCTTTACCGGCTGACCGTCCCCGGGAAGGGACCGTTCACCGCCTGGCAGACGGTGTCGGAGGACGGCGCCCGATCTATCCTCTGCGCGGTGGTGACTGAGCCCGCCGGAAACCCGCTGCCCATGCATGTCCGGCTGAAGGGGCTGGACCCCGCGGGACGCTATGCCGTCACAGACCTGGACGTCTTCGGGAGCCGGGAGACCGGTGCGTGGCTGCCGGAGGAGGAATACACCGGCGCGGCGCTGATGTACGGCGGCGTGACCCTGCCGTCGCTGAAGGGAGACTACCCCTCCGCGGCGCTGTATCTTGAGCGGAGAGACTGAACTATGATGCAAGAGGCAAAGCCTATGGATGATACGATGGAGATGAGGCTCCGGGAGAGCTGGGACGAGCTGAAATGGCTCTACTGTGAGCTGTATCACAACGATATGGAGGCCTTCGGCTATTTTGTCGATATGCTCCGCCGCAGCTACGACCAGCGCCGGGCGTCCCTGCGGGCCATCGACGAGGCCCGGCTGCAGGAGCCGGACTGGTACCGTTCCAATAAGCTCCTGGGGATGATGATGTATGTGAGCGCCTTCGGAGGAGATCTGGAGGGCGTGCGGCAGCGGCTGCCCTATCTGGAGGAGTGCGGCGTGAACTACCTGCATCTCATGCCGCTCTTGAGGACTGTGAAGGACCGCAGCGACGGCGGATATGCCGTGGCGGATTTCCGCACCGTGGAGCCGGAGCTCGGCACCATGGAGGATCTGGAGCGGCTGGCGGACGAGTGTCACGACAGGGGCATCTGCCTGTGCCTGGATTTCGTCATGAACCACACCAGCGAGGAGCACCCCTGGGCCCAGGCCGCCCGGGCGGGAGATCCCGTAGCCCGGAGCAGGTATTTCTTCTTCGACGACTGGGAGATCCCGAATCGCTACGAGGAGACGGTGCCCCAGGTGTTCCCCACTACCGCGCCGGGGAATTTCACCTGGCTCCCCGACTGCGGGAAGGTGGTCATGACCTTCTTCTACCCCTATCAGTGGGACCTGAACTACAAAAACCCCATGGTCTTCAACGACATGACGGAGAATCTCCTGTTCCTTGCCAACCGGGGCATGGACGTCATTCGTCTGGATGCCATCCCCTATATCTGGAAGGAGCTGGGCACCGACTGCCGAAACCTGCCCCAGGTGCACACCCTGTCGCGGATGCTGAATCTGGCGTGCCGCATCGTCTGTCCCGGCGTACTGCTTTTGGGAGAGGTGGTCATGGAGCCGGAGAAGCTGGCGCCCTATTTCGGAACGCCGGAAAAGCCCGAGTGCAACATGCTCTATAACGCCACCACCATGTGCACCACCTGGCACACCGTGGCCACCAGGGACGTGCGGCTGCTCCGCCGGCAGATGGAGCAGGTCTGCGCTCTGCCCCATGAGTATTCCTTCCAGAACTACCTCCGCTGCCATGACGATATCGGCTGGGGCCTGGACTACCCGTGGCTGGCTCAGTTCGGCTTCTGGGAGGTGCCCCACAAGAAATACCTGAACGACTGGTTCTCCGGACGCTGGCCGGGAAGCTGGTCCCGGGGAGAGCTGTACAACGACGATCCCCGCCTGGGAGACGCCCGCATGTGCGGCACCACAGCCTCCCTGTGCGGCCTGGAGGCCGCCGGGACCCCGGAGGAGGAACAGAGGGCCCTGGACTGCGATCTTATGCTCCACGCCTGGATGCTGACCCAAAGCGGCGTCCCCGTTTTGTACAGCGGCGACGAGGTGGGCCAGCTCAACGACTACTCCTATCACGACGATCCCGACCGGCGGGAGGACAGCCGCTATGTCCATCGGGGCCGCTTTGACTGGGCGAAGGCCGAGCTGCGGCACGACCCAGCCACCCGGCAGGGAAAGATCTTCGGGGCTCTGCGGCAGCTGGAGAAGCTCCGGGCGGACAGGGACGTCTTCCGCAGCGATGCGGAGGTCTCTGTCTTCGATACGGGCTCGGATCAGATCCTGGGCATCCGCCGCAAATACGGGGATCAGGAACTGACGGCTCTGTTCAACTTCTGCGAGGAGGGCCGCTGGATCCGGAATCCCGGACGATACGGTACGGAGCTCCGGACGGGGGCCGTCTGGGGCGACGAGTGGATCGAGCTTCCGGGCTATGGCTTCGTCTGGCTGGACGTGAGCCGGAAGGCGGAAGCGGAGGAGACCGGGCATGGAGAGTGACAAGCTGCGCAAAGTGCGCGCCTTCGAGGCGGAGCATCTGCCGGAGGTCCCGGCGGAGGTCC
Organism: uncultured Oscillospiraceae bacterium; assembly: GCA_905234625.1. Lineage (GTDB taxonomy): Bacteria > Bacillota > Clostridia > Oscillospirales > Oscillospiraceae > CAJOIG01. The sequence goes on along the minus strand of CAJOIC010000012.1, from coordinate 12,291 downwards.
TGCCCGCGTATCATGTGACCGGCGGCGTGGGCTGGATCAACGACCCCAATGGCTTTTCCGTATACCGGGGGGAGTACCACCTGTTTTTCCAGTACCACCCTTACAGCAAGCAATGGGGTCCCATGCATTGGGGCCATGTGAAGACCAAAGACTTCGTCCGCTGGGAGCGGCTCCCCGCGGCCATGGCGCCGGACGCGGAGTTCGATCGGGACGGCTGCTTCTCCGGCAGCGCCCTGGAGCTGTCCGACGGACGGCATCTGCTCATGTACACCGGGGTCCGGAAGGAACGGGACCCGGACGGGACGGAGCGGGAGTTCCAGACCCAATGCATCGCCCTGGGCGACGGGGTGGATTATAAGAAATACGGCGGCAACCCCGTCATCGACGCCTCGCTCCTGCCGGAGGGGGGCAGCGCCCGGGATTTCCGGGACCCGAAGATCTGGCGGGAAAACGGCCGGTTTTACGCCGTGGCGGGAAATCGCTGCCCCGATGGCAGCGGCGCGGTGCTCCTCTTCGAGAGCGAGGATGCCCTGCGATGGGCATACCTGGGCGCCCTGGCCGCCTCCGGCAACCGGCACGGCCGGATGTGGGAGTGCCCCGATTTCTTCTCTCTCGACGGGAAGGACGTGCTCATCGTCAGCCCCCAGGAGATGATCGCCGAGGGTCTGGAGTTCATCGACGGGAACGTGACCCTCTGCCTCGTGGGGACCTTCGACCGTGGGGAGAGCCGCCTTGTGCGGGAGAGGGAGCAGACCATCGACTACGGCCTGGACTTCTATGCCCCCCAGACCCTCCTGACCCCCGACGGACGGCGGGTCATGATCGCCTGGATGCAGTATTGGGACAGCGTGGACTGGAACCCGGAGGAGCTTCCCTTCTTCGGCCAGATGACCTTCCCCCGGGAGCTGCGTGTCCGGGAGGGCCGCCTCATCCAGACCCCGGTGCGGGAGCTGGAGGGCTATCGCGGCGCCTGCGCCGTGCATAGGGACGTCCGGGTGTCCGAGGCCGTGGAGCTTCCCGGCGTATCCGGACGCTGCCTGGATATGACCGTGACGGTCCGTCCCGCCGCGGGGGAGGAGATGTACCGCCTCTTCCGGATGGAGACGGCGATGGGCGGAGATCACGTCACGGAGATCGTCTATGACCCGGAGACCTCCACCGTTCGGGTGGACCGCCGCCGCAGCGGAGCGCCGGACCATGTCCTGGGTGTCCGGGCGTTCGAGGTCCGGGACCGCGGCGGGAAGCTGGAGCTCCGGCTCCTCATGGACCGGTACAGTCTGGAGCTTTTCGTGAACGGAGGAGAGCAGGCGGCGTCCTTCGCGCTGTATACCCCCGCCGAGGCGGAGGGCATCCGCTTCTCTGCGGAGGGGACAGTGCTGGTGGACGTGGAAAAATACGATTTGGAGTTTTGAAGTCATGAAGAAAGGATTTGACGTTCTCGCCCTGGGCGAGCTTCTCATCGACTTTACGGAAAACGGCGTGAGCGGCCAGGGCAATCCCCTCTTTGAGGCCAATCCCGGCGGCGCGCCCTGCAACGTGCTGGCCATGCTGAAAAAGCTGGGCCGGTCCTGCGCCTTCATCGGTAAGGTGGGGGACGATATGTTCGGTCGCCAGCTGAGGGAGGCTGTATCGGAGGCAGGCATCTGCCTGGACGGCCTCGTCATGGACCCCAAGGCCCATACCACCCTGGCCTTCGTGAAGACCTTCCCCAACGGGGACCGGGACTTCTCCTTCTACCGGGATCCCGGCGCGGATATGCTCCTCCGGGCCGACGAGCTCCGGGAGGACATGATCCGAAATGCCCGGATCTTCCACTTCGGCACTCTGTCCATGACCCACGAGGGGGTGCGGGAGGCGACGAAGCGGGCCGTGGCGCTGGCAAAGGAGAGCGGCGCTCTCATCTCCTTCGACCCCAACCTGCGTCCGCCCCTGTGGGAGAGCGCGGAGGCGGCGAAGGAGCAGATCGCCTGGGGCCTTTCTCAATGCGATATACTCAAGATCGCCGACAATGAAATGGAATTCATGACCGGCGAGACCGACTTTGACCTTGGCGGGGAGCTGCTGCGGAAAGCCTATCCCAACATCCGCGTCCTGAACGTGACGGCGGGGCCGGAGGGGAGCTACAGCTTCTTTGACGGCGGGCGGGTCTTCGTCCCGTCCTTCCGGCTGGGGGGCACCGTGGAGACCACCGGCGCGGGGGACACCTTCTGCGCCTGCGTGCTGAACTATATCCTGGAAAACGGCGCCGACGGCCTGGACGCGGACAAGCGGACGGAGATGCTCCGGTTCGCCAACGCCGCCGCCTACCTGGTCACCACGAAAAAGGGGGCCATCCGCTCCATGCCGGAGAGAACGGCGGTGGAGCAGATCCTGGCGCTTTGAACCCATGAGACCCGACGGCGGCTCCGGTTGCTTCCCACGACGGCCCGGAGCCGCCGTTTCCCGAAGGAGGACATTTATGCCCGATACCTATTACCGCGAGGCCCTGCGTCTGGGCCAGAAGGAGTACCGCGCCTGCGTGACGAGAGGCGTTTCTCCGTGCCTTCCGGTGCTGGACGATTTCGTGCCGGAAAAACGCTCCATGAGCGGCATCGACCTGGGGGTCGTGAAGATCCCCACGGAGTTCATTGCGGGCACGAAGACCCGGGGCCGCGTCAACTCCTTCGCGCCGAATTTCATGCCCCTGCTGGACGCGAACAGCGAATTTGCGGACAAGTGGCAGCGGCTCTGCGACGCCCATCTGAAGGAGGGTATAAGAGAGCCCATCAAGGCCTACGAGTACATGAACCGGTTCTATGTGGAGGAGGGGAACAAGCGGGTCAGCGTCCTGAAGTTCTTCGAGGCTCCGGAGATCACAGGGCAGGTCATCCGCGTCCTCCCGGAGCGGAGCCCGGAGACGGCGCTCTACTTCGAGTTCGTGGACCACTATAAGCTGAGCGGCGTGAACTTCATCGAGTTCTCCAAGCCCGGGGGCTTCGCCGCCCTCCAGCGGCTGGTGGGGAAGGCGCCGCAGGAGGTCTGGTCGGAGGAGGAACGCAAGGGCTTCGCTACGGCGTACCACTTCTTCCGGCAGGCTTATGAGAGCCTGGGAGGGAGCAAGCTCCACTCCACCGTGGGGGACGCCATGCTGGCCTATATGGAAGTGTACGGGTATCCCTCCCTTCGGGGCCGGAGCGCCCATGAGATCAAGGCATCCGTGGTCCGGGTGTGGGAGGAGATCGCCCTCCAGCAGGAGGAGCCTCCCATTGACCTGAAGCTGACGCCCCGGGAGAAAAAGCCCGGCATCCTGACCAAGGTCCTCACGGGAGAGCCGAAGCGAACGAAGGTCGCCTTTGTCCACGACGGGGACCCGGAGACCTCCGCCTGGACAAGGGGCCATGAGCGGGGCCGGGAGTATGTCCAGCGGGTGATGGACGCCCAAATCAGCTCCACGGCCTATTTCGGCGCCATGGCGGGGGATCCCGGCGAGGTCATCGAAAGAGCCGTCAGAGAGGGGAACACCGTGGTATTCACCACGTCTCCCCGACTCCTCACCGCCAGCCTCCGGGCGGCGGTGGAGCACCCGGAGGTCACGGTCTTCAACTGCTCCCTGAATACCTCGCACCGCTATATCCGCACCTATTACGCCCGGATGTATGAGGTGAAGTTCATCATCGGCGCCATCGCCGGCGCCATGGCGGGCTGCGACCCGGTGGGGTATATGGCGGACTATCCCATCTATGGCCAGATCGCCGGGATCAACGCCTTTGCCCAGGGAGTGCAGATGGTCAATCCTCGGACGAAGGTGCATCTCGAATGGTCCGCCGTGGGCGGCGCGGACGCGGCCCTCGGACGTCTGACGGACCGGGGTATCCGGCTCATCTCCTCCCAGGACCTTGTGCGGGCGGGGGAGGAGAGCGCCAGCATACAGGGCCTGTCCCTCATAAGCGAAAGCGGCCGGGTCAATCTCGCCACGCCCCTGTGGCAGTGGGGCAGCTATTACGAGCAGCTCCTGCGTTTGGTGCGAAGCCGCTCCGTCCAGACGGAATACACCGAGAGCAGCCGGGCGCTGAACTACTACTGGGGCCTCTCCGCCGGGGTGGTGGAGCTGCGGGTATCGGACGCTCTGCCTCCCGCCACAAGGAAGATGTCGGAGCTTCTGAAAAACGCCATCTGCGCCGGGATCTGCGAGCCCTTCCGGGGCCCTCTCTACGCCCAGGACGGGCGGGTGCTGGAACCGGATACGGCCCTGACGCCCGGGCAGATCGTGGACATGGATTACCTGGCGGAGAATGTGTCGGGCAGGATCCCGGATTACGACGAGCTGACCCCGCTGGGCAAGGCCACGGTGGATATGGTGGGCGTCGTCAAGGCACCCGGGGACCGGCGGAGGTAGGGGAATGCACATTCTGGCTGTGGCGGACGTGGAGTCCCGCTTCTATTACGATTACTACAAGCCCGGCAGGCTGGACGGATTTGACCTCATCCTGGCCTGCGGGGATCTGCCGAGGGAGTACCTGGAGTTTCTCGTGACTATGGCGAACAGACCGCTTTTGTACGTCCACGGCAACCACGACGAGAGCTACGTCGACCGGCCGCCGGAGGGCTGTATCTGCATCGACGATAAGCTGTATGTGCAGGATGGGGTGCGTTTTCTGGGGCTTGGCGGGTCCTACCGCTACCGGCAGGGGACGTACATGTACACGGAGCGGCAGATGGCCCGGCGGGTGCGCCGCCTGTGGCCGTCCATCCAGCGCTGGGGCGGCGTCGACGTGCTGGTGACCCACGCGCCCGCCCGGCATCTGAACGACTTCGACTCCATGTCCCATCGGGGCTTCGAGTGCTTCAACGGGCTCCTGGACCGGTACCGGCCCCGGTATTTCGTCCACGGACACATCCATAAAAACTACGGCATGAGCATCCCGCAGCGGACGGTCCATGGCGACACTGTGGTGATCAATGCCTGCGAGAGCTGCGTTATCGATATCTGAAAGGAAAGGGAAACGAACTATGGCGGAGTGGTGGAAGAGCGCGGTGATCTATCAGATCTATCCCCGCAGCTTTGCGGACAGCAACGGCGACGGTATCGGGGATATCCCCGGCATCATATCGAAGCTGGACTACTTGCAGACCCTGGGGGTAGACGCTGTTTGGCTCTCCCCGGTGTATCGCTCGCCCCAGGATGACAACGGCTACGATATCTCCGACTATCGGGACATCGACCCCATCTTCGGCACCATGGAGGACATGGATCGGCTCATTTCCGAGGCGGATAAAAGAGGCATCCGGATCATTATGGACCTGGTGCTGAACCACTCCTCGGACGAGCACCCCTGGTTTATCAGCGCCCGGCAGAGCCGGGAGTCGCCCTGGCACGACTACTACATCTGGCGTGACGGGGCAGAGGATGCGCCCCCCAGCGACATGGGGGCCTCCTTCGGCGGTTCCGCCTGGGAGTGGGTCCCGGAGGTGGGGCAGTACTATTTCCACCAGTTCTCCGTAAAGCAGCCGGACCTGAACTGGGAAAACCCCGCTCTGCGCCGGGAGCTTTACGACATGATCCGCTGGTGGGCGGACAAAGGGATCGGCGGCTTCCGCCTGGACGTGGTGGACCACCTGGGCAAGGACCCGGACCGGGGCATCACGGTGAAGGGACCCAGGCTCCACGAGTTCATCCGGGAGATGAGCCGGGAGGCCTTCGTAAAGCCCGGTCTCGTCACCGTGGGGGAGGCCTGGAGCGCCGATACGGAGTCGGCGAAGCTCTACAGCGCCCCGGACGGCAGCGAGCTTTCCATGGTCTTCCAGTTCGAGCACATAAAGCTGGATCAGGCGGAGGGGGGCGAGAAGTGGGACCTGGCGCCTCTGCCCTTCCTGCGCTTCAAGGAGGTCCTGAACCGCTGGCAGACGGCTCTGAGCGGTCAGGGCTGGAACAGCCTCTTCTGGGAGAACCACGACCTGCCCCGCAGCGTCTCCCGATGGGGAGACGACGGGAAATACCGGACGGAGTCCGCCAAGATGCTGGCCCTGCTCCTCCACGGCCTCCAGGGTACGCCCTATATCTACCAGGGCCAGGAGCTGGGCATGACGAACGCCCGGTACCCCCTGGAGGAGTATCGGGACATTGAGATCCGGAACATGGTCTCGGAGCGCCGGGCGAAGGGAGTCCCGGAGGAGGAGATCCTCCGCTCCGTCCACGCCAAGGGCCGGGACAACGCCCGAACGCCCATGCAGTGGACCGACGGGAAAAACGCCGGGTTCACCGATGGGTCGCCCTGGATAAAGGTCAACCCGAACCATGCGGACATCAACGCCGCGTCCCAGCTGGAGGACGAAAGCTCCGTCTTCCGGTTCTACCAGACCCTCATCCGGCTGAGAAAGACCCATCCCGTGTTTACCGACGGGACCTTCGAGATGCTGCTGCCGGACCATCCCGCGGTATTTGCCTATACACGGACGGAGGGAGGCTCGCAGCTTCTCGTGATGTGCAACTTTTTCGGGGATACTATCCCCGATCCCCTGCCGGAGGCTGGGGCAGGACGGCGGCTCCTGCTGAGCAGCTATCCGGATGAAAAGCCCGGGATCCTGCGGCCTTATGAGGCCAGACTATATCTGAAAGAAAGCGAGTGATCTATCCATGGCAAGCGGAAGAATGGAGTTCCACGCCCAGACCATCATGCAGCACGCGAATTTCGCCTTCGTCCTGCCCAACGACGTGGAGATGGAGGAGGTGCGTGAGCCCAGGCACTATGACCGGCCAACGAAATCCCTTATCCTCCTCCACGGCCTCACGGGGACGGACACGGACTGGCTCTTCGGCGGCGTGGCCCAGGAAATGGCCATCCAGTACAATCTGGCGGTGTTCATGCCCACGGCGGGCAACAGCTTCTACCTGGACCGGGGCTATCCCGGAGGCAATTACGGCGCCTTCGTGGGGGAGGAGCTCCCGTCGTATATCCGGCAGGTGTTCGGCTTCTGCGAAAAGCGGGAGGACACCCTCATCGGCGGCTTGTCCATGGGAGGTTACGGAGCCCTGCACACGGCGCTGGCCTATCCCGACACCTTCTCCGCCTGCATCGCCCTGTCCTCGGCCCTGCATCTGGAGGAGATCGCCCGGGGGGACGAGATCGCCGTGGGCACCATGCCGGAGGCCATGCTGCGGGACGTGTTCGGGGATCTGAGCGGCCTTTTGACCTCAGAGAAGAATCCCATGGTCCAGGTCCGACGACTCATGGCCGAGGGCCGGAAACTGCCGAAGCTGTATATGGCTGTGGGTACGGAGGACCGCCTCCGGAACGCCAACCGGCGGTTCAGCGCCCTGCTGGAGTACGAGGGAGCGCCCCACCGGTACGAGGAGGGGCCGGGAGACCACAACTGGACCTTCTGGAACGAATACCTGGACCGTGGCCTCGCCTGGATGCTGGGCTAAGACGCGGCCTTCCGGAAGCGGAGGCGGCATCCGCGCCGGGAACTCACGCATATACTGAGCGCGGGAGCTTTTATCCCGGACCACGGTCAAAGGAGACGATACGATGGATCGTTCCACTATCCGAAAATCACAGAAGGACGACGGTTATAAGCAGTCGGTAGAGCGGGTGTCCGTGGTGGGCATCGCCGGGAATCTGTGTCTCGCGGCCTTCAAGTTTGCCGCCGGGATCATCGGCCGGTCCAGCGCCATGCTCAGCGACGCGGTGCATTCCGCGTCGGACATCGCCGGGGGCCTCATCGTCATCATCGGCGTGGCCCTATCGGAGAAGCAGGCGGACCGGGAGCATCCCTACGGCCACGAGCGCCTGGAGTGCATCGCGTCCATCCTCCTGGCGGCGATCCTCCTCATCGCGGGGCTCTCCATGGGTTATCGGGCTGGCCAGACCATCCTCACCGGCGCGTACGAGACCATGGAGACCCCCGGCCTCATCGCCCTCATCGCCGCGGCGGCCTCCATCGCCGTAAAGGAGAGCATGTTCTGGTACACCATGGCGCGAGCCAATAAGCTGGGCTCCGGCGCCCTGCGGGCCGAGGCATGGCACCACCGCTCGGATGCCCTGTCCTCGGTGGGCTCTCTGGCGGGTATCGCCGGAGCCCGCCTGGGCCTGCGGGTCCTGGACCCCGCGGCGGGCCTCGTCATCTGCCTTTTTATTTTGAAATCGGCCTACGATATTTTCCGGGAGGCGGTGGAGAAGATGACCGACCACAGCGGCGGGGAGGAGCTGGAGCGAGAGCTGAGGGAGCGGGTCATCGCCCATGAGGGGGTCCGGTGTATCGATCTTCTCCGGACCCGGGAGTTCGGCCGGAAGGTCTATGTGGACCTGGAGATAGGCATGGACGGCAGCCTGTCCCTGGCGGAGAGCCACCGGGTGGCGGAGGAGATCCACGATGAGCTGGAGGATGGCTTTCCCCAGATAAAGCATGTCATGGTCCATGTGAATCCCGTATAACGAACAAGACGGCGCCGCGCTGATCATCAGCGCGGCGCCGTTTCGCCGTAAAAGGACCTTCCGTCAAACGCTGCCGCGCCGACGGATGTAGATATAGTTTTCCATGAGGTCGATGGTTTCGATCTCCGCGTCCACCTCCGTGGTGACGCCCATGATATCCGTGAAGACCAGCTTCCCGTCTCGGGTGCGGACGGCGGCGACGTTTTTGGCGATCTGCTCCCGCTGCTCCTTCTCCCGGAGATAAACAGTCGAAAGGCACATAGTCACTCCCCCTTCAGGATGGCCAGGGCGGCCTCCAGCTTATCGCTGCTGTCCGTCAGGGCGTCCACGGCCTCGTGGAGCAGGGCGAGGGCGGTCTCGTCCTCCACGCCGTGGGCAAGCTCGTGGAGCTCCTCGGCGTGATGCCGGTTGTGGCTGAGCATGTAGGTCAGCAGCGCCAGTGTCTCCTCCGGGGAGGCGGCATCGCTGTGATGGTGCTCGTGCTCGTGGTGGTGATGCTCACTCATGGCGGTTACCTCGTCTTTTCGGGCCGGAATGACCCGATGGATTTCGTTGATATTTTAACATGCTGCGGCAGGGAAGTCAATCACCGGAAAAAAACCGAAAAAAGTTGGACTTTGAGGCTTCTTTGATTGACAAATAACAAACTAATATGTATAATTCTATCGTAATGTGTGTCATTCTGTCCTGCGGTCCGCCGCGGGCTCTGGGAGGAAACGCCTATGAGAGACTTAAAGCACCTGATCTACTTTGAAAACCTGCTGCAGGAGGCCAACAATGACCTGGTGAAGCAGGCGAGGGCGGAGGGGAAAAAGGCCCTGGGCTACACCTGCTATTTCATGCCGGAGGTCCTCCTGGATCTGCCCGGCTGCTTCTCGGTCCGGCTGAGAGCGCCCCGCAGCGGCTCGCCGGAGATGGCGACGTACTACATGTCGAACCGCACCTGTCATTTCGGACGGAGCCTCATGGAGCGCGCCCTGGAGGGCGGCTTCAACTTCCTGGACGCCCAGCTGGCCACAGAGACCTGCACCGTGACATGCCGGTTCCAGGAGCATCTCAAGCAGATGGACATCATCCAGAACCCGGATTTCTTCTGCGAGTTCACGGACGTCCCTTTCAAAAAGACGGAAAACAGCTGCGAGCATTTCCGCAAGCAGCTCCAGGCCCACGTGCTGGACCTGCTGCATGAGAAGTTCGGCATCGACATCTCTGACGCCGCCCTTATGACCGCCATCGAGGAGCACAACGAGGTCTGCCGCCTCATCACCGAGATCGGCGCCTACCGCAAGGCGGACAATCCCGTTATTACGGGGTATGAGTTCCACGTCATCCAGCTGGTGACGCTGACCTGCCCGAAATATCTCATCCTGCCCTACCTGCGGGAGACCGCGGAGGAGCTGAAGACCCGGGAGCCGGAGCCCAGATTCCCGTACCGGGTGCGGGTGGTCCTGGCCGGCGCGGAGAACGACGATCCCAACTTCACGCAGCTCATCGAGAGCTGCGGCGCCATGGTGGTGGCGGACCGCTACTGCTATGGGTCCCTGCCCGGGCGGGAGGAGATCCATGTGTCGGAGGGGCAGAGCCCTCTGGACGCCGTCGCCCGGCACTATCTGGGTACCAGCATGTGTCCCCGATTCATGCCCAAGGAGGACATGCGGGGACGGAAGAAGTATCTGGCGGATCTCGTAAAGGAATACAAGGCAGACGGTCTCATCGTCGCCAGCAACAAGTTCTGCGAATACTGGAGCTATGAGCGCATGATGGACGCGCTGATCCTGCCGCGGGATTTCAATATCCCCACCTGCTCCATCGAGAAGGAGTATGTGAACTCCGCCTCCGGGCAGCTGCGCACCCGGTTCCAGGCCTTCATTGAGAGCGTGGAGATCAAAAAGATCCAGGAGGGCGCGAAAAAGTGAAAAAGATCGACCTGAAAAAGCTGAAGGACCTGGACGTGAAGAAGCTTGCCCGGGACTTCGTCTACGGTAAGCCCCACGGGGAGCGGCGTCTCGGCGAGCTGTACGAGGACAAAACGGGCCTCTATAAGCACCGGGAGTGGCGCGGCGTCAAGGACACCATGTATTACTTCAACAACATCTGGCTGTATAACTACGTCATGATGGTGGGCGATATCATGAAGTTCGGCGGTCCCGTGCTCTTCGCAAAGGGGCTGTGGCGCTACCGCTGGCTGGGCCAGACGTATCTCCCTGTGCTCCACTGGTTCGACCGGGGCCTGGAGGGGCTGCGGGGCGAGGCCCTCAGGGCCAGCGCGTGGCATTACCGGGCCATGGTGTGCGTCACTATCAACCAGTTCATGAATATGTTCAAGGCGGACGGCAATCTCCGGAATGGGGAACACAACGACGCCTGGCACCACTCCATCTACCACAAGGAGACGGTCTGGGGCGGTGTGTTCTATCCCTGGGCGGACAAGTACACCCACATCCCCATGGAGATGATCCCATACTTCGTCACCTGCCATGTGAACAACCACACGGTCCTCAACTACATAGACGCGGTGCAGTCCATCGGTCTGCCAGGCGACCCCTGCCCCATGTGCCAGGCGGAGGCGGGGCTCTTCGTGCTGGACGATATGCCCGACTGCGCCCCCTTCATGGTCACCTCCAACGAGGCTTGCGACGGTTCCGTGGCCAGCACGGCGGTACAGGACTGGTTCATGGACATCCCCCTGTTTGCCATGCCTCAGCCCATGCAGTTCGACGATCCCCTGGTGCAGGAGCACTGCGCCAACGAGATCCGGGAGCTGTGGCGGTTTATTGAGGAGCAGACCGGCGCGCCCTTCAACTGGGACCTGCTGAAGGAATATCTTGAGAAGCAGAACGAGCTGCAGCGCTTCGAGTGGGAGAAGTGGGATGTGGCCGCGAACACCGACTACTATCCCATCAACGGCGTGGCCCAGGCCCTCTACCGCATCTACCAGAGCCAGTACGGCGAGCACTACATCTGGCACGATACGGACAAGCGTGTCCGGAAGATCATGGAGAAATGCGTGGAGCAGCGCATCAACAGCTTCCCCCTGACCCGCCACCGGGTCATCGCCTGGTCCTGTGCGCCGCTGTACTACTCCAACTGGTGCACCTGGGCGTACAACTGCTGGGGCCTCAACACCATCATCAACATGGATTCCCTCATGTTCGACATGACCATCCGCACGGACGATCTGGACGAGACGGTCATGGACATGGCCCGGTATCACGAGTGGGCCCCCATGCGCCGCATGGCCGTGGGCGGCATGCACCATATCTTCGAGCTGTGGGAGAATATGGAGAAATTCCACTGCGACATGGTCATGATGTACGACCAGCTCCAATGCAAGGGCATGCAGGGCGTCGTAGGCCTCTTCGAGGACGAGTTCCGAGCCCGGAACATCCACGCCATCTGGATGCCTCACGCGCTGCCCGATAAGCGCACCGTCTCCCGGGCGGAGATAAGGCGGATCATCAACGACTATATGACCACCGTCATGCAGGAGGAGCCCCTTGACCCGTCCCTGCTGGACTTCGACGACTCCGAGAGCTGGTAAGCCGCGTAAATACAAGGAGGACGAAACGACTATGAAATTCTTCAAGATCCTTTGGAAGGTGCTGCTTATCGGCGCGGCGGTGTATGCCGCCCTCTTCGCCGTGTTCTATTTCGACCTGGACGGCAAGCTGCTGTTCCGCAAGGTGGAGCCGTGGCTGGTGAAGCACTATGACAAGATGGAGCGCCGGGACCCCCTGAGCGTGGGCTACAATATCGAAAAGAAATAAGGAGAGACAAGATGAAATACTTTGGCGGCTGTGACGTGGGCTCCACGTACACGAAAGCGCTCATCCTGGACGAGGACGGCAGGATCTGCGCCGATACCACGATCCGCAGC
>CAJOIC010000011.1 GCA_905234625.1 uncultured Oscillospiraceae bacterium | reverse complement strand
TTCTGTGTTCCAAAACGGAACATAGAACCGTCCCCTGTTCCAACCACAACCACATGTCCCAAACACTCCGTGAAGCCTATGATATACGCTCTTGTCACGGCGACGGGGTTTATAGTATAATGAGTCATAAAAATAACGGAGGTAACGATATGAAATTCTACATCTGCGAGCACTGCGGCAACATCATCGCCATGGTGCGGGACAAGGGCGTGCCCGTCATGTGCTGCGGCCAGAAGATGACCGAGATCGTCCCCGGCACCACCGAGGCCGCCGTGGAAAAGCACATCCCCGTTTTCGAGGTGAAGGACAGCAAGGTCTATGTTACCGTGGGCTCCGTGGAGCATCCCATGCTGCCCGAGCACTACATCGAATGGATCGCCCTGGAGACCACCAGCGGCAACCAGAGAAAGCCCCTCAAGCCCGGTGACGCGCCCAAGGCCGTCTTCGCCCTGAACGAGGGCGACGAGGTCCTCGCCGTCTACGCCTACTGCAACCTGCACAGCCTCTGGAAGGGCTGATAACGACAACCGCCATAAGCACGAACCGGCGATCCCGCAGGATCGCCGGTTCGCTGTCTGTCTCAGGATTTTTCCAGTTTTCGGATCACATCGACCCGGGATTTCGACTCTGTCTTTTTCAGCATGTTGGAGATATGGAAGCGGACGGTGCTTTTGGAGATATAGCATCTCCCGGCGATCTCATCGTCGGACAATCCCTCCGCCAGACAGCGGAGGATCTGGCTCTCCCGCGCCGTCAGGTTATACTGCTCCGCAAACATGGCATAACGCCGCTCCTCGCTGACCGGCGGCGCGGCGTATTTCCGGTTCTGCAGAAGCACGAACAAAATCAGCAGCGGCAGGAATATGACCGCCGAAAACACCAGCTGCAGCACCTCCGGCACCTCCCACCACATCAGGAGAAGGGACAGGATCGCCTCTACCACCCGGGCGATGAGAAGTCCCACCGGCGCCAGGGGCAGGCGGGCGGGCTGCTCCGCGCCGATATCTGTGAAGGCCAGCACATAATACACGGAGAGGAAGCCCCGAACGGCATAGCTGAGCCCCATCGTCACCGTATTCGTAACGCCCTCGCCGATCAGCGCCATGACGATCAGCGGGTAGGCCAGGCTCGCCGCGGCGCAGATATCGCCGATCAGGCGGCTCCGGTCCATCACGATACCCGCCAGAACGAGACCCATGGCATAAAACGCCCGGATCAGATTCCAGTCCACGTCCCTGGCCTGGGGCATGGAATAATAAAGCCCGGAGCCCACCACGGAGATCACCATCATGACCGCCACCACGGGCACAAGATACCGCAGCTCCGGCTTCTTGTCTGCGGCCGTGGTCTGCTCCCGCCCGGTATCTATATCCTCGGCGGCGAGGACGAGCCCCTCCGTAAGCAGCGCCAGGGCGATGTACACAAACACCACGACCTTGGACACAAGAAACGCTCCGTCTCCGATGAGAGAGAGGATATACGTGCCCACACTCCCAACCGCATAGGCCGCTCCATAGCACAGACCGGCGCACTCCACCGGGACATGCCCGGCGAACATAGTGAGGTAGAATCCAAAATACATGCCGATATGGAGCTCGAACACATACCCCGACAGGACGACGCCGAGACCCGTCTGTGCCAACTGAGAGGCAGCCATGAAGAGCGCACCTGTGGCCAGCAGGACAGCGAAAAGCGTTTTCTTGCGGAAAACATCCGGCTTCTTCCATAATCCCAGACAGAACAGTCCGATCCCCGCGGCCTGAAGCAGATAGTTCCATCCGGAGGTGATGATGTCCACCGTCGTGCCGTCATAAAACTCCATCAGCCTGTAGAACTGGGACATGTAAGCCGAGCCCGTATATAGATAGCAGACCGCGATGATCGCAGTATAGAGGATGATGGGATGTCTGCGCATAAGTAATCTCCTTTGCCTGGGGATAATCAAATCATAGTGCATTTTCCGAGCGCACGCAACAATCAAATCGACGTAAACAGGCGACCTATCATAAAACCAACAACTGTTTTTATAGAGGCATGGTACGATGATATATGCGGCGGCAAAGCGTTTTTCCCACGTTTTCATCCCGCAGTCATCACTCTGATTGGAGGATCAACCCATGAAAAAGAAGCTGTTTTGCGCGATCCTGTCCCTAATCCTGATCGCCGCTCTCATCCCCTTCACCGGCATCGCTGCCTATGCGGACGGCGCGTACACCATCACGGTGACTACCGACGGCCACGGCACGCCGTACAGCGGAAACCCCGCATCCGCGAACGAGGGCGATGTTCTCACCATCCTCGTGGACGCAGACCCCGGATACGCGTATGAATCCTTCACGGTGACCGGACTTGCGGGCGATGAATACGATGAGCTCATCAGCGGCTGGCCCAACTTCGGCTTATGGATCGACATGCCCGCAAACGACGTGACCGTCCACGTCACCTTTGCCGAGGCCATCACCCTGACCCGTGACGCCAACGGCGGCGTCACGGGCCCGCTATGGAGAGACAGTCTCGTGGTCTACAAGGGTTCTACCGAAGATTTCCAGATATTTGATGACCTTATCTCTCCGCCGGCGGGCAAGGAGTATGACGGCGTGACCGTGAACGGCGTGCGCGTCGGTCCCACCGACAACTACACCTTCAACGAGAACGCCGCCGTTGTCTATCAATGGAAAAACCCCGGTGAGGATACCGCTCCCAAGTGCACCGTCACCTTTGACGCCAACGGCGGCGCCACCGGCCCCCGCTGGGAGGAAACCTCTGACATCGGCAACGGCCTGGGCTCCGTCCTGACCGTCCGGGATGACTATGATGTCCTGCCTCCGGCGGGCAAGGAGTTTGCCGGACTGGAAGCCGACGGCGTCACCTACGCTCCGGGGCAGGACATCCCCCTGGCGGGGCTGGACACCCTCACCGTCCGGTGCGTCTGGCGGGACGCGGATACGCCAGATCCCGACACCCATACCGTCCAGGTATCCATTGATCCCAACGACGGAACGACGGGACCGGAATGGGAAAGCATTTCTGATCTCACCCCCGGCGAGCGGATCACCGTCCCTGCCGAGGACGAGATCCGGGATATGATCACACCCCCCGAGGGGAAGGAATACGACGGCTTGGAGATCGGCGGCGTCCCCTACGCCCCCGGTGAGGAGTTCCCCGTTCCCGATACGGACTTTACCGTCAAATTCCTCTGGAAGGATGCCGCCGTGGTCTATACCGTGACCTCCGGCGCGGACGGCACCTGGTCCGGCGGTGCCTACGAGCTGACAGTCAAGCGCAGCGTGGAAGACGCCGCCTGCTTCGGCCACTTCACCACCGTGGAGATCGACGGGACCGCTCTGTACCTCGGCACGGATTACGACGCCCGCTCCGGCAGCACCGTCATCACTCTCCGAGCTTCTGCGCTGGAAAAACTGAGCGCCGGCAGCCACACCGTCGCCATCCGCTTTGACGACGGCCAAGCGGCCACCACCGTCACCGTGAAAGCCGCACCCGACAACAGCGGTGATCCCGACGGGGAATCCGGGAAGGACAGCGACCCTGGGACCGACAGTGGCTCCGGGATCGACAGCGGCTCCGGTAAAGGCAACGACCCCGGGACCGGCAGCGACCCCGGGACCGGCAGCGGCTCCGGGACCGGCAGCGGCTCCGGTAAGGGCAGCGACCCCGGGACCGGCAGCGGCCAAAGCTCCGGTCCTTCTCCCAGGACCGGCGATGAAAGCCCCATCGTGCTCTGGAGCGCGATCATGACGATCTCTCTGCTGGGACTTGCCTTCACGCTGCTGCGTCGGCGCGGAGAGCGCGGCTGAACACCGCAAAAGCCAAAAGGGGCATGACCTTCTCAGGTCATGCCCCTTTTGATGCGCCACAATAGTCTTTCATCTTATTTTCCCGCAAAAGCAGACGATTTCTTTTTTCTAGTATCACTCCGCCAGCGCCCGGCGGAAGACCTCCTCCACATGACCGCGGCACTCCGCCTCGGTCTCGAAGAGATGGGCCTCGTAGAGCTTCTCTTTTCCCAGGAACATGCTGGGGTTCGCGTAATAGTCGTACCGGTCGGCGATATCGGGGCGCTCCCGCTCGTCGATCTTCTCGAACTCCACCGCCGCCCAGTCCGGATGCTCCGCGATCAGCTCGGCGATGACCTTGTCCGCCTGGACGCAATAGGGACAGTCGTTCATGTGAAAATAGGTTATCTTCTGCATGATTTCTCCTTTTCTTTCTATCCCCTGCGGGTCAGATAAGACCCAGCAGCGTGCATACGAACAGCAGCAGTCCTGCGATGAGGCAGACCGAGAACACGAATTTCAGCAGCTTCACCGAGGTCTTGATGAGGCCGATCACCATGGCGATGGCGATGGCGAGCCAGAGTATGCTCATAACGCTTCTCCTTTCCTCCCGGGTAACGCCGGGCCGTTTCCGACAGAGATCCTAATCCTCCTCCGGCTGGTTCCTCCGCCGCAGGGACAGCATCACCAGCAGCGTCACCACACCGCAGAAAAACAGCTGACTGTAATGACCGATGCCCCGGCTGAGGATCATCCCCGGCAGCACCGAGGCGCCGAACACCGCGCCGTACGCCTTCACGAACAGAGCCTCGCTGATGCCCATGCCCCCCGGCAGAGGCAGCATATCCGCGCAGATGGAGACGCACGCCTGGAGCAGCACCAGAGTGGACCACCCCGTACCTGTCAGGCCCATGGCCTTATAGACGCACCAGACCACAGAATACATCGCCGCCCTGCGCGCGATCATGCACAGGAACACCCCCAGCATCACCAGGGGATGCTTCCTCAGATGGTCCGCGGCGTCCTGGTACAGGTCCATGGACACCTCAAAGGCCGTCTGATGGGACTCACGGTCCTTGAGGATATGCAGCTCCTCCAGCACGGTCATGCCCCAGACGAGGATCGCCCGGGCGATGCGCTGGCGGAAGATGAGAAACAGCAGGAACACCGTCCAGCCCCCCGTGAGGAGCAGGCCGATATAGAACAGGAACATGTATCCGCCCAGGCTCGCCCGAAGAAAGCCCGGGGCGAAGATCAGCATGGCGGCTCCCGCCAGCACCAGTACGGTTTTATAAAACAGGGCGATGACCAGCAGCGCCACAGAGGTCACCGAGACCGGTATACCCTTTTTCCGCATGTAATACACCTGCATGGGCTGGCCCCCGGTGGCGGAGGGGGTGATGGCGGAGAAGAAGAACCCCACGCAGGCCGACTGGAAGCAGGTCATGCCGCCCATGCTCATGCCGAAGGAGTTCTGCTGGAGCCACTGGGCAGCCGCCTCGCAGGCGATGGAGACGACAACGAAGACAGCCGCAAGGATCAGCCAATCCGTGCGGCACTGTCCGAGCGCCTGACGCAGCGCTCCGATGTCCTGCCCGTGGAACACGCCGTACACCGTACCGACGAGGATCAGCGCGAAGATCAGCGCGTTCCAGAGCCCGTTGTTTTTCTTCTTCGTAGGCGGCGCCTCCTTTCGGAAGGCTTTTTTACGCGGCGGCGGGCAGAAGGATGGTGACCCGGGTGCCGATCTCCTCATAGGAGGTGACCCGGAAGCTGCCGCCGTGGCGCTCCACGATCCAGCGGGCGATAGAAAGTCCCAGGCCGCTGCCGCCGGTCTCGCTGTTGCGGGCGGCGTCTGCCCGATAGAAGCGGTCGAACATCCGCTCCGCGTCGGTCCGGCTGACGCCGATACCGTTATCCTGCACGTCCACGCAGACGCTCTCCCCCTCCCGGTAGGCCCGGAGGGTGATGCGGCTGTCCTCGGGGGAGTACTTGGCGGCGTTGTCCGTCAGGATGCGCACGGCCTGCTTGAGCAGGGCCTCATCCCCGGATACGAACACCGGCTCCGTCTGACGCAGCACGTACTCGTGCCCGGCGTCGATCATGCGGCTCTCCTCCCAAACCTCCCGGAGAAGCTCCGTCACATCCAGGCGCTTCCGGTCCATGTTCTGCCGTCCGGCGTCCCCCCTGGCCAGGAACAGAAGCTGCTCCACCAGGGTCTTCATGTGCTCGGTCTCGGTCTTGATGGCCCGGATGGACTCCTCCAGCACCTGCTCGTCGGTCTTTCCCCAGCGGTCCAGCATATCGGCATAGCCGCCGATCACGGCGATGGGTGTGCGCAGCTCATGGCTGGCGTCGTCCACGAACCGGACCTGCTGCCGATAGCCGTTGTGCATGCGGACGATGAGGTTGTTCACCGCCGTCTCCAGGCCCGCCAGATCGTCGTCCCCGATGTGGAGCTGCTCGTCCCCGGACACGCCCAGATGATCGATGGCCTCCTCCAGGGAGTGGAACTTGCTCTCGTCGAAGCCCCGGGAGGAGATGCTCTCCGTCACCTGGGCGATATCGTCGATAGGGCGCAGATACCGCCGGATGCGGTTGGTGGCGCCCAGGGCCGTCATGACCCACCACAGCAGCCGCAGCAGCAGGACGGCTCCCAGGATCACGCACAGCCAGAAGAGGAGATCCCCCATATAGGCGATGCTGCCGTTATCCAGGCGCAGCACAACGGCCCGGTTGAAAACGCTCTCGCCCGAGAGAGCCTGCAAGATGGAGGACCAGTCCACCGTCAGCTCCTCCGCGGCGGGTCCGAAGTCGAAGGACTCGATATAGATCGCCCCGCCCCGGCCGCCGATCTGCCATACGGCAAAGCACCAGCCCGCCACCGCCGCGGCGCCCAGCAGGGCTGTCTGCCACAGCGCCCGCCAGAGACCGCGCCACTGGAACCGCCATGCGATCCGGCGGGCGATGGAGGTGGTCCGGCGTCCGTCGCTCATGGGGCATCCCCCTTGATGACATAGCCGACGCCGCGGACGGTGTGGATGAGCTTCACGCCGAAGGCGTCGTCCAGCTTCTGCCGCAGATATCGGATATAGACGTCCACCACGTTGGTCTCCCCCAGGTAGTCGAACCCCCAGACCCGCTCGAGCAGCGTATCCCGCCCCAGGACGATGTCCCGGTTTTCCAGCAGGGTCTGGAGCAGAAGGAATTCCTTGTAGGTAAGGTTCACCGGCGTATCGCCGTAGGTCACCGTATGACGGGCGGGGTCCAGGGAGAGCTCGCCGCAGCGCAGCGCTCCCCCCGTCCCGGTCTCCGCCCTGTTCGCGCCTCGGAGCACCACCCGGATCCGGGCCAGCAGCTCCTCGATGGCGAAGGGCTTGGTGATATAGTCGTTGGCGCCCATGTCCAGGCCGCTGACCTTGTCCATGACGGCGTCCCGTGCTGTCAGCAGGATGACGGGGACGGCGGACTCGCTCCGCAGGCGCCGGAGGACTTCAAGTCCGTTCAGACCCGGCAGCATCACGTCCAGGAGAATAAGATCATATCCTCCCCGCAGGGCCATGTCAAGCCCCGTCCGGCCGTCCGCAGCCTTGTCCGCCGCATACCCCTCGTGAAGGAGCTCCAGCTCCACGAACCGGGCGATCTTCGCCTCGTCCTCCACGATCAGGATCTTCGCCGCCATCTCCGTCGTCCTCCTTGTCCCGGATCACCCGTTGTTGTCCAGGGTGTCCTTGATGTTCTCCACCACGTCGCCCAGCTTATCCATGGCGCGGTTGGCAGCCTCCGCCGCCTTCTGTCCCTCGAACCGGTAGCTGCAGCCCACGAACAGGCCGATCACCAGGGCGGGCAGGATCACCCAGAAGCAGCACACCAGCAGGATCAGCATCACCAGCACCGGCACGCTGAACACTTCCTTCTCCCGATGGAAGACGGTGAAGCTCGTCTTCACCGAGAGCTCGCACAGGCGCTTGATGTAGTGCCAGATGGCAGCGAAGCCGTTGGTGAAAATGGGCTCCCTGGGGGCGGTGTTCTTCACCTTTTTGGGCTCGGCCTCCGGCTCGCCGGAGCTCCGGTCCACCGTGACGGTCTCCATCATGGTCCGGCCCTTTCTCTCCAGCGCCACCATGGCGTCCAGCAGATCCCACTCGTTCTCCGCCAGCGCCTGACGGGCCTCCTCCAGGGAAACGCCCGCCTTCCTGCTCAGCAGCTCAGCCATTTCGTAACGTTCCATCGTATGTACCTCCTGTTTTTTTGATCTGCACACAGGATAGCGCATCATTCTTAAATACAAAGGAGGAAAACATTAAAATCCGATGAGGAACAGCTTAACTTTCGATAGATTCTTCACCGTCACCGGTCTCCTCCGGCTCTGCGGTGGCGAGCTCCGCCGAGGGCTCTTCGGAAGCGCCGAAGGTCGCGGGGCAGGCAGGGTACTCGCTGGTATCCCACCAGTACGCGCCCCAGAGGGCCTCGTCCCCCACCAGGAAGACCTGCTCCTCCCCGGCGTCCCAGCGGGATACGTCCACGTGATAGGAGTCATCCCCCAGGGTCACGATGTTCCAGACGTGGCTCTCCCCGTCCAGCCGTCCGAGGACGATCCGGCAGTCCACGCCCACGGCCTGACATGCCGCCTCCAGCGCCATGGCCATGCCCTCGGAGGCGGCGCTCCCGGCGGTCAGGGCGTCCCAGGCCGTGGTCCCGGCGGCCTCGTCCCAGAGGCAGCCGTCCGCCACAGCGGCGCACAGGCCCCGCACAAGCTCCGCCGGACCGCTCTCCTCCGGCTCGCCGGAGCTCTCCGCGTCCTCTTCCGCCGGCCCCTCTTCCGGGACCGCCGCGGCCAGGAGCGTCTCCAGCGCCGACGTCAGCTCCTCCCGCCGCCGGGCGAGGCTCCCGCTGTCCAGTCCGTAGTCCAGGGTGGCCTCCACGATCCGGTTGACGCCGGAATCGGGATAGAGGGTCGCCTCCGCCGCCGGCAGCACGGGGCAGGTCATGGGGTCCTCGTAATAGGCCTTCTCCACCGCCTGCCGCACCGTATCCGCCGACAGGGACGCCGTGGTGAGCTCCAGGACGAGGTACGTGTCCCCCGCCCGCAGGGCGTCGGCCAGCCTTGTCCGCAGGGCCGCCAGGTTCGGCAGCTGCTCCAGGCAGGACATCTGGTACTCCGAGCGCTTATAGGTGATGTTGATCTCCGCCTGGGTGTAGCTCACGATGCGGCTGAGATCGAAGCTGATATAGTCCACCGCAAAGGCCCCCAGCGCCGTGGAGGACTTGACCTCCCAGCAGGCGGTGGAGATATCCCGACTGACGGTGCCTTCGTAGTTCTGGAACTGGAGCACCGCGGATTCCGCCCGCTCCGACACCAGCCGGACGATGGCCCGGCGCAGGGCGGCGTAGTTGGAGATGGTATCGGCGCTCTCGTCCTCTCCGGCCTCCCCGGCGTCGGAGGGGGCCTCGTAGGGCTCCTCCAGGTACACCTCCGTGTCGAAGAGGGCGGCGCAGCCCGCCGTCAAAAACAGCAGCAGCGCCAGCGCCAGCGCGGCAAAACGTCTCATCAGAAGCCCAACTCCTCGTCGATCAAAAGGATCTCCATGCTCTCGCACCAGAAGGGCCTGCGCCAGAGCACCACCAGGGCGTTGCATATCCTGTCCGGGGAGGCGCAGTCGTGGCACTTCCCGTCCATGACGCAGGGGGTGCGGCACTCCAGGCGCTTGGCGTTGGGCGGCGCAGCCTTCTGCCGCGCACGTTCCACCGCCTCCTCAAAGGGGCCGGCGAGCTTGTTCTTCCCCACCAGGAGATAGACCTTCTCCTTCCGCATCAGCGTCCCGGCGACCCGGTTGCCCCGGCCGTCGATGTTGATGATGAAGCCCTCTTCGGAGATGGCGTTTACACTTGTTATGTAAACCTGTGCTGAGGACGCCTTCACCATGGTCTCGTCCCCGGGCTCCACCATGTGCCAGAAGACGGTGTTATCGTCTTTGATGCGGTCATAGATATTCAGGGCCCGGACGGTCATGCTGCCGCCGATACCCACGGTCTTGCCCCGCAGGCTCTCGCCGATATAGGCGGCGGCCGCCTCCCCGGTGGCGAACCGGGTGACCTCAAAGCCGTTTTTCCGGAGTTTTTCGATGGTCTTTTCCATGGGACGCTCTCCTTAATCGGTCTTGGAAATGTTCATAAAGTTCTTGCCGAACACCTCATGGGACTCGGTGACGATGACGAACGAGCTCTCGTCGAGCTCCGTGACGATGCGCCGAAGGGCGGGGATCTGGCTGCGCCGCAGGGCGCAGAGGACCACGTCACGCTCCTCGCCGCTGTAGGCCCCCTGCCCGGGCAGGATGGTGCAGCCCCGGCTGAGCTGCTCGCCGATGGCCCGGCTGATCTCATGGGGTTTTACGGTGATGATATAGCAGACGCCGGAGTTTGACAGACCGTACAGGATGAGGTTCACCACCCTGGAGGACACGAACATGGTGATGATGGTGTACATGGCGCTGTCGAACCGCTTGAAGATCACGGCGAAGGCGATCACCACCACCGTGTTCAGGCCCAGGGTGATGGTGCCGAAGTTGATATGGGGATAGCGCCGGCGGACGAGCCTCGCGGCGATGTCCGTGCCGCCGGTGGTGGCGCCCACCCGGTAGACGAAGCCGCCCCCCACGCCGTTCATGAGGCCTCCGTACACGGCGGCCAGCAGGGTGTCGTTCGTGAACGTCAGATGCAGGGAGCCGAACAGGTCGATGAAGACGCTGTTGGCCGCCATGCCGATGAGGGAGTAGACGAGGAACCGGACGCCGAAGCGCTTCCACGCCACCAGAAACAGCGGGATGTTCATCACCATGACCATGACGCCCACGGGAAGCCCCGTCAGGAGGTTCAGGATCTGGCTGATGCCCGTCAGGCCGCCGGATACGATGTTATTGGGATAGGTGAGGAAGGCGAAGGAGGCGCCGTACACGGCGCTGCCCAGCAGGACGGACGCCGCCTCTCTCACATCCCGGAAGGTGATCTTCATATCGGTCCTTTACAGAAGGCTGAGCTGCTCCTCGCCCCGGTCCTCGTCGGTGAGCTTGGCGCCGGCGGCGGGGATGCTGCGGACGCGGTAGCGGGAGAGCTTCTGGATGTGGGTCTCCGCCAGGGGCTTCACCTCCCGGACGGGATGCTTCTTGATGGTCATGACCTGCACGCCCTGGGTGATGCGGGAGGTCTTGGGGGCCAGGAGCGCCGTGGAGAACACCACGCAGCGGTCCTCGGCGGAGGTGACGGCCACCTCCGTATCCTCCGGCAGGGGCATGACGCAGACGAGCGGACTTTTGTCGCTGTAAGCGCTGGTGGCCCGCTTGCGGCGGGTCTTGGTGGCATACGCCTCCAGGGTGAACCGGGCGCATTTGCCGTTTTGGAAGAACAGGAGGATGGTACCCTTATAGTCCCCCGCCAGGACGGCGGAGAGCACGTTCTCCCCCTCGTCCATGCCCAGCCTGGAGGGCAGGAAGTCCCCCAGAGCGCTGGCCTTGGTCTCGGCAAACTCCGACACACGCAGATAGTACACCTGCTGCTTATCCGTAAAGATGAGAAGCTCGGAGCGGTTCGTGGCCTCGAAATACTGGCTCAGGCCGTCGTCCTCCTTGAACTTCTGCTCCCCGGACATGCGCAGGGACTGGGGCGTGATCTTCTTGAAGTAGCCGTGCCGGGACAGGAACAGGTGGACGGGATAGTCCTCCACGGCGGCGTCCTCGGCATATTCCTCCACCTCCCCGGCGTACACGATGGACGTGCGGCGGGGAGAGGGATATTTCTTGATGACCTGCGTAAGCTCCCCGGTGATGATGGAGCGGACCCGGCGCTTGTTTTTCAGCACATCCTCCAGGTCCTCGATCTCCTTCGCGAGCTCCTCCGTCTCGGCGACGCGCTTTAAGATGTACTCCCGGTTGATGTTCCGGAGCCTGATCTCCGCCACGAACTCCGCCTGGATCTCGTCGATGCCGAAGCCGATCATCAGGTTCGGCACCACGTCGGCCTCCGCCTCCGTCTCCCGGATGATTTTGATGGCCCGGTCGATGTCCAGGAGGATGGCCCGCAGGCCCTCCAGCAGATGGAGCTTTTCCTTCTTTTTCGTCAGGTCATAGAACACCCGGCGGCGGACGCATTCCGTGCGCCAGGCGATCCACTCCGTCAGGATCTCCTCCACGCCCATGACCCGGGGGGATCCGGCGATGAGGATGTTGAAGTTGCAGGGGAAATTGTCCTGGAGGGGGGTGAGCTTGAAGAGCTTCGCCATGAGCTTGTCCGGGTCCACGCCGCGCTTCACGTCCACGGCCAGCTTCAGGCCGCCCAGGTCCGTCTCGTCCCGCATGTCGGAGATCTCCTTGAGCTTGCCCTCCTTGATGAGGTCCCGGCACTTGTCGATGACGGCCTCCACCGTGGTGGTATAGGGTATCTCGTAGATCTCGATGATATGCTCTTTTTCAAGATAACGCCACTTGGCCCGGACAGGGAAGGAGCCCCGGCCGGTCTTATAGATGGACGCCATCTGCCCGGCGTCGTAGATGATCTCGCCGCCGGTGGGAAAATCCGGGGCGGGGAGCGTAGTCAGTATTTCATGGTCCGGGTTCTTGAGAAGCTCGATGGTGGTCCGGCAGACCTCCTCCAGATTGAAGCCGCAGATCTGGCTCGCCATGCCCGCGGCGATGCCCATATTCTCCGACACGAGGACGTTCGGGAAGGTGGTGGGCAGGAGGGTGGGCTCGGTGGTGGAGTTATCGTAGTTCGGGACGAAATCCACCGTGTCCTTGTCGATGTCCCGGAAGAGCTCCGCGCAGATGGGCGCGAGCTTCGCCTCCGTATAGCGGCTCGCGGCATACGCCATGTCCCGGGAATAGACTTTGCCGAAATTGCCCTTCGAGTCCACGAAGGGGGCGTTCAGGGCCTCGTTGTCCCGGGTCAGGCGGACCATGGTCTCGTAGATGGCGGCGTCGCCGTGGGGGTTGTAGTGCATGGTCTGGCCCACGATGTTCGCGCTCTTGGTCCGGGGTCCGTTCAGAAGCCCCATCTTGTACATGCAGTACAGGAGCTTGCGGTGGCTGGGCTTGAAGCCGTCGATCTCCGGGATGGCGCGGGAGACGATGACGCTCATGGCGTAGGGCATGAAGTTCATCTCCAGCGTCTCGGTGATGGGCTGGTCGATGACCTCCCCGTGGAGGCCGATGACATTGGGGTCGGAGGCGCGCTTGACGGGCTTCGGTTCCTTGGGCGTTCGTTTTGCCATGTCCGTATCCTCCCTTCCTTACGAGATATCCGCCAGCTCCAGGTACTTGTACCCGTCCTCGACGATGTGTGTCTTGCGCCCGGCGAGATCGTCCCCCAGGAGCAGATCGAAATAATAGGCCGTGCGCTCCGCGTCCTCCGGACGCACCCGGATGAGGCGGCGCGTCTCGGGATTCATGGTGGTGAGCCACATCATCTCCGCCGAGTTCTCGCCCAGGCCCTTGGAGCGGTTCACGGTGAATTTCGCGCCGTCCAATTCCTCCACGATGCGGTTTTTCTCCGCGTCGGAGTAGGCGTACCAGGTCTTGTTCTTCGAGGTGATCTCATACAGGGGCGACTCCGCGATGTAGACATATCCCTCCCGGATGAGGGTCGGCGTCAGCCGCCAGAGCATCGTGAGGATGAGGGTGCGGATGTGATAGCCGTCCACGTCCGCGTCGGTGCAGATGACGACCTTGTTCCAGCGGAGGTTCGCCAGGTCGAAGGAATTGAGCTCCTTGCCGTGCTTCTCCACCTCCACACCGCAGCCCAGGACCTTCAAGAGGTCCGTGATGATATCGCTTTTGAAGATGCGGGTATAGTCCGCCTTGAGGCAGTTGAGGATCTTGCCCCGGACGGGCATGATGCCCTGGAACTCCGCGTCCCGGCCCATCTTGCAGGAGCCCAGGGCGGAGTCGCCCTCCACGATGTAGATCTCCCGCTTTTCCGGGTCGCGGCTGCGGCAGTCCACGAACTTCTCCACGCGGGAGGTGATGTCCATGGTGCCGGTGAGCTTTTTCTTGATGTTCAGGCGGGTGCGCTCGGCCTGCTCCCGGGAGCGCTTGTTGATGAGGCACTGCTCCGCCATGCGGTCCGCCTCGGCCTTGTGCTCGATGCACCAGATCTCCAGCCGCTGCTTGAAGAAATCCGTCATGGCCTCCTGGACGAATTTGTTCGTAATGGCCTTCTTCGTCTGGTTCTCATAGGAGGTCTGGGTGGAGAAGCAGTTCGTCACCAGCACCAGGCAGTCCTGCACGTCCTGCCAGGTGATCTTGGACTCGCTCTTCTGATACTTGCCGATCTTCTTGATATAGGCGTCCACGGCGTAGGTGATGCCCGCCCGGGCAGCCTTGTCCGGGGAGCCGCCGTGCTCGAGCCACGAGGAGTTGTGGTAGTACTCCGTGAGGCTGACCTTATTGGAGAAGCAGAAGGCCGCCGAGAGCTTCACCTTATACTCCGGCTTGTCCGCACGGTCCCGGCCCCGGCGCTCCGTCTCCATGAAGAAGGGCGCCGTCAGGGGCTCCTCTCCGGCGATCTCCCCCACATAATCCAGGATGCCGTTCTCGTAAACGTAATCCGTCGTCTCGAATTTGCTGCCGTGCTGGATGCGCAGGCGGAAGGTGACACCCGCGTTCACCACCGCCTGCCGCCGCAGGGTCTGGCGGTACCACTCCTCGGGGATGTCGATGTCCGTAAAGACCTCAAGGTCCGGCTTCCAATGGTGGGTGGTGCCGGTCTTCTTTCGGTCCATGGGGCTCTTTTTGAGCTTGCCGACGATCTCGCCCTTTTCAAAGCGGAGGTCGTACCGGGTATCGTCCCGCCACACCGTCACGTCCATGTACGCGGAGGAGTACTGCGTCGCGCAGGCGCCGAGGCCGTTGAGACCCAGGGAGTACTCGTAGCTCTCCCCCTCGCTGTTATCGTACTTGCCGCCGGCGTACAGCTCGCAGTACACGAGCTCCCAGTTGAACTTGCCCTCGGCGCTGTTCCAGTCCACGGGGCAGCCCCGCCCGAAGTCCTCCACCTCCACGGAATGATCCTCGTACCGGGTGACGGTGATGAGCTTGCCATAGCCCGCACGGGCCTCGTCGATGGAGTTTGACAGGATCTCGAACACGGAGTGCTCGCAGCCCTCCAGCCCGTCGGAGCCGAAAATGACCCCGGGACGCTTCCGGACCCGGTCTGCGCCCTTCAGGGCTTTGATGTCTTCATTGCCGTAATTTTCCCTTTTTGTCTTTGCCATTGCGCGGGTTTCCTCGCCTTTCTGTATGTGACCGTCCACCGTGATCGGTGGACATAATATTCCTAGTTTAAGTAGTATATCATATTTGCGGGAAAAATCAAGGAAAGGCCCCCGAACGGCGCAAAAAAGAGGGCGGAGCATCGCTCCGCCCAAGGGTCCATGGCATACTTTTCTCTCTCTGGCCATAGTATATGCCGGAGGGCGGCGAAAAGCAACCGCCAAACCCTGGAAACGCGAAGGAGGAAAAGGCCATGCCCGACTATGTGATCAAAGCCCTGTTCGTGCTGACAGGGCTCATGCTGACGGCGCGGCTGGCGGAGCTTCTGACCCACGCGCGGCATCCCGCGGCGCGGGCGCTGCTACACGCGGGGATGGGCCTCGCTGCGCTGCTCATGGGGAACACGGTGGGAGCGCTCTTCGGCGTGGGACTTGGTCTCAACGCCCTGACGCTGCCCGTCTCCGCGGTCCTGAGCCTGCCCGGAGTGGCGGCGATGTGGGCGCTGCGCTGGCTTTTTTGAGGTCTCCGGGACCGGGATTTGACTAAATTATACAAATTAAATAGGATCCTGTTGACAGCTCTTCAATGCTGTGCTACTATACTCGGGAAAAGTGAAT
Source organism: uncultured Oscillospiraceae bacterium (assembly GCA_905234625.1). GTDB lineage: Bacteria > Bacillota > Clostridia > Oscillospirales > Oscillospiraceae > CAJOIG01. The sequence continues at coordinate 32,219 of CAJOIC010000011.1, read as the reverse complement.
CGCTGCGATAGAGGCGCGGCGCTCATGAGTACCCATCGGCAAGGCAGGCAAGCCGCCGCGGGGGAAAGGGACCGCCGCCGAAGCCGACCGGAGCTTGCCTGCTCCGCAAGGCTGGGCCGTCGGGGAATACCCGCCGGACTGTCACAAGGCTTTGTGGAGCGCTATCAAGGACCGTTCGGATGTACCTGAGGGTTTTCCGTAGTTTCCGTGGACCGCTTGACAAGGCGGTCCGCTTTTCTATACTTTTTTGGGAGGTAATCCTCATGTACGCGACATTCTGGTCCCTGCTGCCGCCGATCATCGCCATCGCGCTGGCGCTCATCACCAAGGAGGTCTATTCCTCGCTGTTCATCGGCATCCTCACCGGCGGCCTGCTCTATTCCGGCTTCAACCTCGTGGGCACCATCGAGCACGTCTTCGTGGACGGCATGGTGGGCTCTCTGGCCGACTCCTGGAACGTGGGCATCCTGATCTTCCTGGTCATCCTGGGCGGTATGGTCATGCTCATGAACCGCGCCGGCGGCTCCGCCGCCTTCGGACGCTGGTCCGTGGAGCACGTCAAGTCCAAGGTCGGCGCGCAGATCGCCACCATCGTCCTGGGCGTCCTCATCTTCATCGACGACTACTTCAACTGCCTGACGGTAGGCTCCGTCATGCAGCCCCTGACGGACCGGCACGGCATCTCCCGGGCGAAGCTCGCCTACCTCATCGACGCCACCGCCGCCCCTGTCTGCATCATCGCCCCCATCTCCTCCTGGGCGGCCGCCGTCACCGGCTTCGTGGACGGCGCCAACGGCCTGGAGCTCTTCATCAAGGCCATCCCCTATAACTTCTACGCCATCCTCACCATCGTGATGATGCTGACTCTGACCTTCGGCAAGTTCGATTACGGCCCCATGCGCCTGGCCGAGATGACCGAGCGTCTCGAGGAGCACAACCGGGACGCCTCCATCACCGGCGCCGAGGACCAGCCCAATCCCCCCGTCAGCCCCAAGGGCAAGGTCATCCACCTCGTTCTGCCCATCGTCCTGCTCATCGTCTGCTGCGTCATCGGCATGATCTACACCGGCGGCTTCTTCGACGGCGAGACCTTCGTGGACGCGTTCGCGAACTCCGACGCCTCCGTTGGCCTGGTCTATGGCTCCGCCGTGGCGCTGATCCTCACCGTCATCTTCTATCTCTGCACCCGCGTGCTGAGCTTCAAGGAGTGCATGAACGCCATCCCCGAGGGCTTCAAGAGCATGGTCCCTGCCATTCTGATCCTGACCTTCGCCTGGACCCTGAAGGCCATGACCGACTCCCTGGGCGCCGCTGAGTACGTGGCGGGCCTCGTGGAGGGCGCCGCCGGCGGCCTGATGGTCATGCTGCCCGCCATCATCTTCCTGGTGGCCGTGTTCCTTTCCTTTGCCACCGGCACCAGCTGGGGCACCTTCGGCATCCTGATCCCCATCGTGGTGAACGTCTTCGGAGCGGATATGTCCAACACCCTCATGATCATCTCCATCTCCGCCTGCATGGCCGGCGCCGTCTGCGGCGACCACTGCTCCCCCATCTCCGATACCACCATCATGGCCTCGGCGGGCGCCCAGTGCGACCACATCCAGCACGTCTCCACCCAGCTGCCCTACGCCCTGACCGTGGCGGGCATCAGCTTCGTGACCTATATCTTCGCCGGCCTCGTCCGGAGCGCCGTGGTGAGCCTGCTCATCGGCATCGTTCTGACCGTCGTCTGCCTGCTGATCCTGCGGGCCACCGCCGGGAAGAAGGCTCCCGCCGCCAAGTGACGGACCCCTTCCAATACCGCTTACCGAATAGAGGCGCCTTGACGGCGCCTCTTTTTTCGGAAAAAAATCCCCCACTATCCCGTTTGTATGCTATACTGTATCAGATAAAAACGACTTCACGACTTCGGGAGGGATATCCCATGAATGACAAGAAACGAAATATCGCAAGCTTCATCCTGGGCTTTGCCATCATGCTGTTTTCCGGCGTGTTCTATGCCTGGAGCCTGTTCCGGGTGGAGCTGCAGGCCCGGTTCCCGTCCTGGACGGCCTCGGCCGCGTCCCTGAACCTCTCCATCTTCATCATCACCTTCTGCCTGGGCGGGCTCCTGGGCGGACGGCTGACGGCGAAGCTGGGCCAGCCCAAGGTAGCGCGTCTGGGCTCGGCGCTGGTGCTGACGGGAGGGCTTTTGTTCCTCACGCTGGGCAGGCTGGGGGATACCGCCGCCCTGTGGATGATGTACCTCTCCTACGGCGGGCTCTGCGGCCTGGGGGTGGGCATGGTGTATAACGCCGATATCAGCGGCGTCGTGTCCCGCTTCCCCAAGACCGGCGGTCTGGTCTCCGGGGCGCTGCTGACGGGCTTCGGCCTGGGCAGCCTCATCATGGGCGCGATCGTCATGAAGCTGGCGGAGGGTATCGGCTTCTATCCCGCCTTCCTGTGCGGAGTGCTGCTGGTGGTGGTCACCGCCTTTTTCGGTGCGCCGCTGCTGACCCCCGCGGAGCGTACCGACGGGGCGGCCGCCGCCGCGGGCCGGAACGACGTCACCACCGCCCAGATGCTGAAAAAGCCTGTGTTCTGGCTCTTTTTCCTGTGGGTGGTGTTCATGACCTCCGGCGGCCTCATGGTCATCAACTCCTCCGCCGCCATCGCCATGCTCTTCGGCGCCGCCGCCATCCTGGGCATGATCGTGTCCGTGTTCAACGGCCTGAGCCGCACCTTCATCGGCGCCTTCTGCGACAAATTCGGCTCCTCCGCCTCCATGCTCCTGTCAAACGGTGCGGCGATCCTCGCGGGACTGTTCCTGCTGATCGCCTCCTTCACGGGGAGCAGGGTCCTCATGATCTGCGGCCTCATCACCGCCGGCATCACCTACGGCTGCGCCATGAGCATGAACGCCGTGGTGGTCCGGGAGGAGTTCGGCAGCCGGAACTACGCCTCCAACTTCAGCGTCACCACCCTGTCCGGCATCCCGGCCTCCATCCTGGGGCCGTTTATCTCGGGCGTTCTGCAGGACGCCTCCGGCGGCTACACCACCACCTTCGCCGCCATGATCGTCATTTCGTGCCTGGCTCTGGCGATGCTGCTCGGCATCCTGTCCATCCGGAAAAGGGCGAAGTGATCTTTCCAAAAACTATGATCGGGTACGGTTTTGCCGTACCCGATCGTTTTTTTCCCGCGCAGGAGGCCCCGGCGTCATTCGCACAGGATGTCTCCGCTGACGGTGGTGATCCCGCAGCGCCCCGGTCCCTGCCGGGAGGCGATGATCGTCACATCGCCGCTCGCAGTGTCCGTGACATATTCCTTCGGCGTGAGGAGGAGCGTGTACACATCCCCGCTGATAGAGGAGATCTCCAGGCTCTCCGCGTCCGAGGCCAGGAGACTGATGCCGCCGCTGACGGTGCTGAGCTCCATCCTTCCGTCGGCGAGGACGGAGGTCACGGTCTGATCCCCGCTGGCGGTGTTGAGGGAGAGGCTCTCCAGGCTGCCGTCCCGGATCTGCACATCGCCGCTGACAGTCTCCACGGTCACGTCCCCATCCTCCGTTCCCGACAGGGCCACGTCTCCGCTGACGGTGGTCATCTCCAGGTCTTCGAACACGCCGCCGTCGGGCATCTCGATATCGCCGCTGACGGTCTCTACGGACAGCGCGTCATACGCTTCCCGGGGCAGGGACACGGTGAGACGATTGCCGCGATCCTCGAACAGACCCAACACCAGCGGCCAGCGCCGGGTCGTCTTCTCCTCGATGACCAGTGCGCCGTTTTTCACCTCCGCCGTGCAGGCCATGCGGGAGGGGCCCCTGTACTCCACGGCGCAGGAATCGCCTCCCACGGTGAAGATCACGTCGCTGCTGACGGTCTGGATGCTGACGTCCCGGAAGGGCTCCGTGATGACGCAGGACATATCTCCGCCCCGGGCGGAACGGCGGAGAAGGCCCCGCGCACCGAGGCCCACGAGAAGGAGCGCGGCGACGATGATAACGGACACGGCGCGGACGGAGGACCGCCGGGGCTCCTCCGGCTCGAACTCGGGAGAAGGAAGCTTATTCTCGTTCATGGCTCATACCTCTCTTTTTTGATCTGACCGTATGATACACCCTCCGGATTAGACCGTCATGGAGAAAAGATTAGAAAACGATTAAATTGATGCGAGAATCCCGGTCAGCCCCCCAGCTCCCGCCGGACCGCAAGGCCCAGGGAGACAAGCTCCTCCGGCGCCTCCAACCCGTTCCAGGTCCGGGTCTCCGCGTAGGGCGCGGCATATTCCGTGAAGCCCGCGAAGGTCGCGCCGGTCTCTCCCATGCCCAGGACAGTCTGCGCCGCCTGCCGCAGCAGCGCCGGGGTCACCGTGTCGGCGGTCAGCAGCGCCGTGATGTCCCCCCAGCAGTTTTTGTCCCACTTGTACTGATATCCGGGCTCATAGATCCTCGGGTAGGTCTCCTCGTCCCGGTAGTACAGGATCTCGTTATACTCCATGAGGCCCCAGTCGTCCGGGACATAGGACCCCTCCCCCATCACCACGAGACTCGGCGGCGCGATATGCTCCGCCCAGAGAACGTAGGAGGAATCCACTCCCAGGGAGCCGGTGTCCAGGGTCACGTCCGGCGCCGTCTGCCAGAGGTCCCGGCGAAAATCGCCCCAGGCCGCCAGGAAGGCGGGACCGTCCGCCGTTCCCCATACCCTATACGCGCCGTACTGCCGGAAGAATCCCGGCTGATTATAGTAGGCGGCCATGGTCCGCTCCGGGGCGATGGCGTATTCTGTCCGAAGCTCATAGCGCAGGCCGCCGGTCTCATCCACGCCGAAGAGGATGCCCCGGCAGGTCTCCCCGTGGGAGACGTCGAAGGCAAACAGCGGGATATATCCCGTGTCGAACCGGGCCTCGTACACCGGCTCGACTACCGTCCCGTCCGAGAGCATCAGCCGGGAGGGGTACGGCTCCGGACCGTAGGGGTCCGCAGTATAGAGCGTGCCGCTCTCCGTGGGGGAGGTGACGCCCCGGACCTCCAGCCAGGAGCCGTCCCCCTGCCTCCGGAACTCGAACGTCACGCCCCAGGAGGAGAACACGAACATCCGGTCCTCCGCTTGCCAGGACCGGAGCTCCGCTTTGCCGCCGTAATACTTCTCGTTGTACTCCGTTTGGACATAGGCCAGGGGGTCCTCCACGGCGCCGGAGCTCTCTCCCATATTGGCGAGATAGGTCTGCTGCTTCTCCTCATCCACAGTCATCTCCAGCGCGGGACGCCCCGCGGCGTACAGCAGAAGATGCGCGCACAGGACGCACCCGACCGTAAGCCAGAACGCCTGCCGGGGCTTCCGGCCGGGAATGACATACCGGGCGCAGAAGAGCAGCGCCAGACTCCCCGCCACGCCCTCCACCACCGCAAACGCCAACGCCGCCCAGGGGTGCGCCGGACGCATGTAAGCGCCCGGAAGGAGCATGGGATACGCCAAAAGCCAGAAAACGCTCAGCAACCAGGATATCCAGTACCATTTCCAGAGGCGGCGCTTTCGTATGCCCTCCTCGGAGAGAAAATACAGCGCCCACACCGGCCCCTGCAGGCCGATGGAATCCTGTACAAAGGCCATGGTGCGGGTCACATCGTCCGCCACGTCGCCCATAAAGTCCAAAAAGCGCCTGCCCTGCTTCTCCTCGTTTTCGATGGTCTCGAACCAGGCGTCGGCGTCGAAGTCCGCCATGGTGAGGTTCTGCCGCGCCATCTCCCGGCAGAGGGCCAGAGCCTCGTCCAGTTCCGCGGACTGCTCCGCGAGGCGGGTCATGTTTTCCGGCAGGATGTCGGGAAGCGTCCGCTCCCCGTCCAGAAGGGATTTTATCTCCGCTACGGTGAAGCCCAGCTTCCGCAGGACCACGATGGTCTTTAAGCGGCGCAGGTCATCCTCGGCGTATTCCCGGTAGTTGTTGTCCTCCCGCTTCGGAACGAGAAGGCCCTCCCGCTCATAGTAGAAGATGTTGGAGCGCTTGAGGCCCGTGAGCTTTTCGAGATCGTTGATCTTCATGTTTTCGGCCTCCTTTCGCCCCTCAGGATAGGCTATGAACCGGGTGCAGAGTCAAGAGATAATCGCAATTTTTTCGCAAAATCGTCCGTTTCATGCCGAAACGGACGATTTATTTTTACGCTTCCACGACCTCCACGGCGTCGCCGGGGCGCACGGTCCCATCCTCCAGGACCTTCACGAAAATGCCCTCCCGGGGCATGACGCAGTCCCCCGCCGCCTTGCGGATGGCGCAGTCCTGGTGGCACTCCTTGCCGATCTGGGTCACCTCGCACAGGGCCGTGCCCACGCGCAGCCGCGTGCCAACGGGCAGCTCGTACACCTTCATGCCCTCCACCAGGATGTTCTCCGCGAAGTCCCCCGGCTTCAGGCGGATGGCGTCCAGCTTTTCCTGGAGCTTCTCCACGCTGTCGATGCCCAAAAGCGACACCTGCCGGTGCCAGGTCCCTGCGTGGGCGTCCCCCACGATGCCGTGGTCCTTCCGCAGCTCCGCCTCCGGGACGGGGTGCTTCTGGATGCCCCGGACCTCGCTGACGCAGACCGCCAATACCTTAGCCATGATGATGCTCCTCCCCGTGATGATGGTGATGCAGGTCGGCGCAGTCGTGACTGACGCCCCGCAGGATCTCGATGCCGTGGCGCACAGGCTTCACCACCGCGGAAAAATTCTCCGTGGAGGCCTTTTTGCTGCCGGGGAGGTTGATGATGAGGGTCTCCCCCCGGATGCCCGCCGTCTCCCGGGAGAGGCAGCCCATGGGCGTGATGCGCATGGATTCCGCCCGCATGGCCTCCGGGATGCCGGGGGTACGCTTTTCGAGAACGCCCTCCGTGGCCTCCGGGGTCACGTCCCGGGGAGAAAAGCCCGTGCCGCCGGTGGTGAGCACCAGGCAGAGCTTTTTCTCGTCCGCGCACAGAAGAAGCTCCCGCCGGATGTCCTCTATCTCGTCCGGCACCATGGCCGTGTAGGTCACGGTATAGCCGTTTTCCTCCAGGATCGTCACGAGCGCCGGGCCGGAGGTATCCTCCCGCTCGCCTCTGCTGCCCTTGTCGCTGACCGTGATGACCGCCGCCGTGTATTCCATCCTTCAATCCTCCCTCACAAAGTCGCCCGACTGTCCGCCGGATTTTTTCAAGAGCCGTATATCGTCGATGACCATGTCACGCTGGACGGCCTTGCACATATCATACACCGTTAGGGCGGCCGCAGTCACCGCCGTCAGGGCCTCCATCTCCACCCCCGTGGGTCCCGTGCAGGAGGCCGTTGCCTCGATCTCCACGGAGAGCATCTCCTCGTTGAGATACAGGTTCAGATCCACGCCGGACAGAGCCACAGGATGGCACATCGGGATGAGCTCCGGGGTGCGCTTGGCGCCCATGATGCCCGCCACCTGGGCCACGGTGAGCACGTCCCCCTTCTTCACGCCGCCGGTGCGGATGAGATCGAAGGTCCTCCGATTCACCAGCACCCGGCCCGCCGCCACGGCGACGCGCTTCGTGTCCGCCTTGCCGCCCACGTCCACCATGCGGGCGCTGCCCCGATCGTCGAAATGGGTAAAATCATTCGCTATCGCCATAGTCTATCCTCCGATGGTGTTCATGGTCCGGCCCGCGCCGCTGGGATGCTCCGCGTCCAGGACGCCGTGCATCCGGGGTTTCGCGTAGATCGCTTGCCGCAGGGTCTCGAGAAGCTCCTCCCCGTGCTTTCCCCGGACGTAGATCTCCCGGTCCGAGTGCAGGCAGGGCTTCAAATGTCCCTCGCTCGTCAGCCGCAGGCGGTTGCAGGACGCGCAGAAATGGCGGCTCAGCGGGGATATGAGCCCCACGCGGCCCTTGCCGTCCGGCAGGCGGTACAGCCGGGCCACGCCGCCATTGTGCGGCACCGGCTCCAGCGCCGGGACCCGCTCCAGCACCGTGTCCCCGGGAAGGTACGCCTCCGGCCCGAAGTGCCCGCCCATGGGCATGAGCTCGATGAACCGAAGCTCCACCGGTTCGGTCCTGGTAAGCTTCACGAAGGCGGGGATCTCGTCGTCGTTGAAGCCGCCGATGAGGACCGTGTTGAGTTTTAAGGGGATGAGGCCCGCCTCCTGCGCCGCGCGGATGCCCGCCAGCGCGGCGGAAAGCTCCCCGCCGCCCGTGATGGCGCGGTATTTCGCCGGGTCCAGGCTGTCGATGCTGATATTCACCCGGGTGACGCCCGCGGCCTTCAGGTCCTTCGCGTACCGGTCCAGGAGGGTGCCGTTCGTCGTCAGGTCGATCTCCTCGATGCCGGGGATCTGCGCGATCATCCGGCAGAGGTCCACGCAGCCCCGGCGCACCAGGGGCTCGCCCCCGGTGATGCGGACCTTGCGCACGCCGAGCTGCGCCGCCGCCGAAGCGATCTCCGCGATCTCCTCGAAGGAGAGGATATCCTCATGCCGCTTTTGGCATACGCCGTCGGGCATACAGTATTTACACCGCAGGTTGCACAGGTCCGTGACGGAGATGCGCAGATAGGTGATCTCTCTGTCGAATTGGTCTTTCATACTTCTTACTTCTCAACCATTTTCGAGGATGATTTGTGTCAGACGAGGCGCGGGGTCCCGCCGGGAAGGGAGCATACTTTGTGTATGTGACCGACCGGCAGGTTCCCGCAACGAAGTATCACGCAAATCAGCCCGAAAATCAATACAAACCAAAGGTACAGTTGGGGAAATGGCATTCCGAGCAGTTCTGGCACAGGCCGCCCGCGCCCATATTCCGAAGCTCCTCATAGGTGAAGCGCTGTCCGGCGAACACCTGGGGCAGCACCACGTCCAGCATGGTGGTCTTCGCGTGGATGGCCGCGCCGGGGACCCCCAGGATGGTGATATCGTCCAGATACGCCACGGTGAACATGTTCCCCGGCTGGGCGGGTACGCCCTGGGTGACGACCTCCGCGCCGCTGCCGCGGATGGCGGTGACGGTGAGGTCGTCCGGGTCCACGCTCATGCCCCCGGTCATAACGATGAGCTTCGCGCCGCGCTCCCGCCACTTGGCGATGGCGGCGTCCAGCATCTCGATATAGTCGTCGCAGAAGATGCAGCCCAGGACATTGGCCCCGAAGGAGGCCACCTTCGCCCGGACCACGGGCTCGAATTTGTCCCGGATGCGTCCGGAATACACCTCGCTCCCCGTGACGATGATGCCCACGGGCAGGTCCTTCCGGTACGGCAGAAGCTCCATGAGGGGCGTGTCCGACGCGCGGACCAGCTCCTCCGCCTTCTCGATCTCGCTGACCGGGCAGACCAGCGGGATGATGCGCTCGCCGGCAAGCTTCATGCCCTTTTGCACCGGGTAGTGGTCCGGCAGGGTGACGATGGTGATGTCGCCGATGCGGTTTATCTCGTTCAGCAGGGGGCGGTTCACCCGGAACAGGCCGTCCTCCATCGCCGTCAGGGTCATTTTGCCCTCGGACGGACCGGTGTAGACGGCGTTTTCCATGGGGGCGAGCGCCGCCAGACGCAGGGCGGCGTCCTCCTCGTGGATCTCCCCGGCGTTCTCCTCCCAGATGAACAGGTGCTTCTTTCCCAGGTCCAGCAGGTGGGGGATGTCCTCCGGGGTGACGATGTGGCCCCGCTGGAACGCCCGACCCTTGAAGCCGTCCCGGACCTCGGTGATATCGTGGCAGAGGGTCAGACCAACGGCCTCCTCTGTTTTTACCTTTTTCATATCAGTCTCCTCCTTACGGGATGAGATAGGCCCTCAGCTGCGTCCCGGCAGGGAGTTTGCCGCTTCCGGCGGGGATCTCCGCCAGCAGGTCGCAGCCGGAAAGGCTGTGCAGGACGCCGTTGCCCTGGGCGTGGGACACATGCATCCGCGCGGTGCCGTCCGCAAGGTCCAGGGTGCCGCGGATGAGGCGGGTCTTGGGACTTTTCTTTCCGAAATCCTCCGCCAGGGAAACGGTGATCTCCGTCAGCCGCGGGTCCTTATAGCCGCAGAGCTTCCGCAGGGCGGGCAGGACCACGGCGTAGTAATTCGTCAGGGCCGACGCGGGGTTGCCGGACAGGCCGCAGACGAGCCTTCCGTCCTTCACCCCGTAGGCCGACGCGCCGCCGGGCTTGAGGCGCAGGGTGCGGATGAAGGTCTCGACGCCCGCGCGGTCCATGGCCTCCGGGGTATAGTCGTAATCCCCCACGGAGACGCCGCCGGTGGTGATGACCATATCCGCCGTTTCCAGCGCCTTTAGGAGCGTCCCGGCGATCTCCCCGGGATCGTCGGAGGCGGTATGCGTCACGCAGGCGCAGCCGAGCTTCTCCGCCTCGGCGCGGAAGGTGTAGATGTTCGTATTCACGATCCTGCCGCCGGAGAGGGCCTCATCCGCCGCCGCAAGCTCGCTGCCGGTGGTGATGACCGCCACCGTGGGCCTGCGATACACCAGGGGAATTGTCATATGCTGCGCCGCCAGGACCCCCAGCAGCGCCGGGTCGATGACCGTGCCCTTCGCCGCCAGCAGGTCGCCGCGCATCACGTCCTCCCCCTCCGGGACGATGTTCTCCCCGGCGGAGAAGGCGCGGAAGATCGTGACCTGCTCGTCCGTGAACTCCGTCTCCTCATACTTCGTGACGGCGTCCGCGCCCGGGGGGATGGGCGCGCCGGTGAGGATCTTTGCCGCGGTCCCCTCCGTCACCGTCCGGGTCCACATGGTCCCGGCGGGGATCTCCTCGAGGATGCGCAGGGTGACGGGGTGATCGGCGTCCGCCCCCGCCGTGTCCGCGGCGCGGAAGGCATAGCCATCGAAGGGCGAGCGGTCGAAGGGCGGGACGTTCTCGGAGGCGGTGATATCCTCCCCCAGCACCGCGCCGACGAGCCGAGCCGCGTCGATGGACGCCGGCTCCGCGGGCATGGGCTTCACCCGCTCCAGCAGCAGCTCCCGCGCCGCCTTGTATTCGATATTCGTTTCCATGGACATCGCCCCTTCCGAAAAAAATGAAGCAGCTCCGAAAAGACAGAGCTGCCCCCATGATACCCGGGTGTCGCTCTCCTTTTCAGACGTGAAGGCGGAGCGGTTTCCCGCGCCACCCCGGCGGTCATTCGACCGCGGCTGCGGCGGCATGGCAGGTGCTTTAGCCGCCGCAGCTCGGAGAAGTCGTTATTGGATTGTACAAGTATCGTTACCGTGCGCAACCATAGCGATCATTGCCTGCGTCGGTACGAATTCAAAGTTCTTTTTGGATACTTTTTCTTCCAAGAAAAAGTATCATTTCGCGGTGATGTTCACCGGCTCGGTCTTGCCGTCGCGCAGGCAGTGGCGGGTGATGCCCAGGATCTCGCGGGCCTCGTCCGCCGTGGCGATCTCGCGCCCGGCGAGCTTCGCCAGCTGCACCGCGCGCTCGACGAGCATCACGTTCGTGGCGATGATCTTGTTGCCGTCTGCGTCCTTGCCGTACATGACGTTGTCCTCAAGACCCACGCGCAGACCGTCGCAGCCCAGCGCCAGGCCGGCGAGCATCATGGGCATGTGCGCCCGGCCAATGCCGGAGACGGACCAGGTGGCCCCCTCGGGCAGCTTATTCACGAGGAACGCCAGGTTTTCCGCCGTGCCGGGCATGGAGCCGCCCACGTTCATGATGAACTGGATGTGGGGGGGCTTGGGGATGCCATGCTTGTTTACATAATACATGACGGAGTCGATGTGGCCGGTATCAAAGACCTCGAACTCGGGCTTCACGTCGGTAGCCACGACCTCCTGCGCCAGCAGGTTCAGGAAGCGGGGGCTGTTCTCGAAGATATAGGAGTTGGCCCAGTTGATGGTGTTCGGGTCGAAGAGGGCGCTCAGGTGCTGCAGGCGCTTGAAGTCCTCGTACTCGCCGCCGGAGGTGGTGAGGTTGATGATGATGTCGAGGCCCTCCTCGGCGCAGTACTTGCGGGAGAGCTCCACGGCCTCGGTGAACTTCTGGAGGCTCATGGATTTATAGCCGATCTCCATCTTGCCGTTCACTTCCTTGTCCTCGCGGACGTGGATGTGGGCGACGGAGGCGCCGGCCTTCGCGACGGCGACGACCTCCCGGGCGATCTCCTCGGGGGTGTAGGGCACGGTGGGCGCCTGGGACTTCTTGGTGCCGGCGCCGCAGATGCAGCACTGGATGATGATCTTATTGGACTTGGACATGGGTATCACTTTCCTTTCTTGATTTGTCTCACAGAGTTCGCGTCCGCAGACGCGAATAGAGTTGTATCATTATTTCCGGCGGCGTGTACGTCGGAAAAAATACTTATCGCGGAGGGAACGTGCGAGCGCCAGCGAGTGCGCTGAGCGGAGCGCATACCCTCATGCTTTAAGACCCAGCGCAGCGGTCTTAAAGCATCTCAATAACAGTTGCCTGGCCCATGCCGCCCGCGATGCACAGGGTGGCGAGGCCATACTTCAGGCCGCGCTTTTTCATCTCATGGATGAGGGTCACGAGGATGCGGCAGCCGGAGGAGCCCACGGGATGACCCAGGGCGATGGCGCCGCCGTTGACGTTGATGATGTCCATCTTGTCCTCCCAGCCGAGCAGCTTTATGCAGCCGAGGGACTGGGCGGCGAAGGCCTCGTTGAGCTCAATGAGCTGGATATCGTCGATGGTGAGGCCGGCGTTTTTGAGCGCCTTGGGCACGGCGTACACCGGGCCGAGACCCATCTGCTGGGGATCGCAGCCGCTCTGCCCCATACCGATGATCTTCGCGATGGGCTTGAGGCCGCACTCCGCGGCCTTCTCCTCGCTCATAAGGAGCATGGAGGAAGCGCCGTCGTTGCGTCCGGAGGAGGACCCGGCGGTGACGGTACCGGTGAGCTCCTTGGAGTTGTACATCCTGCCGTCCTCGTGGACCTCGATGTTGAAGACAGGCTTCAATTTCGCCATCTTCTCCTCGTTCGTCGTGCGGTTGGGGAACTCGTCGGTGTCAAAGACGATGGGGTCCTTTTTCCGGCCCTGGGGGATGACCATGGGGATGATCTCGTCCTTGAAGCGGCCGGAGTCGATGGCGGCGATGGCCCGTCTCTGGCTCTCGAGGGAGAAGGCGTCCTGCTCCTCGCGGGTGATGCCGAGCTCCTGGGCCACGCGCTCGGCGGTCGCGCCCATGTTATAGGAGCCGTATTTCTCCTCGGGCTGGCTCTTGAACTGGCCCTCGGTCAGCGCGTCCACGAAGGTGGTGTTGCCGGTGCCGAGGCCCCAGCGGGCGCCCCGGACGTAGAACACGGCATTGGACATGCTCTCCGTGCCGCCCGCGAGAACGCAGTCGGACACGCCGGTCATGATCTGCATGGCGCCGTTCTGCACAGCGGTCATGCCGGAGGCGCACTGGCGCATGACAGTATGGGCGGAGGCTTTGTCGGGGATGCCGACCTTCAGCGCCGCCACGCGGGCGATGTTGGGCTCATCGGAGGTCTGGCGGCACTGACCGAGGATGACCTCGTCGATGACGGCGGGGTCGATGCCTGTGCGGTCCAGGTTTCCTTTCATCGTGGCGCAGGCCATGTCCAGAGCGGACAGGGGCTTGCACGCTCCGCCCATCTTGCCGACGGCGGTGCGGCAGGCGTCCACGATCACAGCGTTTCGAAGTTCCATCGGTATCGCTTCCTTTCTCAATCAAAATGAATAGTGTGTCCGGCCTCATCACGGGGATGAGGCCGGGGAAAAATCAGTCTTCGGGTACAAGATAGGTGATGCCGACGTAATGGTCGTGGTCGGTGCGCTCGCCCTCGTACACGGCGGGCTTGAAGCCGGGGAAGGTGATGGTGACGGTCCAGGTCTTGCCCTCGGGCAGATCCTCGAACTCATAGTCGCCGGCCCAGTTGGTCTCGGTCTCGTGGGTCTCGCCGGTCTCGGCGCAGGTGATGACGACCTTCGCGCCGATGCAGACCTCCTCCAGCTCCTGGGGATAGGCGACGGTGCCCGCCAGGAACTTCTGAGGGATGTTCAGGTGGACCACATTGCCCTCCAGGCCGGAGAGCGGAGTGACCTTGTTCGCGGCGATGAGCTTGGAGATGCTGCTCTCGGGATCGGCGAGGTCGCCGAACACCAGCGCCTGGTTGGGGCAGGCCTCCACGCAGCGGGGCTCGAAGCCGGGGTAGTCGGGATCGTCCAGCAGCTCCGCGCACATGGTGCATTTCTGGGGAAGCTGCAGATCCTCGTTCCAGAACACAGCGTGGATGGGGCAGGCGTCGGCAATGGCCTTCTGGCCCACGGCCTTCTCCGGGTCGATGATGACGATGCCGTCCTCCCGCTTGTACACGGCGCCGTCCTTAGCGGCGGCCATGCAGGCGGGGTTATCGCAGTGGTTGCAGGGGGTGGGGACCGTGGCGGTCCGGACATGGCGGGGATTGTCGCCGCGCTCCCACTCCACGATGTTCATCCAGTACTGGCCGAGCTCGGGCTGAGACTTCGACAGGGCGGTATCCCAGCCGCAGTGCTCGTCCTTGCAGGCCATGAAGCAGGCATAGCAGGCCATGCACCGTGCGGAGTTGATGGCGATGCCGGGCTTTTTCATTTTGGTTTTCAGCATGGTAGGTCCACCTCTTTAGTCTTTCTCGCCGAAGAGGAGATCCGCTTCGGCGGAGGTGCGGATGGGGCGCTCGGTCTCAAGCTGCTGCTTGTCGACCGCGTCCAGGATGAACTCCCAGCCCTGGCCGTAGTTGGGGTCGGGATCGGCCTTTTCCACCTCGATGTTGCAGCTGTACGGAGCCATGGCCGGGACATAGTCGCCGATGAGGCGTCCCGGGGTGAGGACGTTGATGGAGCCGCCCTTGTCCGTGCTGCCGTACTTGCCGTACTCGATGGGGTTGTAGATACCGGAGGAGGTATAGGCGTGGATCGTCTGCGGCCACAGACGGTTCGTGACGCGGGCGACGCACAGGACGCTGCCGCGATCGTTGTACAGACGGACGACGTCACCGTCGGCAATGCCCTTCTGCGCCGCGACCTGGGCGTTGATGTGGCAGACGAGGTAGGGGTTGCCGTTGATGATGACGCGGTTCTTGGGGACCTCCCACAGCCACTTGGCGTGCTGATTGTAGTGGGTGTGATAGTCAAAGCGCGGGTGCGGGGAGATAAGGCCGTACGGGTACTTGTCCGCGGAGAGGGACTTGTGGCCCTCCCAGGAATCGGGACGGCGGGCCTCGTCGTCCGGCGCCCAGTAGGTCAGGGACTCGGACACGAACTCGAACTTGCCGGAGAAGGTGCCGAGCAGGTGCTCCTCCTGGAACACCTTGTGGTTCATGGTGTCGCAGGCGCGGTTCTCGGCGAACCACTGGAAGCCCGGACGGCGGTCCCAGTTCTCGTACAGACCGGTCTTCGGGTCCTTGTCCTCCTCGTGCATGGAGACGGGGATGATGTAGTAGCCCTTCTTCTTGAAGTCTTCCCAGTTCATGGCCTTGGGCAGATCGGAGAACTGCCAGAAGCGCTTGGCCCATTCCTCCTCGGTACGGCCCTCGGTGAAGCGCTCGCCCCAGCCGAGACGCGCGGCGACCTGGGAGAAGATCCAGAAGTCGGACCGGGAATCCCACAGCGGCTCGATGGCCTTTTCCTGATAGACGATCATCTGCCAGGAGTTGCCGGACTCGGAATGCGAGCAGTAGCCGCCGAGACCGGAGGAACCGACCTCGCCGATATCCGTGCGCTCGATGTTCGTGCAGGCGGGCAGGATGACGTCCGCGTGACGGGTCTCGGGCGTGAGGTAGATGTCCTGGTTGATGACGAACTCGAGCTCGGGGCTCTTGTACATCTTGGCCCACTTGTTCGTGTCGAGCATCGTGCCGAAGAAGGAGCCGCCGTAACGCCAGAAGCAGTGGACCTTGTTATAGCCGGGCGCGGGATAGACATGGCGCGTGAACTCGAGGTCGATGCCGCCGCCGCAGAAGCCCTCGCCGTACCACTCGTAGTGACCGTCCAGGATAGCGTCGGGGAGGTTCGGACGGTACAGCACCTGCTCCACGGAGTTCATGGGCATATCGTCGCAGACGGGGTACTTGGCGATGGAGGCCAGGGGGTCGGAGTAGCCGCCGAACCAGAAGTTGTAGTTCATCGGCGCGCCGCAGCCGGGGCCCCAGAAGCCGCGGCCGGGCTTGCCCATGCCCTGCATGCAGGACAGGAGGGTAAGCAGACGGGCGTACTCCGTGCCGTTCGAGTGACGGCAGGCGCCGCCGAAGCCGCCGCGCATGCCGGAGCCGACGGTCGTCGCGGTCTGCGCCCAGCGGCGGGCCAGAGCCTTGATGTCCATGGCCGGGATGAGGGTCAGCTGCTCGGCCCACTTCGGGGTCTTGGGCGTGCCGTCCGGGCCGAGGCCGAGGATGTGGTTCTTGAACTCCTCGAAGCGGTGACCGTGCTGACGGACGTACTCGTGGTCAAACGTATCCTCGGTGATCCACACATAGGCGATGGCCTCGAGCAGAGCGGAGTCGGTACCCATGCGGGGGCCGTACCACTTGTCGGCGTGCTTGACGGAGGTGTAGTTGTTGAAGGGATCGACATAGACGAACTGGATGCCCATTTCCTTCATCCACCAGCGCCACAGCGCGGACTCCTGCGCGGAGTAGCCGCCGCGGCTGGTGTCGGGGTCGGAGGACCAGCAGATGATGGTATCGGCGTTCTGCATGGCGCTCTCGAGCATATCGTAGGGTTCCGGGCCGCCGAGACGCCAGTAGTAGCCATAGCTGTGCGGAGTGCCCCAATGGAAGCCCTCCCAGGAGTCGGGGTTGTCCGCGATGCGGGTGTAGCCCATCATGGAGAAGAAGCGGTTGAACAGGGAGATCTTGTAGCCGACGAGGCCCCAGGAGTGGTGGGACGAGGTGCAGGCCGTGATGGTCTCCTTGCCGTAGGTCTTCTGCAGACGCTTGATCTCGCGGGCGACGAGGGACAGCGCCTCGTCCCAGGAGGCCCGGCGATAGCCGGACTTGCCGCGGTTTTCGGTGTTGCGGTTCTTGCCGTCCGGCGTTTCCACGAAGTCCTCGCGGATCATGGGGTATTTCAGCCGGTCATAGGCGTAGGTGCGGTCCTTCTCGCAGTAGCCGAGAAGGCTCATGGTGAACTTGCGCTGGGGCGTGTATTCCTTGCCGCGGGCCTTGATGACCCAGCCGGCGGGATCGTCGTCCGTCAGCACGATGGGGCGCACGCGGCGGATCACGCCGTCGATGGTGTGCAGGGTCATCGGGCCGCCGACGCATACGCTGTGGGAGATCTTCTCCCGCTTGGAGTCGGATTTCATCGCTTTTTCAAAACTCATAATCGTTTCCCTCCTCAGGCCTTCACTTCGACCATGGCCTTGGCATAGTCGCTGAAGGGATCGATCTCCACCATGGTGCCGACGTATTTGCCGTCCTTGCGCTCAAAGCCGCGCATGTTGAACTCCTCCATAACGGGGATCCAGAACACCCTGCCGTCCGGGCCCTGATAGTGGGCGCCCAGGTGGAAGCGGTGCAGGAGCATGTCGTTGCCGTGCTCGTCCGTCTTGCGGGCCTCGGCATAATGCAGGTTCTCGAAGCTGGGGTTCACGACGCCGTACTTCTCCCAGCGGCGGGGGCCGATGTCCTTCCAGTCGTCCTTGAGCTCGCGGAAGGTCTCCACGATCACATCGTAGACATAGGCGTCGGGCATGCCGCAGCCCTCAAAGCCCTCGTACCACACACGGTAGGCGTTCATGTGCTCACTGGGGTGGTCCTTGAGGATCGCCTTGATCTTCGCGACGAGCTCCTCCTTTTCCATGGTGACCACGCCCTCCGGGAGCCGCAGCGTATATTTCTTAACAAGATCCACGGTGTTCCCTCCTTACAGTTTGCCGAGATTGTTGTCGAACAGCGCCGCTTTGTCCCCGGCGGAGCCGGTGCCGCGCGCGTCGCCGTAGCCGTAGTTCCAGTCCACCGCGAGATCGACGGCCTTGGTCAGGCGCAGATGCTCGTCGTCCAGGATCGTGCCGGTGCAGCCGTACTTGGCCGCGAGCTTTTCCAGCGCGAGGGCGCGGGCTTCCGCCTCGGACCCGGCGACGGCCCAGACACGGGCGGGAGCGCAGAACACGTACTTCGGCTCCGTGGGCTTCTCCCACTGCTTCTTGTCGGCTTCAAAGAAATACTTTTTCATGGCCGTTCCTCCTCAATACATCCGCACGTCCGGAATGAACTGACCGTTCACCCAGGGGGCGTACTTCGCAAGGAAGTTCACGTCGTCGCCGGCGAACTCATACTGCGCAAGCTCCGAGGGGTGCACCCACTTGAACTCGGCGTAGGTCCCGGCCTTCGGCTCGGACTGCCAGGTGTTCACCGCCTCCATGTAGAGGTGGTAGTCGTCCTTGGTGTTGGTGTTGTGGGTGATGTTGCCCTCGGGCAGATGCTCCACCGTACCGTCCGACGGCTTCTTGCGGCCCCGCATGGCGAGCTTGCCCACGGTGACGGTCATGCCCAGCTGCTCCCCGGCGATGCGGGCAACGGCAGCGGCCTCCGTCTCGTTGGTACGCTCACGGTCGTGGGGGAACTCCCAGACGCCGTCCGCATTCCTGCAGATCAGCACATCCCCGGTAGGGCCCTGGTGATGCTGGATCAGAACAGATACTGTTTTCATCGGTCGTTCCTCCCTCTCACAGCGTGTACTGGTTCGGCGCGGGCACATAACCCTCCGCCTCCAGCTCGGCGCTGACACGGTGCCGGAACTGGCTGACCGTCTCCTGCTGCACGTCGCGGTCGATGCGCTTTACCTCCACGCCGTCCTCCAGGCAGCTGCACCACTGCTTGAGGCCGCCGGGGGTGCTGCGGCAGTCAAAAATGTATTCCTTCATCCTCTACCTCCTATCATTTTGTCAGAGAATGGATTTCACGTTTCATCCGGGTCTTCGGGCTTTTCCCAATCCATAAAGTCGACATCGTCCGCCGGGAGCTGACCGGTCATGTCGAGATAGGAAATGATGCCCCGCTCCGCCGCCACCATGACCCCCAGGGGGTCCATGTCCGGCTTCGGGGTGATCTCAAAGAGCTTATCCGCCGCGGAGGTGAGGTTCTTCAGCATGGCGGTGTTCCGCTCGTCCACCGGGAAGGCCCTTCGCCGTCCCTCCTCCGCGTCCAGCTTGTGTATGAAGCACTGGTACTGGTCACGGAACACGAAGACGTACATGACCTCCTGGCCGGAGAGCACCCCCACCATTTTGGCGTTTCCCAGGGCCCGGATGAGCTTGTCGCCGTCCATCTCCATGAGCCGGAGCCGGACGTCGTTGGAGTGGTCGTTCCGCTCCTTCCGGTCCTTGCTGTTCCGGGGCTTTTTCTCTTCCTCCATGCCGCGTTCCCCTCCTTTCGGGGCGTGTCTACTCTATTATTAAAATATAATAAACTATGGAACGGTTTCAAGGTCAACAGGCATTTACATCCTCTCGCCGTGAAACCGTCCCTTCTCGAAACCCGCAAAGCCTTGATAATGCAGGACATTTCATTTTCCGTAACAACCTATCGGTTGTGACTATGACACAACTTACTGTTTCCGCGCCGGGTCCAGGGGGATATCTCCAAGATTCACGCACTCCCGGGTGCGGAGCCTCTCGAAGAGCTTCGGCTCATAGCCGGGGGTCTGGATGGAGAGATCGAAGAGCCCCACGGGCAGGTCATTGAACCAGAAATCGCCGTATTCATCCGTCCTGGTCTCCCAGCGCTTGCCGCCGGAATTGAGCAGGCAGCGCGCGCCGATGACGACCTCCTTCTCCACGGGGTCGTACACCGTCCCGGCGATGAATTTCCCGGGGATGTTCCGATAGTACACCCGGGGGTGGCAGCCCGTCTCGGGCTGCAGGACCGTCGCGCCCTCGATATAGTCGGCCAGCTCCTCTTCTTCCCCGAACATCATGGCGTCGGTGGGGCAGGCCTCCACACAGCGGGGTCTTTTCGCGCCGTGGTCGAGAAGATGGGCGCAGCCGGTGCATTTCTGGGGAAGCTGTAACTCCTCGTTCCAGAACACCGCGCCGTAGGGGCAGGCCTCGGCGATCTGCTTTTGGCCCGCGGCCTTCTCCGGGTCGATGATGACAAGGCCGTCCTCCCGGCGGTACACGGCGCCGTCCTTGGCCGCGGCGATGCAGGGGGCATTCTCGCAGTGGCTGCACAGCCGGGGGATATAGTGGATGCGGACCTTCGGGATGGTGCCCTGGGGATGGTCCGTCACCCGGCACCAGAACTGACCCGTGAGGGGCTGGGCCTTGGCGTAGGGGGTCCAGTCGTTTTCCGCGTGCTCGTCCTTGCAGGCCAGCTGGCAGTTGTAGCAGCCGGAGCACTTCGCCACGTCGATCACAAATGCTTTCGCCATTACTTTTCCGCCTCCTCTGCGCCGATCATCCATCCCGCCAGACAGACACCGGCGTCTGGGTCGATATGTCTTGCGAACGCCTCGGGGTAATCCCTCCGCCACATTTCCATCTCCTCGTCCGCGACCTTCTCCACCTGGGCCAGGAAGCCGGCCACGGCCATGCCTGTGGCCATCCGGGAGGTGGTGGAGGTGGGCGTGATGGTGTTGATGGCCCCGCCCCGGTCAAGCCAGCCCGGGACGATGGGGTCCAGGCGGGAGCCGTGATCCACATAGCAGACGCCGGGCATCAGCCGCTCCGTGACGTAGGCTCCGCAGAGCACCACGCCCCGTTCGTTGAACACCTTGACGATATCGCCATGGCGGATGCCCCGCTTCTCCGCCTCGGAGGTATGCAGCCACACAGGCTCATACTGATAGCCGTCCTTCCCCCGGATCTTCATGGTCTCCACCTCCCGGTTCCAGACGATATCGTCGCACTGGGAGTGCATCCGCCAGCGGCCGTGGTTGGAGACGCACAGCAGGGGATATTTTTCTGCCCGCTCGGAGCTCAGCCGCTCGTCGTGGCTGACGCTTTTCTCGATCCAATGAGGCACCGGAGGCCGCTCCGGATCGTCCGGCGCGTGTTCCCCGAGCAGGGTGGAGTAATACTCCAGCTTTCCGGTGGGGGTGGTGAGGGGATTGTTCTCGGGATCGGCATAAAACGGATAGAGGCCCGCGGGGAGCTTGTCCAGCTCCTCCTGGGTCTTGCACGGGACAACATAGATCCGTTTTTTCCGGAATTCCTCCCAGGTCATATACTCTTCGCAGCCGGTGGCCTTGTAGAAGAACCGCACACGGGTCTTTTCGTCCATGTTGTCGGTGTAGGCGTCGTAATACTCCGGCCCCAGCTTCTCCGCGACCTTCGCGCAGACGTCGAAATCGGACAGGCTCTCTCCCAGCGGCGGCACACACCGTTCCTCCAGATAGATGGAGGTGAAGCCCCCGGAGGACATATCGTTTCCAAGATCATCCATCTCGTGCTTCGTGATCACCGGGAAGATGATGTCCGCATAGTAGCAGTCGTTCTCCAGCCAGGGATGCTGCGCCACGATGCACTCGATGGAGGGGTCCTGATAGGCTCTGGCCGTCAGGTTCCCGTCGTTCCAGCAGGTGATCTGACAGGGCGCGTCGGTCCAGATCATGTGTACCCGGCTCAAGCCGTCCCGGGGATATTTCATATGCCGGAACTGGTACTGCTGTGTGGGCTGGCGGAAGTTGTTCTGATCGGGCTGCTGGGAGGAGGAGAACACCTGCAGTCCGTACCATTCCGCATGGCCCTCCAGAA
Organism: uncultured Oscillospiraceae bacterium; assembly: GCA_905234625.1. GTDB lineage: Bacteria > Bacillota > Clostridia > Oscillospirales > Oscillospiraceae > CAJOIG01. The sequence continues at coordinate 10,611 of CAJOIC010000011.1, read as the reverse complement.
TGGCCCGGTGGATCAGCGGCCGGGGGATGAACTGCTTCGGCGCAGGGAACTGCGTAAAGAGCTTGATCAGCTCCGGTGCGCGCTTCTTCTGGGCGTCGTTGAGTACATAGCGGTCCATATTGACCTTGGGGTCCACGTCGCCGTCCACCGGCCGGAGAGGATCCGCGATCTGCGTGATCTTCGGCACCCATTGGCCCTGATAGGGCACGGGATAGTCCCGGTTCCACAGGTTCCATTCCAGCATTTTGGCCTGATGGACGCCCGGCTTCCCCACGCCCCGCATGCCCAGGAGCATGACCTCCAGGCGGGCGGGCTCGGAGGAATAGGGACCCCGGATCAGCCCGCCGCCGTTGCCGTGGATGATGGAGACCGTCTTCTTCGCCCAGTCCCGGGCGAGGGCCTTGATGGTCCACTCCTTCACGCCGCATTTTTCGCTGGCCCAGGCGGGCGTCTTGGGCACGCCGTCCTCCCGGCCGAGAACGTAGTCCTCGAACTTGTCGAAGCCGTAGGCGTGGGTGGCGATATAGTCCTTGTCGTAGGTCCCCTCGGTGATCCAGACATAGGCGATGGCAAGCTGGAGGGCCGCGTCGGTGTTGGGGAGGATGGGGATCCATTTGTCCGCATGGACCGCCGCGCCGTAATTGAGATCCGGGCAGATATAGATACTTTTCAGGCCGATCTCCGACAGCCAATAGCAGAGCCGCCCCGGCATGCACATGCCGAAGCCATAGGGGGTAGTCTCCGGGTCACAGCCCCAGAACAGCAGAGAATCGCTGTTTTTGGCGATATCCGGATACAGGTTCGTCTGCGGCGCCATCTGACCCACCGGCTCACAGCCCCAGACGTATTTCGCGCCCCAGTGCCAGCCCTCCCAGGAGTCCGGGTTCCGCATCTGGAGGGTATAGCCCCCCATCAGGGACAGCAGGCGGTTCGGACAGCCATGGGCAGGCGCCACGTTTTTTCCTTCCCCGTGCATATCGGCCTGACAGAGCACGGCCTCGGGGCCGTAGGCCGCTTTGACGCGCCTGAGCTCATCGGCCACGAGCTGGGCGGCCTCGTCCCAGGAGATGCGGACGTACTTCGACTTTCCCCGGTTCTGGGGGTTCCGCTCCCCGTTCGGGTCCCAGTCCACCCGCTTGAGGGGGTACATGACCCGGTTCGGGGAATAGACCCTGGACTTGTAGCCCAGGCCGAAGGGCGTGAGCATCACGTGATCCGGGGCCCTGAAGACCTTGCCCCGCGCTTCGATCTTCCAGGGATTGCAGTTGGCGTCCGTATATTCCGTATCATAGTAATATGGGCGGATGCGCGTGATCCTTCCGTCGTTCGTATCCACAACGCAGGGCGCGCCGCTCTCCGGCCCGGTGAGACTTGTGCTGACGATGCTCTGCTGGTCGGGCGTGAATTTGTCTGCCATGACGCCGGCCTCCTCCGTGCATTTTCTGACACGGTTTCATTATAGCACTCCGGCATTTCTTCTGTCACACAATTTGTGTGGATATTCACAACGAAACGTTGTAACAGCATTTTGATACCGTACCTTCCTCGCTTTTCTCTCTCTGAAAAAAGGCTGAACCCCACAGAAAAAATACTGAATTTATCGGCGATTTTTCCCGAAAAACGCCCCTTTTCCGTCCCTCCCTCCGGGTTTTTCTTTGTTACACTCATTAGTTGTTACAAAGAATTTTGTGGTTGTGACCGTTTTTTCCTCATTGAAAAACGCCCTGCAGGACAACTATAATGAGGGCGGAAAACAAAGAAAGGAAGTATATCCAAATGAAAAAGATCCTTGCTCTTGCGCTGGCGCTGTGCATGATCTTCGCCCTGACCGCCTGCGGCAGCGCCGTAGACGCCGGTCAGATCGACGAGATCCTCAGCGCCGTACAGTCCCTGCAGACCGCGGTGGATGAGCTCGCCGCCCAGCAGGCCGCCGCTGCCGAAGAAGCCGCTGCCGCCGCCGAGGCCGCTGCCGCCGCCGTAGAAGAAGCCCCCGCCGAAGAAGCCGCTGCGGCTGAGTCCGCGCCGGAGATTGCCCCCGCGGAGATCCAGGTGTTCATCGCCGCTTCTCTCGACAACGCTTTCCAGGACATCGTGGCCCTCTACAACGAGTCCCGGCCCGATGTCACCGTCACGCTCAACCCCGACTCCTCCGGACAGCTCCTGTCCCAGATCGAGGCAGGCTTTGAGTGCGACATCTTCTTCTCCGCCGCGGTGAAGCAGATGAAGGCCCTCGAGGAGGACGGTCTCGTCATCGACGGCACCCGCGTCGATCTGCTGCAGAACCAGCTCGCCCTCATCACCTGGAAGGGCTCCGGCACGGCCGTGACGGGCCTTGACAACCTGGGCGACGCCGCTTCCATCGCCCTGGCGGACGGCTCCGTGCCCGCCGGCAAGTACACCCGCGCCGCGCTGCAGGCCCTCGGCGTCCTCGACGCGGAGGCCGAACCCGCCGACATCACCACCGAAGAGGTCTCCAAGGCCCTCGGCGGTGTGGAGATCAACGAGACCGCGAACGTCTCCAAGACGCTCATGGCCGTCGTGGAGGGCTCCAACGAAGTCGGCACCGTGTACTACTCCGACGCCTATTCCGAGATCGACAACATCGACATCCTCGAGATGGTCTCCACCGATCTCACGGGCAGCATCATCTATCCCGTGTGCCGCGTGCAGAACGAGGAAGCCGACGACGCCCAGACCGCCGCGGCGGACGATTTCTTCGAATTCCTCCAGACCCCGGAGGTCATGGAGATCTTCGAGAACTACATGTTCATCTCGAACGTGGGCTGATCCGATCACCGAAAAGAAAAGGGGCCGCTTTCACGCAGCCCCTTTTTCTGTTATAATGAAGAAAACGTGAGGTGATATGCATGCAGGAGCTTCTGGACATTTTTCGCTCCCTCGACTGGTCGCCGCTGTGGATCTCCCTCAAGACGGGCGTCGTGGCGACGATCCTGTGCTTCTTTCTCGGTCTGTGGGCCGCCCGCGGCGTACTCCGGCTGGGCAGCCGCGCCCGCGCCGTGATCGACGGCTTTCTGACGCTGCCCATGGTCCTGCCGCCGACGGTAGCGGGCTTTTTCCTGCTGCTGATCTTCAGTCTGCGGCGGCCCTTCGGCTCCTATCTGTACCACGAGATGGGGATCAAGGTCGTACAGACCTGGCTCGGCTGTATCATTGCGGCGAGCGTCATCGCCTTCCCGCTCATGTACCGCAACGCCCGGGCCGCCTTCGAGCAGGTCGACGAAAACCTCATCTACGCCGGGCGCACCCTCGGCATGTCGGAGGGCGAGATCTTCCGGCGCGTCGTCATCCCCACGGCGCGTCCGGGCATCGTCTCCGGCGCGATCCTGACCTTCGCCCGGGCGCTGGGCGAGTACGGCGCGACGAGCATGCTCGCCGGGAACATCGCCGGCAAGACCGGCACGATCTCGCAGAAGATCGCGACCGCCATCGTCCAGAACGGAGACTATGTGACCGCGGGCATCTGGGTCGCGGTCGTGATGCTCATCGCCTTCGGCATCGTGGTGCTCATGAACCTTACGACGGGCGGAAAACGGGAAAGGCGCTGGTGACCCATGATCGAAGCTGTAATAAAAAAAGATCTCGGTTCCTTTAAGCTTGACGTGGCCTTCACCGCCGGAGACGAGATCCTGGCCCTGCTGGGCGGCTCCGGCTGCGGCAAAAGCCTTACCCTCCGGGCGATCGCCGGCATCATCACGCCCGACAGCGGATACATCGCCGTGAACGGACGGGTATTCTTTGACAGCGAGCACGGGATCAACCTCCCGCCGCAGAAGCGGCATGTGGGCCTGCTGTTCCAGAATTACGCTCTCTTCCCCACGATGACCGTACTGCAGAACATCATGACCGGCGTCCGCACGGGCACCAGGGCGCAGCGCCGTGCTGCCGCAGAGGAGGCGGCGGAGCGCTTCCAGCTGCAGGGACTCGAGGACCGTCTCCCCTCCGAGCTCTCCGGCGGACAGCAGCAGCGGGCGGCGCTCGCCCGCATCATGGTCGGACGCCCGGAGCTGCTCATGCTCGACGAGCCCTTCTCCGCCCTCGACTCCCACCTGCGGGACCGCATGGAACGGGAGGTGACGGCCGTGCTGCGCGATTTCGGCGGCACGACGCTGCTCGTCAGCCACAGCCGGGACGAGGTGTTCCGCATGGCGGACAGCATCGCCGTTTACAACGCCGGACAGATCGACGCCATCGGCGAGAAGCACGAGCTGTTCCGTGATCCCGGCACTCTCACCGCCGCCATGCTCACCGGATGCAAGAATTTCAGCGCCGTATCGCATCTGCGGCACGAAAACGGACGCACGGTCTTCACCGCCGACGACTGGGGCATGGAGCTGTCCGTCCGCGGCGAGAAGACCGGAGACATCGCCGGTCTGCGGCGGCACTACGCGGAGCTGGCCGACGCTCCGGGCGAAAACACATACCAGATGGAGGTCGTATCCGTCCTCGAGGATCCCTTCGAATATGTCGTATTCCTGCGCCGCCCGGGCTTTGACGGGAAACCGTTCGAATGGGCCGTTACCAAAAAGGAATATGCGGCGCTGCCGAAGGGCCGGCTCCTCCTCCGCTTCCCGGACGAGGCGCTGATGCTGCTGGAGGAGTAAGCCGTACCGGGTGTTGTCCGGGCTGACGCAGAAAGCCCGACTCGATGCCGTGGAGGGGAAGAGTGTGTCGAGCGAACATCCATAAAAGTTCGCGAGATATACTCTTCACCGACAGCGGCTCGTCACCGCACCCCACTCAGCCCGAAGATCGCCGGGCCCGGGGCGGCCCGCTGAAGATCTTTGTAGTTTATTTTGTATCAATAGTAGACGGAGACGGCACACCGTGGTATAATTCCAATGTTCAATTAGTTACCTAATTATTGGAAAAGAGGAATGTGTCGTGAAAAACCGGAAAAATCCCTGGGTCTCCATTATCGCGTGTCTGGTCGTGCAGCTGTGCGTCGGCATCCTGTATCTATGGAGCGCCTTCCGCTCCAACATCGTGGCCGCCTACGGCTGGGTCGTCCTACATGATCTTCGCCTTCGTCTTCGGCAACCTCATCGGCGGCGTCATCAACGACAAGAAGGGCCCCAAGCTCACCTGCATCCTGGGCGTCGCTCTTTTCTCCGTGGGCGTCATCCTCACTGCCTTCGTGAAGTCCCCCGGCCTGTTCTACCTGACCTACGCCGTGATGGCGGGTCTGGGCTCGGGCTTTGCCTACGGCGCCTGCATCTCCTGCATCCAGAAGTGGCTGCCCCATAAGCGCGGCCTGGCCTCCGGCCTCGCCTGCTCCGCCTTCGGACTGTCCACCGTGGTGTTCACCCCGGTATCGAACATGCTCATGAACCAGTGGCGGAACGCGGAGGGCATCGTGAACTTCGTCCCGGTGTTCCTGACCCTGGGCATCGTGTTCGCCGTGGCCGGCTTCGTCGCCTGCCTGTTCATCTCCCTGCCCGACGAGGAGTACCTGCAGGGTCTGAACCTCCCCGCCAAGACCGTGTCCGGCGATGTGAACTTCACCCTGGGCCAGGCCATCAAGCTCCCCGCCTTCTGGGCCCTGTTCTTCTCCATCTTCTTCATCAACGGCACCTGGAACCTCTGCGTCCCCCTCATCAAGGACCTGGGCATGGTCCGGGGCCTGACGGAGTCCATGGCCATCGCCTGCGTGTCCTTCACCGGCATCACGAACGCCGCGGGCCGTCTCATCATGGCCTCCCTGTCCGATAAGATCGGCCGTTCCAACACCATGTATGTCCTCTGCGGGCTGACGCTCCTCGGCGCCATCCTCATGACCTTCATCGGCGGCTTCGGCTACTTCGCCACCATCGCCATCATCGCCTTTGCCTACGGCGGGCCCTCCGCGCTGAACGCGGCGCTGTCCACCGACCTCTTCGGGCCGAAGAACTCCGGCACCAACTACGGCGTCGCCATGCTGGCCCTGGGCTTCTCGTCCATCTTCTTCAACTGGGTCTCCGCCACCTTCCTGAACGCCAGCGTGGACGTGTCCACCATGACCGCCACCGGCATCAACTCCACCTTCATCATGGGCGCCATTACCGCCATCATCCCCGTGTTCCTCATGATGTACATAAACTCCTACCTGAAAAAGCGGAGCGCGTAATGAAAACCCGAAAACTGCCTTTGTCCGTGAGGGCAAGGGCAGTTTTTCCATAAGGAGGATACTATGATATCTGAGACCGCCGTCGCCGTCCGTTACCCCGACTGCGACCCCATGAGCATCGTCCACCACGCGGTATATCCCGTGTGGTACGAGATCGCCCGGATGGACTATTTCGAGAAGCTGGGCTTCGGATACAGCGCCATGCACGAGCGCGGCATCGACCCGCCCATGGTAGACCTGCACGTCCAATACAAGGCGGCGGTATCCTACCCCGGGACCGTCCTCATCCGGACAAAGGCCACCTTCTGCGCGCCGAAGAAGCTGCGGCTGCACTACGAGACCTTCTGCGAGGGAAAGCTCGTGAACGTGTGCGATACCTTCCACATCTGGACCGGCCCGGACCACAGGAGCCTGGACATGGAGGCCGCCCTCCCGGAGGTGTACGCAAAGCTCACCGCCGCGGTGGAGCCGGAGGTCTAGAGACATTCAAAACGCCCGCACGGAATGCCGTGCGGGCGTATGTCATCTACGATCAATATCAGTTGTGCACCTGCTCCAGCACCGAAGCAAAGGCCGCCACTGCGGGTTTTTCCTCGTCCTCGTGCCAGAAGCAGAGAAGATCCTCCGACACGCCGATATCGTAGCATTTGAGCTCCGAGTGGAGGCTCATGCGGGAGAGCATGGTGGAGACCAGCACCCCCTGGCCGAACTCCGCCGCCATGTACGCGGACTCCAGGTTCGGGGAGATCATGATCTCCGACGGGGTGAAGCCAAGCTCCCGGCACTGGCGTCTGGCGCGGTTCTTGCTCTCGGACAGGGTCTCCCGGCTGGAGGCGGCCTTGATGAAGGGCTCGTGCCGGAAATCGTCCACCGTGGCGGCGTCCGTGGCCTTGGGGTGGTCCGGGGACACCAGCAGCACCAGGGGGGACTCCTGGATCTTCAGCTTCTTGAGGCCGGTCCCGTTGGGCGCGAATTCCTTATACGTGATGATGAGGTCAAGCTTCCGGTTCATGAAGAGCTCGTTCAGCTCATACTGAGGGTGCTTCTCCCCCACGAACCGGAGGGCGGGGTTCGTCCCCTGGAGGACCTTCAGCGCCTTGCCGATGCTGGCGGAGATCTCCAGCCACTCCAGATAGCCGATGTGGAGGGAGTTGAACATGCTGTCGTAGTAGTTCTTGGTCTGCTCGGATACGTCCTCGAACCTCTCGCTGAACTCCTTGAAAAAGGCGTAGAACGCCTCCCCGGCCTTCGTCAGCTTCACATAGTGATGGGTGCGGATGAACAGCTGGAAGCCCAGGTCCTCCTCCATTTTGGCGATGTACTTGCTGACAGACTGCTGGGTCATGTATCGAATTTTCGCCGTCTCCGTGAAGCTGAGCGTCTGGGCCAGGGTCAGAAAACAGCGGATCGACACCTCGTTGAGCATGATACGTTTTCCTCCGTTGCGTCCATTATAGCAGACAGCGCGGCAAAATCAAGCTTGCCCGGTCCGGCGTGCCCGGACGGCGGCGCCTATGAGGATCAGGACGATCCCCACGCCGATGCCCAAAAACAGGGAGTCGAAGGGCAGGCCCATGAGTTTCCCCGCCAGCACCGCCACGGGACCCGTGATGATGGAGGCCACCGCCCAGCGGCGGTCCACCTTCCCCGGGAAGAACAGCGCCGCGCACAGGGACGCGAACACCGCCGCCGCCCGGAAACCCATGGACATGAAGGCGAAGGACAGGATGGTGTCCCCGAGGCTTCCCATGGACAGCACGCAGGCCAGCGCAAGCACCAGCACCATCCACACCCGGCCCATGAGCCGCTGCTTCTGGGGGCCGTCGAACCTGTGGGTGAAGCGGTCCAGGATATCCTCGTTCAGCACGAAGCTCATGCCGAGCGCCAGTCCCGCCCCCGTGCCCACCACGGCAATGAACAGGGTGCCCAGGACGATGCCGCCCAAAGCCCCGGGCATATACATGGTGACAAAGGAGGTCAGAGCCGTTTTCGCGGCGATGCCGGGGAAGTGCGCCCGCATATACAGCCCCACCAGGATGCCGCCGATGCCGATGGGCGGGATGAGGAAGGTGGAGACCAGGGCTCCCGCCCGGGCGGAGGCGTCGGACTTGGCGGAGAGCACCGCCTGGGCGTAGGTCTGGGTGGTCAGCACGCCGAGAAGCAGCGACACCCCCGCGCCGAGGTCCGTTCCGGCGCCCCGGGCGAACAGGCTGAAGAAATCCACCCCGTCCGGGTTGTCGATGCCCCGGACCATGTCCGTGAACCCCGCCACGCCGCCGGTCATCCTCAGCACCATCACACCGCTGCCGATCATGGCGATATACAGAAGCACCAGCTTCAGGATGCCCACCATGCCGGCGCCCTTCCGGCCGCCGATGACCACATAGGCGATCATGAAGGCCATGGAGATGATAAGCTCCCACACAAGGCCCATCTTCGGGAACAGCACCGCCAGCACCGCCGACGCCGCGATCATCTGGGATATGACGTTTATGAAGGTGCCCACGGTGTTCAGGATGGAGGCGGACAGGCCCGCGGCGGGACCGAACTCGTGCTCCACCATGCCGATGAGAGTGCGTCCGCCGTTATGCCGCAGGGGTCCCACGAAGACCAGAGCCAGCACAAGGCATGACAAGCCGCCGCCCAGGGTGAACCACCAGGCGGACATGCCGTAATTGTAGGCGAGCTGGGCGGTACCCACGGTGGACGAGCCGCCCACCAGGGTGCCCATGATGATGCCGGCGGTCAGAGCCGTGCCGTTGAGCTGGCTGCCGCCCTTTTTCATCCTGGTGCCGGAGTATACGCTCAGGCCCAGGATGAGGACGACCGTGACCAGGACGCCGACGAAGACAGAGATACTCATAAAATCAGATCACACGGGGTCTTTCAGGAATTTCTTCTCCAGACGGAAGATCTCGAACAGCTGCTTGTCGCGCTTCTGCTTCAGAGCCTCGATGTCCATGCCGGAATAGTCATAGAAGCCGTGGCCGGTCTTGATGCCCAGCTCGCCGTGCTCCACATGCTCCTCCAGGACATGGGGCATATCGTCCCCGTGCTCGGGCATGTGATACGAATGGTTGCGGTAGTTGTTCGCGGTCATGTCCAGGCCGCCGAAATCGGCGCGCTTGACAAGCCCCAGGACGCAGGCCCGGGGGATGAAGCTGGCCTTGGCCGCCAGGTCGATGGCCTCCGCGTCGCAGTAGCCGTTGTCCAGAAGGTAGAACACCTCGCGGTTCAGGCACTGCTGGAGCCGGTTCACGATATAGCCCCGGATGAACTTCTTCATGAGCACGGCGGTCTTGCCGCACTTTTTGAGGAGCTCCATGGCGATGTCCGCATACTCCTGGGGCGCCTGCTCGCTCTTCACGACTTCCACCAGGGGGATGAGCTGGGGGGGCGCGTACCAATGGCAAATGATCTGCTGGGGCAGGAGCTTCTCGGGGACCACCTCGAAGATGTTCATGGCGGAGGTGTTGGAGGCGATGATCACATCGGAGGGCACGCAGGCCGCCAGCTGCTCGTACAGGGCGGTCTTGGCGTCCCGATTCTCCACGATGGTCTCCTGGATGAAGTCCGCGCCGGCGACGGCTTCCTCCACCGTCATGGCAAAGTCGATGCGGGCGAGGATGGGCTCCACGTCCGCCGCCTCGATCTCGCCCTCCTCCGCGAAGGTCTCGAGCTGGGTCCGCAAGGCGGCCTTGGCCTTCTCCCGGGTGGCCTCGGACCGGGTCCACATGGTGACGGCATAGCCGCCCATGGCGTAGGTCTGGGCGATGCCGGGGCCCATGGTGCCGGCGCCCAGGACGGCGATCTTTTTGATATCCGCAAGCGTTTTCATGATAACACTTCTTTCTTTAATAATTAACAATCTCGGCATAAGACTGCAAGCCGGAAAGGGTTCCGGCTTGCAGATGTGTATACAAGTTGCTCAGGTAATGAGGGATTTTTTCGCAAGACGACGCCACACGGAAAAGCCCTCATTTGACGAGAGATTTTTTCGTATGGCTAAACCGAGTGAGGGAAGGCGTACTTCAGGTACGTCAACCGAATGAGGTGACGCCATACGGAAAAAGATCCGTCAAATCACCAGGTAGTGCCCTCTTCCCAGGCAACAAGACGAACCATGCCGCCGTCGGCCGCCTCGCAGCGGAAGGGGAAGGCCGCGATGGTCATGCGCTTGCCGGTGACCTGGTCGATATCGCCGCCGGCGTTCTCGATGGCCATGAGGCCGTGCTGACCGAACAGGCGGTGGCAGGGCTCATAGTCGGGATAATCGACGTCGATGTCGCGGCCGGTGGCCAGCTTGTAGTTGTTGTACAGCCAGGGCATCTGCTCCTTGCAGGGGCAATGCCACACGACGGCGTCGGATGCGCCGTAGGTGCCGGCGATGGCCTTGATCTTCTTCTCGTACATCAGCCACTTGGCGAGCTCGGGGCCGTTGCCGGGATAGTAGTTGAAGTACTTGTCGTTGTTGATGCGCCAATAGC
>CAJOIC010000010.1 GCA_905234625.1 uncultured Oscillospiraceae bacterium | reverse complement strand
AGCCCGTGTGGAACAGGGGACGGTTCTATGTTCCATTTTGGAACACAGAACCGTCCCCTGTTCCAGCTCCCCTGTTCCAACCTGTGCCGGGGCCTGCCACATTAGAATTTCGTTAAAAGTTCGCCTGCCCCTCTTTCCCTTTTGGGACGAACGTGTTATTATAATGTCATTATGAGTAACTATGATTATAACAACTACAATAGTCAGTCCCCGGGACCGGGGCCCAACACACCGCACCCCAACCGCGGCGGAGGCAGCGGCGATATCGTGGATACCGTCTCCTGGATCATCGATATCCTCATGATCTTCGCCTGGTTCCCGGTGGGGCTCTTCCTCACCATCGCCAAGGCGTCGGGCCATGACTTCGTGGGCAGCGTCATCCGCTCCGTCCGGGAGAGTATGGGCCGCACCGGGGGTACGACCCGCTCGGGCGTCCGGGTGAAGACCGGCTTCGATGTCGGCCAGAACCGCACCACCTCCAGCCGGGTCTACGGGACCAAGGGCGGGTATTCCGCGCCCTCCCAGGAGACCCGGGAGGCGGGCCAGAGCGAGACTGCTCCCGGCTGGACGCCCCAGGCCGACGCTGCGAAGAAGGACGGGAAAAAGACGGACGACGGTATCCAGCACGCCGACGCGGGCTCGAAGGTGCTGGAGATCATCGGCTGGATCCTGGTGGGCATCGGCGTCATAGCCACCCTGGGCTCCCTCGGCGGGACGATCTGGTCCATCCTGTCCAGCCTCGCCATCGCCCTGGGCGGCGGCGCCATGGTCTGGTCCGGACGGAAGGCGAAGAAAAAGGAGGCCGCCTTCAAGCGCTGCCTCACCGTCTCCGGCACCACCGGCATCGTGAAGCTCTCCGGCCTTGCCAAGACCCTGGGCATGAGCGAGGAGGAGCTGGAAAAGCAGCTGGACGAGATGATCGACCGGGGGTTCTACGGCGCGAAGGCGTATCTCGACCACGCCAGGGGGCTTCTCGTCATCGAGCCGGCGGACATGCGGTATGTCTATCAGGCGGAGGATGAGGCCAAGGCCGCCCAGAAGTCCGCCGCGTCCCGGGCGTCCATGTCCGAGTACGACAAGATCATCGAGCAGATCCGCCAGGCGGACATCGACATTGCCGACGAGGGCATGAGCGAGAAGATCCGCACCATGCAGGAGCTGACCTCCGCCATCTTCGCGGAGGTGGAGGCCCATCCCGAGAAAAAGCCGCAGATCCAGCGGTTCATGAACTACTACCTGCCCACCACCCTGAAGCTCCTGGACTCCTATGCCCGCATCGAGCAGCAGGGCGTCTCCGGCGCGAACATGGCCAAGGCCAAGGAGGATATCGAGCGCATCGCCGACACCCTGGTGGAGGGCTACAAAAAGCAACTCGACACCCTCTACCGCTCCGAGGCGGTGGATATCGCCGGGGACGTCAGCGTCATCGAGAGCATGATGCGCAGGGACGGTCTCACGGGTCAGAACGATTTCCGCATCAAAACCGAGGGGGCAGCGCCCCAGGCAGAGGCAGCGCCCCAGGCAGAGGCAGCGCCCCAGGCAGAGGCGGCGCCCCAGGCGGAGACCGCGCCCCAGGCGGAGGCCGCGCCCTCTGAGGGACAGGTCCTGGGAGGACATTGATTTGGGAAACCCGCACTATGACAAGCTCATCGGCTGCGTTTCGCAGCTCCGGGAGCGGATCGGCGATTTCCGGCCCCATATCGCCCTGACCCTGGGCTCCGGGCTGGGTCCCGTCGCGGAGAGCATGGACGTGACCGTGTCGGTGCCCTACGGCGAGATCGAGGGGATGCCCGTCTCCACCGTGCCGGGACACAAGGGGCGGTTCCTCTTCGGCCATATCGCGGGGGTCCCCGTGGTGTGCATGCAGGGGCGGCTCCACTACTATGAGGGCCTCGATGTGCAGGACGTGGTCATGCCCGCCCGCATCATGGGGCTTCTGGGGGCGAAGACCCTGTTTCTGACGAACGCTGCCGGAGGCCTGGACCCGAAGATGGAAACGCCGTCCCTCATGGTGATCTCCGACCACATCATGCTGAGCTTCCCCAATCCCCTGGTGGGTCCCAACCTGGACGAGCTGGGGGTGCGTTTTCCCGATATGAGCGCGGTGTACGACCCGGAGATCCGGGCGATCCTGCGGAAAAAGGGCGCCGAGATGGGCCTGCCCATGTCCGAGGGGATCTACTGCCAGCTCACCGGCCCCAGCTTCGAGACCCCCGCGGAGGTGCGGCTCCTGGGCATGCTGGGAGGCGGCGCCGTGGGCATGTCCACCGCCTGCGAGGCTGTGGCGGCGCGGCATATGGGCATGAAGGTCTGCGGCATATCCTGCATCACGAACAAGGGCGCGGGGCTCTCGGCCCACGCGCTGACGCACAAGGAGGTCATGGAGGCCGGCGAGCTCATCGGCCCGAGGTTCTCGGCGCTGGTGACGGCGGTCCTCCCGGAGATCGACGCTTTATGAAGGAAAAAATCAAAAACATCGCGCTCACGTCTGACGGGAGCGCGGTGCGCATTATTGACCAGACCCGTCTGCCGGGAGAGCTCGTCTACCTGGAGCTCCGGGAGCGGGAGGAGCTGTATGAGGCCATCCGCGCCCTGCGGGTCCGGGGAGCGCCTGCCATCGGCATTTTCGCGGCCTACGCCGTGTATGTGCTGAGCCGGAGCTACGGGGAGGCTGAGTTCCACGCCCGTCTGGACGCGGACATCGACTACCTCATCTCCTGCCGGCCGACCGCGGTGAACCTCGCCCGGCAGGCCGAGCGGATGCGTGAGCTGGCCCACGGCATGACAGGCCGTCCCGCGTCGGAGATCACCGCCGCCCTGCGGGCGGAGGCCGCCGCCATCCACGAGGAGGATATCGCCATGTGCCGCGCCATCGCGGAGCACGGTCTGTCCCTGCTGCGGGAGGGGGACACGGTCCTGACCCACTGCAACGCCGGACCTCTCGCCACCTCGGAGTACGGTACGGGCCTGGGCCCCCTGCTGCTGGCGGCGGAGAGAGGCATGAAGATCGGCGCGTATGTGGACGAGACCCGGCCCCTCCTCCAGGGCGCCCGGCTGACGGCCTGGGAGCTGCAGAACGCCGGGATCGACGCCACGCTCATCTGCGATAACATGGCGGCCCTCGCCATGAAGGAGGGCCGGGTGCAGGCCGTTCTCGCCGGCTGCGACCGCATGGCGGCAAACGGCGACGCCGCCAACAAGATCGGCACCTCCGGCGCCGCCATCATCGCGAAGCATTACGGCGTGCCGGTGTATATCCTTCTGCCGTCGTCCACTGTCGATCTGGCCTGTCCCACCGGGGCGGACATCCCCATCGAGCTGCGCAGCCCGGAGGAGATCCGCTCGCTTTGGTACGAGCGTCCCATGGCTCCGGAGGGCGTGAAGTGCTGGAACCCGGCCTTCGACGTGACGGACCATGAGCTCATCACCGCCGTGGTCACGGAGAAGGGGGTCATATATCCCCCATACGACATCCATCTGCAAGAGTTATTCGGAGGAGACACATGATACGGTTTTACAACGGGCGGGTCCTGGAGGGCCTCGCCGTCACGGGAAACGAGGTCTGGACCGATGGGGACCGGATCGCCTACGTCGGCCCCGCGAAGGAGGAAATGCCCGCCTTTGAGCGGGAGATCGACCTGAAGGGCGACCTGCTCATGCCCGGCTTCAAGAACGCCCATACCCACTCCGCCATGACCTTCCTGCGGTCCATGGCGGACGACCTGCCCCTGCAGGACTGGCTGTTTCAGCAGGTCTTCCCTCGGGAGGCGAGGCTCGATCCGGAGCGGCTCGTATCGTTTGCCAAGGTGGCGTTTCTCGAGTATCTGGCAAACGGCGTCACCGCCTGCTTCGACATGTACTACTACACGGACGATTTCGCGGCCCTCTGCCGTCAATGGGGGTTCAGGGGGGTCATCTGCGACGCCATGAGCGCCAATAACGACTGGGCCGAGTGTTATAAGAGCTACGAGAAGTATAATAACATGGGGCCCTTCGTGAAGTATCAGCTGGGCTTCCACGCGGAGTATACCGCGAGCGTGGATATGCTCAAGTACCTGTCCGAGGCCGCTCATGCCCTGAAGGCCCCGGTGTGGAGCCATAACTCCGAGACGAGGTCCGAGGTGGAGGAGTGTATCGCCCGCCACGGTGTCACCCCCACGAAGCTCTTCGACGGTCTCGGCCTCTTCGACCACGGCGGCGGCGGGTATCACTGCGTCTGGATGACGGACGAGGACATCCGAATTTTCAAGGACGGGGGGCTTTACGCCGTTCTGAACGCCTGCTCCAACGCAAAGCTGGCCTCCGGCATCCCGCCCCTGCGCCGCTTTCTGGACGCCGGGGTGAAGCTGGCGGTGGGCACGGACGGCCCCGCCTCCAACAACGCCCTCGACATGTTCCGGGAGATGTACCTCATAAACGTTCTCGCAAAGCTCGACGGGAAGGACGCCGCGGCGGGGGATCCCGCCCTGATCCTGGAGGCGGCGGTCTCCGGCGGCGCGAAAGCCATGGGCCTTGACGACTGCGACGCTATCGCGGCGGGGAAGCAGGCGGACATGATCGTCGTGGACATGCACCGGGCCAACATGCGGCCTGTGCACAACGTGGTGAAAAACCTGGTCTACTCCGGAAATCCCGGGAACGTGCTCCTGACCATGATCGCCGGAAAGGTGCTGTACGAAAAGGGCGAATTCTTCGTGGGGGAGGACCCGGAGCGGGTCTTCTCGGAGGCGGAGCGCCTGACGGCCGAGCTCATGGCGGAGGTCTGAACCGAACAAAAAAGAGCGGACGCGCTGTCGTCGGCGCGTCCCTTTTTCCGCCCTCCCGCATAGGATGACGGGGGAGATATCCTCTCCCCATCATTGACAGGGAGGTATGTTCATGGCGACAACGACCGACGTTCTGGAGGCGTTTGCCTACTACATCGACCACGGCGGATATATCGAGAAGAAGGACGGCGACAGCCGGTATCTCACCCGGGCCATCGAGAACTTCCACAAAAACGACGGCGACGGCAACTGGACCTATATGGGCACGGTCTGCGGCATCAATCCCGGCGCCTGGTGCGCCATGATGGTGTCTACGGCGGTGCTGGAGGGCTGCGGCAGCGACACCGCTGCCGCCCGGAAGGCCATGTACGGCGTCTGGCCCTACACCGTGTGCAGCCAGCTCTGGGACGCGGCGCCGGCCTCCGCCAGACACTGGGGACGCTGGCAGCTTCTGTATAACGGCCGCTCCGGCTCGGAGTACGCCCCCCGGCCGGGAGACGTGATCGTCTTCTCCGACAATGGCTCCGTCCGCACCCATACGGGCATGGTGTACGCCGCCGACAGCGCCTATGTCTACACCTACGAGGGCAACTCCGGCAACATGGCCCGGAAGCGGTCCTACAGCCTGGGCAGCAGCTACATCTACGGGTACGTCACGCTGAAGCTGGACCCGGGAGAGAGCGGCGGCGTGGCGAAGTTCCAGCGATGGCTGGGGGTGACGGCGGACGGCGTGTTTGGTCCCGTCACGAAAAAAGCCGCGCTGAAGGCCCATCAGAAATACCTGAACGACACCTACGGCACGTCCCTCGCCGTGGACGGCGTGTGGGGTCCCGCCACCTACTACGCCACCAGAAGCCTCCGGCAGGGGGACGACAGCGACGACGTGTACGTCTGGCAGGGGCTCCTGTACGGCGCGGGGCTGGACCCCAGGATGTTCGACGGGGAGTTCGGATCGTACACCCTGGCGGCCACGGAGGAGTTCCAGACCGCCGCGGGGCTCCATCCCACGGGGGTGGCGGACCGCTATACCTGGGCCCGGATGTTCGGCGCGGGCCGTCCGGTCCACAATGTCCTGCGCCGGGGCGATACGGGCGCGGAGGTGCGGTATCTCCAGGAGCTTCTGACGAACGCGGGCTTCCCCCTGGCCGCGGACGGCGTATTCGGCGCCGGGACCGAGGCGGCGGTGCTGGCCTTCCAGCGGGAGAAGGGCCTGGAGGCGGACGGCGTCGTGGGGACCGGGACCTGGGAGGCCCTGGAATAAAAACACCCGGGCGCATGCGCGCTCATATGCTTTTGATGATATAATCCGCGAAGCGCCGCGCCGCCAGGGGCAGGGTGTCCCAGCTGCGCCAGGCCAGGGCGATGTTCCGCTCCGGGTGTTCGGCCACGGGCCGGACCACCAGATCCCTGTGGGGGGACATCAGCACCAGGTCGTAGATGACCGTGACGCCCATGCCCTTCCGGACCATGGCCAGGATGGTGGAGTCGTCCATGACGGTGTACTCCACCCTGGGCGTCAGCCCCTGCCGGGCGAAGGCCTCCAGGATCAGGCTCCGGTCCCCCTCGTCCAGCAGGATGAAGGGCTCCCGGGCCAAAAGGGACAGGGGGATGGCGTCCATCTCCGCCAGGGGATGCCCGCCCGGCAGGACCGCCATCATCTCGTCCCGGTGGAGGGCGAGGGTCTCCAGATCCTGGATGACCTCCGTGCTGACGAAGCCCAGGTCCAGCTCGTCGTTCCGGATGAGCCGGGCGATGCTGGTGTACTCCCCCTGCCGGAGGACGAACTTGACGCCGGGGTACAGGGCCTTGAAGCCCTCCATCCACATGGGCAGCATGCTGCGGCTGGCGCTGGTGAAGGTGCCCAGGGATACGGTGGCGTCCGCCAGATCCTCCATCTCCTCCCGCTTCTGCTCGAGGGCCCGCTCCGCGCTGGCGATGGCCTGGATGTACGGCATGAACTGCTCCCCGTCCGGGGTGAGGGCCAGGCCGTCCCGCCGCCGGGCGATGAGGGTGACTCCCAGCTCCCGCTCCAGGGTGCGCACCGTCTGGCTGACGGAGCTCTGGGAATAGCCGATCTCCGCGGCGGCCCGGGTGAACCCTCCGGCCTCCATCACCTTGCAGAAGATCCCGTATTTGGAGAGCATGATAAACACCTCATATCGTTTTTACTTATGGAACTATTATAATTATTCGTTTTACTAATGTCAACAGATGGGGTATAGTAATGAGTGAAAGAACACGAGAGGACAAAAACAGCATGCGCGAGGATAAGCGGAGCGCTTTCCTGCGGGGCATGAAGGACGGGCTCCCCATAGGGCTTGGCTATCTGGCGGTGGCCTTCGCCCTGGGCATCACGGCCAAGAGCGCCGGCATGACGGCCTTCCAGGGCTTTCTCATGAGCGCGCTGGGCGTGGCCTCGGCGGGGGAGTACGCCGCCATCACGGTGATCGGCGCGGCCGCGTCCTACT
Organism: uncultured Oscillospiraceae bacterium; assembly: GCA_905234625.1. Classification (GTDB taxonomy): domain Bacteria; phylum Bacillota; class Clostridia; order Oscillospirales; family Oscillospiraceae; genus CAJOIG01. Next base: position 65,814 of record CAJOIC010000010.1, on the reverse strand, counting down.
GGGAGATGGCGGCGGTGACCCTGGTGGCCAACGCCCGGTATCTCCTAATGAGCTTCGCGCTCAGCCAGCGGCTGAGTCCCGATACGACCCTGCCGCAGCGGCTGCTCATCGGCTATGCCGTGACGGACGAGCTCTTCGGCATCGCCGTCCATCAGCCGAAGCCTCTGGACCCCATGTATTCCTACGGCTCCTATCTCGCGGCGGTGCCCCTCTGGGCCCTGGGAACGGCCCTGGGCGTCATTGCGGGGAACATCCTGCCCCTGCGGGTGGTGAGCGCCCTGAGCGTGGCGCTGTTCGGCATGTTCATCGCCGTCATCGTCCCGCCCTCCCGGGAGAACAGGATCGTGCTGGTCTTCGTGCTCCTGAGCTTTGCCGCCAGCTTCGCGGCGTCCCGTCTGCCCTGGATCTCCGGCGTCTCCTCCGGCACGCGGGTCATCGTCCTGACGGTCCTTCTCGCCGCCTTGGCCGCGGCGCTGTTTCCCGTAAAGGAAGAGGAGGAGGCGGCGGTCGATGCAGCATAACGTCTATCTTTACATCCTTGTGATGTTCGCGGTGATCTACGCCGTGCGGGTGCTGCCCCTGACGCTGGTGCGCAAGCCCATCAAAAACCGGTTTCTCCGGTCATTTCTGTACTATGTGCCCTATATCACCCTGGCGGTGATGACCTTTCCGGCCATCGTGGAGGCGACCCAGTCGCCCCTGGCGGGGATCGCGGCGCTGATCGTCGGCATCGTGCTGGCGTGGTGCGGCGCGGGACTGTTCCCGGTGGCGGTGTCCTGCTGCGCGGTGGTGTTCCTTCTGGAGCTGCTGCTGGTGTAGCCTGAATCTTGTGGGGGGTGTGGAACAGAAGACGGCCCCATGCTTCCATGAAGCACGGAACCGTCTCTCTGTTCCACGTTTTTTATTTTTCGTATTCCAGGATGTCTCCCGGCTGGCAGTCCAGGGCCTCGCAGATGGCGGCGAGGGTCGAGAACCGGACGGCGGTGACCTTATTGTTTTTGATCTTGGAGAGATTGACGTTGGAGATGCCTACCCGCTCTGCCAGCTCGCCCAGAGACATCTTCCTCTCCACCATCATGCGGTCCAGCCGCAGTATGATCTGTCCCATGGCGTCCTCCTCAGATGAGGCCGTCGGACTGGCGCTGGAGCTCCGCGCCGTAGGTGAACTGCTGGGTCAGCCACAGCACCAGGAGCCCCAAAACGAAGCTCCCCAGGTCCACGCTGGTCTCGGCGAATTCCGGGCCTGCCGCGAGACGTGCGACGATGCTCATGATGAGGCTGACGATGGGCACCGCGATGGTGAAGATGCCGATCTCCCGCAGCATGCGGATCACGTCCGGCTGGAAGGGGGTGGCGCCCTGGGAGAACCAGGTCTTGCCCTCGGTGGTCTTGATGATGAGGTAAACGTTCCGGAAAACCATGGCCACCAGGGCGAAGAGGATGATCCCCGCCACGGCGAAGACGGTGAGGGCCGGGATGCTCAGGGAGACGCCGTCTGCCCCTGCCAGGGAGAAGCGGAAACCGTAGATGGTGTCCTCGCCGGTGTAGCCCCCTGCGATCATGCCTGCGGCCAGATCCTTGAAGAAAACGCAGCAGACGAGGAGAACGGCCATGATACAGGCACCCACCCAGTGAGAGATCTCCAGGATGCGTGCGATGATGCGTGTGGCGGTGTTCAGACCCTTCATGTTATTCTACCTCCGAATCGGTTTTGTTTTCTGATGGCCTGAGTATAGCAGAGGATTTTATGTTTGTCAATATAAAATCATCGTAAAACATTAAATTTATTACGAAAGACATTAAAATAATTACGAAAAACATTAAAACAGCGCGGACCCGCCGGAAAAGCAGGGTCCGCGCTTTCGGTTTTCACTTGGTTCAGGACAGCCCGGTGAAGCGGTTCAGGAAGGCCGCCAGCTGGGCGCGGGTGACGCTGCCCCTGGGGTCCAGGAGCACCGTGCCGCCGGAGGCGACGCCCCGCTGCAGGCCGGAGGCAAGGCTCCAGGCCATGGCGTCCTCGGCCCAGTCTCCCACGAGGCCGCTGTCACTGTAAGCGGTGATGTCCGCGGCGCCGGAGGTGTCCATGCCCTGCCGGGCGGCGAAGCGGTACAGGATCGTCAGCAGGTCCTGCCGGCTGATGACGGCGTTGGGGTGGAAGGAACCGTCGGCATAGCCGTTCACCACGCCGTTCTCTCCGGCCCAGGCCACGGCGTCGGCGTACCAGTCGCCCTCAGACACATCGGAGAAGGGCGCGGCCGTATCCGGAGCGGGCTGACCCAGGAGCCGCCAGAGAACGGTGACGACCTGGGCCCGGGTGGCGGGCTGAGCGGGGGAGTAGGTGTCGGCGGCGGTGCCGTTTACGAGATACCCCAGCCACGCGGCGTATACGTCGTCGTGATACCAGGCGTCTTCGCCCACGTCACGGAAGGGGAAGACCGGGTCCGTGTTGTCCGTGAAGGCCTTGATGCGGACGTTGGGCTCGTTTTTCAGGGTCTTGCAGTCGATGAAGACGGACCCGTCCATGGAGATGAAGCTCTGTCCGGCCAGGGTCTCGTTGGTGCTGTACCAGGGGTTCGCGGTGGTGGCGGGGGAGCTGACGATGCAGGCGGGGACGAACAGGGTGCGGTCAGAGGCCATGCCCACCCGAAACACAACGGAAAACAGCTCTCCCTCCTGCAGGGAGACGCTCTCCGGCAGGGGAACGGTGTGATACCCGGCGTAGGGGAAGGAGCCGGAGAGCTCCGCCGCCAGGATGCCGGAGAGGGGATCGGCGGGATCGGTAAGGCCCGTATACACCGAGAGCGTGTAGGAGACGCCCGGACGGTAGGTATAGGTGGATACGGCCCGGAGGGCCTCCGTGCCCCGGGGCTGACCGTTTGCCGAGGCGGTGAAGATGTTGGCGTACCAGCGCAGGGTGGAGCTCCCCGCCGTGGTGGTGGAGACGCCCTTGCCGTCGATGGTGTCGTTCACGTAGCCCAGGACCACGGCGCCGTCGTATTCGTAGTTGTTCTCGTAATTGTCCGGGGAGGCGAAGTCGAACACGGTGACGCGCCCGGAAATGGTGCCGCCGGAGGGATAGGAGACGGAGGCGTCATAATAGGACACCCAGAAATAGCCATCCCCCTTGGCCCATTTCTCCCCATAGGAGTTCTGGCAGAGCCACGCGCCGTCCCCCGGGGGCACCGCGCCGCCGGCGGAATAGCCGAAATTCTCGGCGGGATAGCTGTCGTCCCAGCCCACGATGACCACCTCGTGGCTGGTGGAGGAGACGCTGTTCTGGTAGTAGCAGACGGTGTAATCGTCCGCCTCGGAGGCGCCGTCCGCTTCGGGTGCGTCCTCCCGGGGGATGGCGCTGTCCGTTTCGGGGGCATCCTCCGGATCGGGGTCCTCCGAGCTGTCGGAGGGATCGTCCATGTCCTCCGGGAGCTCCCCGGCCTCCGGTGCGCCGTCCAGTCCGGCGGCGTCGGAGGATGCGTCGGCGTCCGGCGCCTCCGGAACGTCCCCTTCGGGCAGGGGGCTTTCCTCGGGGAGGGGCTCATCCTCGGGCGGAGTGTCGTTTTCCGGCGGAGGAGCTTCTTCCGGCTGGGTATCGTCCTCGGACTGAGGACCCGCCTCCGGCAGAGGACTTTCTTCCGGCTGGGTATCGTCCTCGGACTGAGGACCTTCCTCCGGCAGAGGACCGTCCTCCGGGGCCGCCTCGGCGTCGATGACGGGATCGTCGGGGTCCACGTCGATGGGGGTCTCGGGATCGTCGGGGTCCGTAGGATCCTCGGGCTGGGCAGCCTGGGCGGAGGGAGATCCCGAGAAGAGATAGGTGCTGCTGTAATACAGGCACAGCACCGCCGCGCCGTGCTGGAGCAGCATGGACTTCAGGGTCTGCCGTCCGGCGGCGGTGGAGATATCCAGGGCGTAGGTGTTCTCCAGGTGGAGAACATCGGTATAGGCGTAGGCGGCATCCAGACTGTCGGAGGAGGAGAGGCCGCTGTAAGGGGAGGCGGTGGCGGTCTCGTCGGCCGCGCCGTGCCAGTTGGCCAGGGTCATGGTGGCGATGACGGGGTTGCCTCCCTTCGTCACCCAGAAGTCGGGATAGGTGTTGAAGTCGCCCGAGGAATTGCCCAGGGGATCGTCGGTCTGATGGGAGAGGAAGTAGATGAGGTGCCGCTCGCTCAGGTCCGCGGAGACACCGAGAAGACCGCTGTTCAGTCCGTCCAGCTCCGCCGCGGTCATGGCGGCGATAGCCCAGCAGGTGCTCCAGCTGCCCTGGGTGCGGATGGGAGCGGTGACGCCGCTCTCCCGGGGATCATAGCGGGAGGGCGTGCCGCCGGAGGAGAACGCCGCGCCGTAGGTGGCGAAGCGGCGGGAGGTCATGGTGCTTCCGGCATCGGCAGGCGCCTCCCCGAAGGCGATATCGCCGTACGCGGAGGATTCCCCCAATATGAATATGTCGTCCGGCGCGGGCGCTTCCTCGCCATAGGCGAGGGCGGGGACCCCTCCCAGGAGGGCCGCCGCCAGCAGCAGCGCCAGGAGCTGTTTTAGCTTCATGGTATGAACTCCGTTGGATCAGTCTATGCTGTAACCGGATTGTAACATATAATATCTATATGTGTCAACCTGGGCTCCGGTTTGCAAACGGCCCGCCGCTGTGGTATGATCGGAGAAAGAGCCCGTCGGAGGTGTGCCATGTTTCTGAGGAGCGCGCGCTGGATCACGGACAAGTTCATAATGGTGATGCTGGGCCTGTTCCCCCTGTTCGTGGGCTTCCGTGTCCATGCCTATACCGCCATCACCGCGGCGAAGTTCCACTTCCTCGTCTACGCCGTCTGCGTCTGGTTCGCGGCGGCGGCGGTGCTGCTGGTGATCGGACTCATCCGGGGCGAGCGGTATCACGTGGAACCGAGGCCCGCCCATCTTGCCATCGCGCTGTTTCTCCTGATGGGCGCCCTGTCCGCCGTCTTCTCGGAGTACGGGGAGATCTGCCTTATAGGGGCGGACCGGTTCGACGGCTATGTCACCACCCTCCTGTACGGCGTCATCTTCTTCGGCGTGACCTTCCTGGGGACGCCCCGCCGCCGGTATGTCTGGGTGATGGGCGCCGCCTGCACGGTGTGCTGCGTCATCGCGGTGCTCCAGCTGGGCGGGCTGGATCCCTTCCGGCTCTATCCCGAGGGGCTGAATTACTACGATAAATACGAGGCCATGAACGCCCCGTTCCTCGGCACCATCGGAAACACCGGCCTGCTGGCGGGGTATCTCTGCCTCGCGGCGCCGCTCCTCATCGTGTTCGCCATCCTGTCGGAGCATACCGCGGACACCTTTCTGCTCCTGCCCGGCGCCCTGGCGCTGGGAGTGCTGGCCACCTGCGATATCGACGCGGGGGTGTTCGGCGTCGCGGTCTGTCTGCTGGCGACGGTCCCCATGGTCCTGCGGGACCGGAGGGCGTCCCGGATCGCGGCCTGCGTCTCCGGCGGCGGGACCCTGGCGGGTCTGGCGGCGCTGTACTTCTGGCCGGGGACCTCCGGCACCCTGTGGGAGATGTCCCAGGTGCTCCACGGGCATCTGTCTGACGAGTTCGGGTCCCACCGGGGCCAGATCTGGAAGCAGTGCTGGCTCCTGGCGAAGGAAACGCTCTGGCTGGGAGGCGGTCCCGGCACCAACTCCCAGCGGATCGATATCCGCTGGAGCCGGTATATCGAGGCCCTGGGCAAGGAGCGTGTGGTGGTGGTGGGCAATACCCACAATGTGTACCTGGGATATTTCATGAGCATCGGCCTCATCGGTGTCCTGGCGTATGTGGGGGCGGCGGCGTGCAGCCTCGTCACCTGGTTCCGCCGCCGGACGTCCGGCGCCCTGTACCCGGCTTTGGGCAGCGCCTTCCTGTGCTTCATGGTCCAGGACTTTTTCAGCATCGGACTGTGCCTGACCACGCCCATGCTGTTCGTGCTCTGGGCCCTGCTGGAGTCCCCGGAGCGGAAGGAAGACCGGCAGGAGGAACCGGTCGAGTGAATTTGGAACAGGGAACGGCCGGGTGGTGCAGGTGGAACAGGGAACGGCCGGGTGGTGCAGGTGGAACAGGGCAGGTGGAACAGGGGACGGTTCTATGTTCCATTTTGGAACACAGAACCGTCCCCTGTTCCAGAACACAGAACCGTCCCCTGTTCCACCCCTGTTCCACAACCTGCCCTGCTCCGTCCGGCAAAACCGCGCTGCAAAATAAAATCGCGGGCCTTCGGCTACTGACCGAGGGTCCGCGTGGCTTTTTTGTAGATGGGGCGCTCCCAGAGGAAGGTGACCGCCGCAGCGACGGCCATGGCGGCGGCAAAGCACAGGAGCGTGTACCGGGTCATCCAGGGCTGCTCCGCCGCCATGTTGGGGGACTCCGACGCGTAGGGCGGGATGTGCAGCGCCTTGAGGCGCACGGCGATGAACTGATGCCAGATGTAAAAATTGTAGCTGACCGCGGAGAGGAATTTTGTGACGGGATTTCCCAGCCCGGCGGACAGGGTCGATGGCCCCAGACAGCCGCACAGGAGGAACGCGCCCCCCGCGATCCCCAGAGGCAGCCGCAGGAGGAGCTGGCCCCGCCGGACCGTGTCCCCGTCCCCCAGGGTCTGCCTGTACAGGAGCTGGAGGATGACGCACAGCGCCAGCAGCGCCCCCGCCGCCAAGGCCCATCGGGCGCCCTCCGGGAGCCTCCGGACCGAGAGCCTGGCATATACCCACGCCGCCGCCATGCCGCAGGCGAACAGATCCAGCATGGCCGGCAGCTGGTTCACCAGCATCACCGTGCCGCTCTGAAAATACACCCACAGCCGGAAGCACAGGGCCGCTGCCGTCAAAAACAGGCAGGTGAGCCAGGGCCGGTCCTCGTAAAACAGGGCGATGAGGGGAAACAGCAGGTAGAATTGTACCTCCACCCCCATGGTCCACAGCACCCCGGGCAGCGGCGTAAAGAAATACGTGTCCGAAAAGAGATTGTGGGTGAAGGTGAGGTGGGCCAGCAGGTCCTTCACCGCCGCGCCGGGACCGGCGTAAAGCCCCTGGGGCAGCGCCCAGAAAAAGAGGGTCAGCAGGATCGCCAGAACATAGGAGGGGACGATGCGCCAGAATCGCTTTACATAAAACGATTTTGCGGTTGGACGGACGGCGCGTCCCATCCGGGCGTTGGCATAGGGGAGAGCCAGTAAAAATCCGGACAATACCAGCAGAATGTCCACCATCATATAGCCGTTGCGCACTACCTGCTGTAAGTTAACATAATATGAGCCGACGTGAAAGCCGGGGTCCAGCCAGCTCTGCTGCCAGATATGGTACCAGCCCACGAGGCAGATGGCCGTGACCCGCAGAAGGTCCGCCGCGGCCAGGTAATTCCTCGAGCGCTCCATCACGTCCCGGCGGTGAGCTCGGTCTTTCCGGCGGCGAAGACCTCCTTGTCCGGCACGGGGGTGGCGGGACGGTCCTCGGTCTTCTCCGCCACGCAGCGGCAGATGGGCACGCCCTGAGCGTGGAAGCGCTCCTCGTAATTCGTCATGATGCCGGTGACGCCGCCGCCGTGGAGGTCCCGGGTGACCTCCGACAGACGGAAGCCCATGTAGGAAAACTGCTCCAGGGACCACTCGAAGAGCCAGGCCTGGTCGGTCTTATATTCGATCCGGCCGCCTACGGGCAGGATGTCCCAATACATGGCCAGGAAGGCGGGGGCGGTGAGGCGGTGCTTCGTCTCCTTCTTCCGGGGCCAGGGGTCCGGGAAGTTTATGTAGATGACCGAGACCTCTCCGGGGGCGAAGATCTCCCGCAGGGCGGCTACGTCGCCGTCGATGAAGCGGACGTTTTCGATGCCCTCCTCCATGACCCGCTCCATGGCGGTGACCATGGCGTTCGGGACCTTCTCCAGGGCGACGATGAGGGCCTCGGGGCTCTGCCGGGCGACGCCGGCGGTGAACTGTCCCTTGCCGCAGCCCATCTCCGCCCGGACCTCTCCGCAGCCCGGCAGGAGCGTGCTCCAGCGGCCCCGGTTCTCCTCCGGCCCGAACACCTGGACGGCGGCGCATTTCTCCATCCGGGGGGCGAGGTTTTTCTTGTTTCGCATTCTCATATGGTCGGGCTCCTCCGCTGTATTTGATCGTAACGCCAACGATTATAGCACAGATTTGCGGATTTTTGCATAGGTCACGGAAAAGTTGCCCGGTTCGACGGGTTTGTCGGGCGGGGCGTGCTATATTCGGTCATGTAGATCCGGCAAACGGCATAAGAGGTGGATATCATGAAACAGAGGGCGAAATTTACCATGTTCGTGCTCTCGGCAGCGGTGCTGGCGGGGGCGTGGCTGCTGGCCGATCCCACCGCGGGTCTCCGGGATGCTGCGGCGGAGCCGGAGCCCTCGACCGAGCCCATCTCCCTGGCGGTGGGGACGGCGGAGGAGCTCACCGCCCTGTCCTGGTCCTGGGAGGGACAGACCGTCAATCTCCGCCGGGAGCGTGACTCGGGCCTCTGGGAGGACGCGGACGACCCCAACTGCCCCATCGACCCGGAAGCGGCGGAGGCGCTGGCGGAGGCCGCAGCATCCGCCACGGCGGCCATGGCGGTGGAGGATGTGACGGACATGGAGCGGTACGGCCTGAAGCCCCCGTCCCTCACGGTCATCGCCGCCACCTCGGAGACGGCGGCCTCCTATGAGGTGGGAAACATGAGCGTCACCGGGGAGTACTACGTCCGGCGGGACGGGGAGGACACGGTGTACCTGGAGAAGGGATCCCTGGCGGCGTTCCGGGTGGGGCTGGACGAGCTTTTGGCCCTGGATGAGATCCCGGCGGAGCTGACGGCGGTGACGGAGCTTTCCGTCGCCTCGGAGGCGGGGAGCTATCGCATCGCCTACCGGGTGCGCAGCGACGGGGGCACGGGATGGTACCGCTCGGACGGAGGCGCCGCCGTCCCTCTGGAGCAGGAGCGGGTGCGGGACCTCCTGGAGCCCCTGCTGGACACGGCCCTGGACCGCTGCGTGGACTGGAAGGGGACGGAGCCCGGGCTTTACGGGCTGGATGAGCCCCAGCTGACGGCGGAGGTGAAGTACCTGGACGAAACCGGGAAGGAGGCGGCCTTTTCCGTGGCCTTCGGGGATTACGCGGAGGGCGGGATATACGCCTCGATCTCCGGCTCCGACGCGGTATATCTCACCTCGGCCCTGGCGGCGGACACCCTGATGTACCCGGACTGGGACCGGCTGACAGTGGCGGCGGCCCTGACCCTGGACACAGAGGACATCGCCTCCGCGGCGGTGACCCTGGGCGGGACGGAGTACGAGCTGCTGCGGCTGGAGGAGGAGACGGAGCGGCCCGTGGGGGACGGGTCGGTGGCGGTGACGGACGTGATCTGGTCCATGAACGGCTGGGTGCTGGATACGGACGCCGTGGAGGACTGGCTCGTCTCCCTGGCGGGGCTCCCGGCGGAGGCAGTGTCCTCTCCCGGGGAGGGACGGCAGACACTCCTGCGGGCGGAGCTGCGGTGGAAGGACGCGGAGTCCGTCCCGGCGGAGCTGGAGCTGCGGAGCTATGACAGCGCCCACTGTCTCTGCATCGTGGGCGGCGATCGGTACATGCTGGTGTCCCGAACGGCGGCGGAGGCGGTGATCGCCGCAGCGGGAGAGCTGTTTTCATCCGAATAATGGGCGCCGCCCCGGGGATTTGCAGGCCCCGGGGCGGCGCTTTCCATTATTAATTAAATGTTCACAGAGTGTCGTTGTTCACCCGGGCGGGGTTTTGCTCCAGCTCCTCGGGGTGGAGGAGGTAGTGCCGGAAGAGCTTGAACGCCGCGCCGATATAGGCGCTGTCGGCGATGCGGGAGTCCACGGAGACGGTGTAGTCCACCGTGCGGACCTCCCGGATGCGGCCCTCCTTCGTTACCTCCCAGGAGGTACGCCGCCGCCCGATGGAGAGGCTCAGGGGCAGGCAGCCGATGCTGTTGATGCCCCGGGTCATGGAGGGCAGCAGGTTCGCGCCCTCGTCGGAGATGACGGCGGTGCCGTGGAAGGGGCTGCGGTCGGTCAGGGTATCCCCCAGCCAGCCGTGGTAGTCGAACCAGCGGACCAGGGCGGCGCCGAACCGCAGCACGAAGCGGGGCGTCTTCACCATGGTGGCGGCCAGGCGCTCTATCCGGGTGGCGTCCTCGTCGGCCTTGATGCTGCTGACCTGGGCGGAGATCTTCCGGCCCACGTCGTAGACGGTGTCCGTGGGCAGAAAGCGGACCTTCACAGCCATGGACCCCGCGTCGGCGGAGCCGTTCCTGCCGGAGGACAGGACGATGTCGATCCGGTCCCGGGCGTACAGGAACCGTCCGGCCACGAAGCGGTTCAGCGCGGGGTACTGGGACAGGGTCCGGACGTAGGCCGCGATGAAGACGTGCATGAGGGTGAGCTCCGCGCCGTCCTCCCGGCGGGTGGCGAGCCAGGCCTCCATGGCGCCGGTCTCGGTCTGGTCGGTGAAGCTGTTGACGGCGTCCGAAGGCTCCCGCATGATGAAGGGCGTCAGCTGGAAGACGGGGCTGAGTGTGTGGAGCCGCCGTCCGTCCCGGCGGTCGCCGATGTGGCGTCGGTTGTATCGTTCTGGCATGGCGGTCCTCCGCAGTTGAGGAGATTTTTCCATATTATACATGAAAACCCGGCGGAGGACAAGTCCGCCGTTTTATGCAATACGGCCGAGATTGTTAAATCTTGTAACAAAGCGCAAAAAATGACCGGTGGTCATAAGGGCTTTTCGGGAAAATTGCCACTTGCACCGGTGGGGTTTATCGCGTATTATATAAATGAGATAATTTTAAGAAAAACATTAGAAATGTTTTTGCAGCTGATTTTGACGCCCTGGGAGGTGCTGTACATATGGCATTGGAAGCGCTGGAAACCATCGCTCTGGCCGAGGAGAAGGCCCGGCAGATCCGCTCCGCCGCGGGAACGGACGTGAAAAAGGCGCTCCGGGAGGCGGAGGAGACCGCCGCGGCCATGATCGCGGAGGCGGAGGCCAAGGCCGACGCCGAGGTCCGGGAGATGACCCGCAAGGCGGACGAGAAGGCCAAGGAAGAGGCCGCGGCGCTGGCCTCCAGCACCCGCAACCGGGAGGCTGCCATGCGGGCCCGGGCGGAGAGCCGGATGGACGCGGCGGCGGATAAGATCGTGGAAAGGATCGTGAACGGCTGATATGTCCATCGTTAGGATGAAAAAGCTCCGCGTCATCGCCCTGCGGCAGCAGCGGGACGAGCTGATGCGGGAGCTGATGCGCCTGGGGTGCGTGCAGGTGGTGCCGGACACGGAGCTGAGCGCCGACCCGGACGCGGCTGTCCTCCGGCCGGAGCGGGCGGACCTGCCCCGGCTGAAGACGGATCAGAGCCGTCTGGACGCCGCCCTGAAGGTGCTGGACCAATACGCGCCGGTGAAGAAAAAGCTCCTGTCCGCCCGGCCCGAGGTGACAGAGAGCGAATTTCTGGACGGCGACGCCCTGGCGCGGGATCTGGCCCTGGCCGGGGAGATCACCGACTGGGAGGCCTCCCTGCGGAAGCTGTCGGCGGAGGAGGCGAGGGTCCGCTCGGACATCGAGGCCCTGAAGCCCTGGTCCTCCCTGGACCTGGCCCTGAACGCCGTGGGCACCCGCCGCTGCGCCGTGGGGTTTGTCAGCGCCATCGCCCAGATCGACGTCATGAACGTCCGGGCGGCGGCGGAGTCCGCGTCGGAGGCGGTGGAGCTGGAGCTGGTCTCGGAGGACGGGATGCAGCGCTGCTTCCTGGTCCTGGCGCTGAAGGAGGAGCTTCCCGCGGTGCTGGACGCGGTGCGGGCCATCGGCTGCACCCAGGTGGCCTTCCCCGGCCTCAAGGGTACGGCAAGAGAGAACATCGCCCGCCTGAACGGGGAGCTGGAGGACCTGGCCGCCCGGAAGAAGGCTCTGACGGATAAGATCGCCGCCCAACGGGACGCCGCTGCGGCCCTGCGCCTGTCCTCGGACCGGATGAAGGCGGAGGTGGAGAAGGCGGAGGCCGTCGAGCGGCTCCTGGGCACGGATTCCGTGGTCACCCTGGAGGGCTGGTGTCCCGCACCGGAGGAAAGCGCCCTGACGGCGCTGCTGGACCGCTTCGACTGCGCCTATGAGCTCACCGATCCCCCGGCGGAGGAATACCCCGACGTGCCGGTGAAGCTCAAAAACCGTGGCTTTGTGAAGCCCATGAGCCTGGTGACGGAGATGTACTCCCTCCCGGCCTACGACGGCATCGACCCGAACCCCCTCATGTGGCCGTTTTTCGTGCTGTTTTACGGCATCATGATGGCGGACATGGGCTACGGTCTTCTCATGATCCTGGCCTCGGTCGTCGCCGTGAGGAAGATGAAGCCCAAGGGGGGCACGGGGCATCTGCTCCGGCTCCTGGGCATGTGCGGCGTGAGCACCTTCCTCTTCGGCGCCATGACCGGCGGCTTCTTCGGGGACCTGCTGCCCCAGATCGCCGCCATGATAGATCCCGACACCGCTTTCACTGCGCTGCCGAGCCTCTTCACCCCCCTGGGGGACGTGATGATGATCATGATCGGCTCCCTGGCTCTGGGCGTGGTGCAGATCTTCACCGGCATGATCGTGAGCGTGGTGTATAAATGCAGGAACGGCGACGGGCTCTCCGCCCTGTTCGAGGAGGGCGCCTGGTGGTGCATCCTCATCGGCATCGTCCTCATGGTGCTGCACCTGGGGCCGTGGCTGCTCATCATCGGCGGCGCGCTGCTGGTGATCGGGCAGTTCTGGGAGAAGAAGAGCGTGGGCGGCGGTCTCATCGGCCTCTTCGGCGCCATCTACAACGGCGTCACGGGCTATTTCAGCGATATCCTGTCCTACCTGCGTCTGATGGCGCTGATGCTGGCGGGCAACGTCATCGCCATGGTGTTCAATCAGCTGGGCGCCATGACGGGCAATATCATCGTCTTCATCATCGTCGCCATGGTGGGCAACGCGCTGAACTTCGCCCTGAACCTTCTCGGCTGCTTCGTCCACGACCTGCGCCTGCAGGTGCTGGAGTTCTTCGGACGATTCTACAAGGACGGCGGCAAGTCCTACGAGCCGCTGGATATAGATCCCCAATACGTTGATTTGATCAAGGAGGAAATATAACATGCTGGAACTTATCAACACCTATGGCGGGCTGGGCCTCGCGTTTTTGGGCGCCGCGCTGGCGGTGGGCTTTAGCTGCGCCGGCTCCGGCAAGGGCACCGGCGTGGCCGGCGAGGCCGCGGCGGGACTTCTGAGCGAGCAGCCCGAGAGCTTCGGTAAATGCGTCATCCTGCAGGTGCTTCCCGGCACCCAGGGCCTGTACGGCCTGGTGGTCTGGTTCATGGCCATGATCCAGATCGGTCTCATCGGCGGCGCGGGCCTCAAGGACCTTACCATCGCCCAGGGCCTGTCCGTCTTCGGCGCCTGCATCCCCATGGCCATCGGCGGCTACATCACCGCCGTCGCCCAGGGCAAGGTGGCGGCCTCCTCCGTGAACCTGATGGCCCGGAATCCCGGCCAGTTCTCCAAGGGCATCATCCTCTGCGGCGTCGTGGAGTTCTATGCGATCCTGTCCATGCTGGCGTCCATCCTGATGGTGCTCCAGTCCACCTAAGGGCAGAGCTATGAACGGCATCGAAAAGATCACCGCCCGCATCGAGACGGAGGCGGTGGCGGACGCCGCCCGCATGGCGGAGGAGGCCGAGGCTCAGTGCCGGGCCATCCGCACCGAGGGCGAGGCCAAGGCCCAGGAGGCCTATTGGCGCAAGGTCCGGGAGGGCGTGAAGGCCGCCGAGGACCGGGCCGAGAGGCTCTCCAAGGCCGCCGACATGGAGGCCCGCAAGAGCGTCCTTGCCTGCAAGCAGTCCATCGTGGGCGAGGCCTTCGACCGGGCGGAGGCGAAGCTCCGGGCCCTCTCCGGGGAGGCTTACATAGACTTCCTGGCGGGACAGGCGGCGAAGGCCGCCTCCACCGGCACGGAGGAGATCCTCCTCTCGGAGAAGGACAGAGCCGCCGTCGGCGATAAGGTTGCGAAGAAGGCCAACGCTCTCCTGGCTGCCGAAAAGAGGACCGGCAAGCTGGTCCTGGCGGCGGACGCCGGGGACTTCTCCGGCGGGCTCGTCCTGCGGGACGGGAACATCACCGTCAACTGCACCCTGGAGGCGCTCATGGCGCAGGCCAGACAGGAGCAGGCCGCTATGGTGGCGGCGGAGCTTCTGAGCTGATGACGGACGATCTGGAGCGACAAGGGGTGAAGTGACTTGTCAAAAGTGAAATCGACGGATTACCTCTATCTGTCCGCGTACCTCCGGGCGAAGGAGGCGGGCCTCCTGCGCCGGGAGCGGCTGGAGCGCATGGCCGCCGCGCCCGACGCCGACGAGGCGATGAAGGTCCTGTCGGAGTGCGGCTATCCCGAGCTGGAGGGCGCCTCCGACGCGGTACTGGAGGCGGCCTTTGCCGCCCGGCGGAGCCAGGTGCTGGACGATATGGAAAAGCTCTGCCCGGAGAAGGCCCTGGTGGACGCCGCCCGGCTGCGGTTCGACTACCACAACGCCAAGGTCCTGGTGAAGGGCGAGGGCGCGGGGGTCTCCGGGGACGGTCTTCTGTCCGACTGCGGACGGGTCCCCGCCGCCAAGCTCCGGGAGGCCTTCGAGCAGGACGACTGGCGGGCCGTGCCCCGGCCCCTGGCGGAGACCATCCGCTCCGCCCGCAGCACCCTGGCCCGGACCTCCAACCCCCAGGTGACGGACATGGAGATCGACCGGGCGTATTACGGGGAGCTCCTCTCCCTGACGGAGACCCTCTCCTCAGACTTCTACACCCGGTATGTGAAGCTGTGCATCGACACGGCGAACCTGCGCAGCGCGGTGCGCTGTCTCCGGGGACACATGGACGAGGGCGTCCTCAGCGCCGCCCTCATCGACGGCGGGAACATCCCGGTGGGGCCGATGGTCCGCCGGGTCTACGGCGACGGGATCTCCGCCGTGTTCACCGACCGGGCGCTGGCGGAGGCTGCCGCTTTGGGAGAGGCCGCCGTGGAGGGCGCGCCCCTGACCCCCTTCGAGCGGACCTGCGAGAACGCCCTCACCCGGTTCCTGGGAGAAGCGAAGTACGTCTCCTTCGGTCCCGAGGCCGTTGTGGCCTACCTGGCCATGCTGGAGGGCGAGATCGTGGCGGCCCGGATGGTCATCCTGGGAAAGCGCAGCGGCGTGAGCCATGAGGAGCTGCGGGAAAGGCTGCGTGACTGCTATGTATAAGATCGCTGTGGTGGGAAGTCCCGACACGGTCATCGGCTTCAAGGCCCTGGGCCTCGACACCTTCCCTGTCCGGGAGGCGGAGGAGGCCCGCCGGACCCTGAAGGCCCTCACGAGGACCGAGGAGCAGAACGGGGACGAGTATTCCATCATCTATATGGAGGAGGCTCTGGCTGCGGAG
Organism: uncultured Oscillospiraceae bacterium; assembly: GCA_905234625.1. Taxonomy (GTDB): domain Bacteria; phylum Bacillota; class Clostridia; order Oscillospirales; family Oscillospiraceae; genus CAJOIG01. The sequence goes on along the minus strand of CAJOIC010000010.1, from coordinate 50,374 downwards.
CTGACGGCGGAGATCGCCAGGTTCAAGGACCGGCCCAGCCCCGCCATCATCCTCATCCCCGGGAAGGACGGCTCCCTGGGCCTGGGCCGATTGGCCCTCGAATCCGCGGTGGAGCGCGCCGTCGGCGCGAATATACTCTGATTTGATCCGAAAGAAGGTAACGATATGAGCGGAACGATCACAAAGGTCTCCGGCCCGCTGGTGGTGGCTTCGGGGCTCGCCGACGCCAACGTCTCCGACGTTGTCCGCGTGGGCAAGCAGAGGCTCATCGGCGAGATCCTGAACATGAAGGGCGACAGCGCCTCCATCCAGGTGTACGAGGAGACCTCCGGTCTCGGTCCCGGCGCGGTGGTGGAGACCACCGGCACGCCTCTGAGCGTGGAGCTGGGCCCGGGCATCCTGACGAATATCTACGACGGGATCCAGCGCCCCCTGACGGAGATCCGCGCCCTCACCGGCGCTACCATCGCCCGGGGCGTGGATGTGGCGCCCCTGAACCGGGAGAAGGTCTGGGAGTTCAAGGCCGTCGCCAGGCCCGAGGCCATCGTGAAGCCCGGCGACGTGTTGGGCACCGTCCAGGAGACCACGGCCATCCTCCACCGGATCATGGTCCCGGTGGGGATCTCCGGTGTGGTGAAGTCCTGCAAAAGCGGCAGCTACACCGTGGCGGACACCGTGGCGGTCATTGAGGACGACAAGGGCGTACGCCACGAGATCAACATGATCCAGCGCTGGCCCGTCCGTGTGGCCCGGCCCTATAAGCACAAATACGTCCCCAGCCGGCCCATGAACTCGGGCCAGCGGGTCATCGACACGCTGTTCCCCATCGCCAAGGGCGGCACCGCCGCGGTGCCCGGCCCCTTCGGCTCCGGCAAGACCGTCGTTCAGCACCAGCTCGCGAAGTGGTCCGACGTGGACATCGTGGTGTACATTGGCTGCGGCGAGCGCGGCAACGAGATGACGGACGTGCTCATGGAGTTCCCCGAGCTGAAGGACCCCCGCTCCGGCGAGTCCCTCATGCAGCGCACGGTCCTCATCGCGAACACCTCCGATATGCCCGTGGCGGCCCGTGAGGCCAGCATCTACACCGGCATCACCATCGCGGAGTACTTCCGCGACATGGGCTACGACGTGGCGGTCCTCGCGGACTCCACCTCCCGCTGGGCCGAGGCCCTGCGCGAGATGAGCGGCCGTCTCGAGGAGATGCCCGGCGAGGAGGGCTACCCCGCGTATCTGGCCAGCCGTCTGGCCCAGTACTACGAGCGTGCCGGCGTGGTGGAATGCCTGGGGTCCGACTCCCGCCAGGGCTCCATCACCGCCATCGGCGCGGTGTCCCCTCCGGGCGGCGATACCTCGGAGCCTGTCTCCCAGGCCACCATGCGCATCGTCAAGGTCTTCTGGGGCCTGGACAGCTCCCTCGCCTACGCGCGGCATTTCCCCGCCATCAACTGGCTGACCTCGTACAGCCTGTACGACGACACCCTGCGGGACTGGTACGACAAGCAGTTCCCCGGCTTCATGCGCCAGCGGGAGAAGAGCATGGCCATCCTCCAGGAGGAGGAGAGCCTCAACGAGATCGTGAAGCTCGTCGGCAAGGACAGTCTGAGTGAGAACGACCAGATGACCCTGGAGACCGCCAAGATGATCCGCGAGGACTTCCTGCAGCAGAACGCCTTCATGGACGAGGACGCCTATTCGAGCTACGACAAGCAGTTCCGGCTGCTGGGCCTCATCCTGAAATACGATGCCCTCTGCCGGGACGCCATGGGCCGGGGCGCGGAGCTCGGAAAGCTCTTTGAGATCCCCAGCCGCGAGCGCATCGGCCGCGCCAAGATGATCCTGCCCGGGGAGTACGAGACGCAGTTTGACGAGATCGAAAAGGACATGACCGCCGAGATCGAGGCGCTGGTGGAAGGAGGCGACGACCAGTGATCCGTGAATACAAGACCATCAGCGAGATCGCAAGCCCTCTGATGATGGTAAAGAACGTCGAGGGCGTCACCTACGACGAGCTGGCGGAGATCGAGCTGCCCACCGGCGAGAAGCGCCGCTGCAAGGTGCTGGAGGTGGACGGCGACACCGCCGTGGTCCAGCTGTTCGAGAGCGCCCAGGGCATCAACCTCGCCGGGACGAAGGTCCGGTTTCTGGGACATCCGCTGGAGTTGGGCGTGTCCGAGGATATGCTCGGCCGCGTCTTCAACGGCATGGGTGAGCCCATCGACGGCGGCCCCGCCATCCTCGCGGAGGAGTATAAGGACATCAACGGCCTGCCCATGAACCCCGCCGCCCGGGCCTATCCCGCGGAGTTCATCCAGACGGGCGTCTCCACCATCGACGGCCTGAACACCCTCGTGCGCGGGCAGAAGCTGCCGATCTTCTCCGGCTCCGGCCTGCCCCACGCGGCCCTGGCCGCCCAGATCGCCCGGCAGGCCCGGGTGCTGGGTACGGATGAGAGCTTTGCCGTGGTCTTCGCCGCCATCGGCATCACCTTCGAGGAGTCGGAGTACTTCATCAACGACTTCCGCCGCACCGGCGCCATCGACCGCACCGTGGTCTTCTCGAACCTGGCAAACGACCCCGCTGTCGAGCGCATCGCCACGCCCCGCATGGCCCTGACCGCCGCGGAGTATCTGGCCTTCGAGAAGGATATGCACGTGCTCGTCATCCTGACGGACATCACGAACTACGCCGAGGCCCTCCGCGAGGTCTCCGCCGCCAAGAAGGAGGTCCCGGGCCGCCGCGGCTACCCAGGCTATATGTACACGGACCTTGCGACGATGTACGAGCGGGCCGGACGGCGCGTGGGGGAGAAGGGCTCCATCACCATGATCCCCATCCTCACCATGCCCGAGGACGACAAGACCCACCCCATCCCCGACCTGACGGGGTATATCACCGAGGGACAGATCATCCTCTCCCGCGAGCTCTACCGCAAGGGCATCGTGCCGCCCGTGGACGTGCTGCCCAGCCTGAGCCGCCTGAAGGACAAGGGCATCGGCGAGGGTAAGACCCGCGAGGACCACGCCGGCACCATGAACCAGCTCTTCTCCGCCTACGCCGCGGGGAAGGAGGCCAAGGAGCTCATGACCATCCTGGGCGAGGCGGCCCTCTCCGAGACGGACAAGAAGTTCGCGGAGTTTGCCGACGCCTTTGAAAAGCGCTATGTCAGCCAGGGCAACCAGACGAACCGCACCATCCAGGAGACGCTGGACCTGGGCTGGGAGCTGCTGAGCATCCTGCCGAGGGCGGAGCTCAAGCGCCTCAAGCTGTCTGAAATCGAGAAGTATATGCCGAAAACGGCCGAGTAAGATCGGAGTGGTAGTATGCCGAAAAAAGCCGTAACGCCCACCCGCATGGTGCTAAACCAGCTCAAGGGGCGGCTGCGCACCGCGTCGAGAGGCCATAAGCTCCTCAAGGACAAGCGGGACGAGGAGATGCGCCAGTTCATGGACGTGGTGCGTCAGAACAAGGTCCTGCGCGAGAAGGTGGAAAAGGGCCTCACCGAGGCCTTCGCCGCCATGAGCATGGCCAGCGCCGTCATGAGCCCGGAGACGCTGGAGCAGAGCCTTTTGTACCAGAGCCGCCGGGTGGAGCTGGACGTATCCTACAAGAACATCATGAGCGTGAACGTGCCTGTGTACGATTTCCGCACCCACTCCGGAGGGGACGCCGGGACGCTGCCCTACGGCTTCGCCCAGACGAGCGGGGAGCTGGACGACGCGCTGACGAAGCTCTACGAGGTCTTTGAGGATATGCTGGAGCTGGCGGAGGTGGAAAAGACCATGCAGCTTCTCGCGGAGGATATCGAGAAGACCCGCCGCCGGGTGAACGCCCTCGAGTACGTCATGATCCCGGAGCTCCAGGAGAACATCCGCTACATCACCATGAAGCTGGCGGAGAACGAGTCCTCCACCAAGGTCCGCCTCATGAAGGTCAAGGACATGGTCCTCCAGGACGCGCATAATTTCAGCTGAACACGATACGGGAACCGGAGAAACACACCGAACCGAAGTTGACATTTCCTGTGGAAACAGGTAAAATCCTGACTTTGGAAAGGTGTGTTTCGCTTTGAAAAAATACGATATATCCATCCTGCTGGCGGGAGTGCTGTGGGGGACCATCGGCCTGTTCACCCGGCAGCTGAACGCCGTGGGGGTGACGAGCGGCGGCATCCTCGTCATCCGCTCAGGAGGGTGCCTGGTGCTGTTCACGGTCTGGGCGCTGCTGAAAGGCCCGAAGCTCTTTCGCTTCCGGCTGGGGGATGCCTGGCTGGTGGCCGCCTTCGGTCTTATGACCTTCTTCTTCACCTTCTGCTACTATCAGTCCATCGCCTACGGCAGCCTGTCCGCGGCCTGCACCCTCATGTACTCCGCGCCGACCTTCGTCATGGTCATCAGCCTCTTCGCCTTCGGGGAGCGGTTCAGCCGCCGGAAGCTCATGGCGCTGCTGTGCGCGGTGGCGGGATGCACCCTGGTATCCGGTCTCCTGGAGGGGGACACGGGCCTGAGCGCCGCGGGGGTGATCTACGGCCTTTTGGCGGGCATCGGGTACGCCTGCTATACCGTGTGCATCAAGGCCCTGTCGAACCGCGGGTACGACACCCTGACCATCAACGTCTACGGGTGGCTGCTGTGTACCCTGGCGGGGATCGCGGTATGGGGCTTCGGTCCCGCCGCACCGGTGCTGACAAGTCCCTTCACGGTGTTAATGGGGATCTGCCTCATCGTGGTGTCCGGCTTCCTGCCCGCCCTGTTTTACAGCCTCGGACTCCGGGGCACGGAGGCGGGGAAGGGCGCCGTCATGGCGTCGGTGGAGCCGGTGGTGGCGTCCCTGATGGGCTTCGCCGCCTTCGGGGAAAAGCCCACGCCCCTGGGGAAATTTTCCACATTTCGGGCGCAGTTTTACAATCTTTGCCTGTTCCTGCCGTAGAAAAGGCGCGTCACAGAATATCCTATTCTGCAACGCGCCCCTGCTGTATATCGAGGGTCAGTCGATGCCGCCGAAGCCGCCGGGAGGCACCTCGCCGGGGGCCAGGTCCGCAGGGGGATCGGGCGGCATGGAGCCGTCGGGCATGTTGGAGGCCTCCCCGGAGGCGCTCCCGGTATCGGCGGAGCCCTCCAGCGGGGAGATGGTCAGGGTGCCGTCGGCGTTCTCGGTGATGACGCCGTTCACCGTGGAGCCGTCGTTCAGGATGAGGTCGGTGACCACGGAGGTATCCGTGACGTTCCAGACGGAGTTGCCGGAGAGGGTCAGGGTGACGCCCCACCAGGTGTCGTAGCCGTCGGGGTCCAGGATGTAGCTGCCGTCGAACTCCGCCTCGCACAGGGCGTTCCAGTCCTCGGCGGTGTTGCAGTAGATGGCGCCGGTGAGAGTGGTCTTGTCCAGGGTGAGGTACAGCTCCCGCTGGTAGTCGTCGTGGATGATGTCGCCCGTGACGTCCATATCCTCGAACACCACGGTGCTGCCGACGGTCTCGTCCCCGTCGGCGATGTTGTTGACGTTGGAGTCGGAGTTGATCATGGTGTGGATGAGGACGCCCCTCCAGCTGTCCAGCTCCGTGCCCTGGAGGTAGATGCTGGCGTTGGCGGACTTCGTCACGATGAGAGCGCCGGCGTAGCGCTGGTTGTAGGCCGCGATGCCGTCGAAGCCGCCCTTGATGAGGCTCTCGTCCGTAGCGAGCCGTCCGCCCTTCACATACAGGGTGCCCTGGGTCTGGTTCCGGGCGCCGGAATGGCCCTGGTCGGGCATGTGGAACTGCACGGCGGTCTGGCCGCCCATGATGAGGCTGTCCGTCACGTCCTCCGCCTGGGCGGGGAAGTCCTGCCAGGAGAGGTCCCGGATGTTGGCGGTGCGGCCCATGAAGGCCCGCAGCTCGGTGGTATTCTGCTCATCGGCGCTGTTCGTGGCGTAGATCTCGCCGTTGTTGGAGGCCACGATACCGTCGGAGCTGCCCATGAGGGTGCTGCCGTAGAGGAAGACGTGGCAGCTGGTGTCGGCGTAGGCGCCGTATCCGCCCTGACTGAGACCCAGGCTGCGCCAGGCGACGAAGTCCAGGCCCTGCCGCGCGGAGTCGGTGCTCCAGGCGCCCCAGGTATGGGACACGATGGCGGAGTTATAGAGATAGGTCACGCTCTTGCCCTGGGGCTGGATGCCCCGGGCCCGGCCGCCGGAGTTGCCCACGGAGATCTCCCCGGCGATGTCGCCGCCGCCGGTGGTCTCCAGAAGAGAGTTCGATACCACCACCACGGGAGCCTCGCTGCCCTGGGCGCCGCCCATGGCCCCGGGACCGGGAACGGTGCTGCCGCCGGACACGTCGGAGTAGAAGGCGCTGCGGGCGGCGCCTGCCGCCAGGATCAGGGTGCCGTCGATGGTCAGGTCGGTCCAGCCCTTGGCGGAGATGACAGGCGGGCAGGAATCCGCCGCCTCGTCATCTCCCAGGATGACAGCGGAGTCGAAGCTCTCCACGCCCACGCCCCGCAGGAAGTCCGCCGCGGTGTCGGAGACGGGGTACTCGTCCAGCGCGATGTTCGCAGCGTCCCCGCCCACGGTGTAGGTCAGGGTGTCCTCCCGGGGCTCGGAGTAGAGCAGGGCGGCGCCGGAGCTGTCGGACGTGAACAGAAAGCTCCGCAGGCCCCCGTCGTCCCGGCCGCCGCCGGGATAGAAGGTCAGGTCGAAGCCCTCCGTCTGCTCGTCCTCGGCGATCTCGCCGCCGTCGCCGTAGACGATGGCCGCCTTGGGTCCGGTGTCCTCCGCCTCGCCGGAGGTGTCGCCGGACGCCTCTCCGGAGGCAAAGCCGGTCACGCCCAGACTCAGCACCAGCGTCAGAGCCAGGAGTACAGCCAATAGTTTCCTCATGTTGTTTCTCCTTTCTTATAATTAATTCATTCACAAGTATAGCATATAGAGAAGCCGCTTTCAATCGCCGGGGGCGAAGGAAAGCGGCTGCGCTCTCAGAAGGGACGGCCGAAGCCGAAGCCCCGGGTCTGCGACACGAGGTTCGAATCCGTGAAGTCCAGGGTGGTGCTCTCGCTGCCGTAGGTCAGGGTGTAGACATGGCCCACCTGCATGTCGGGATGGGAGATCTGGATGCAGGAGAAGGCGTCCGCCAGGACCACGGACCAGAGGACGTTCCCGTCCTCATCGGAGAGGACGACCTCCGTGCCGTCGGGCATGTAGCTGGTGGAGACCACGGCGGCGCATTGGGTGGAGGAGCTGCCGAAGCCCTCCGCCATGGTCGAGGAGCCGCCGGCGATGACACGGCCGCCGGTGACCACGGGACCGCCCCAGCCGGTGTCCAGACCGTTTTCCATGAAGGTGCCGAAGGTGGAGACCACCACGTCGCCGCCGGTGATGTACACCGCGCCGTTGGAGTCCACGCCGTCGCCCATGTTGCTCGAATTGCCGGTGACCACCAGGTCCAGGGACCCGCCCGCGATGAGGACGTAGGTGGTGGCGGAACCGCTGGCGGAGGTGACGACGCTCTCCTCCGCATCGGTGGAGCGCCGGAACATCATCTCCTGGCCGTTGGCGTTGATGCCGTCGTTCACGGCGCGGATGACTACGTCGCCGCCCCGCAGCTCCACGGCGAAGGCCTCCAGGCCCTCGAAGCAGTCGTCGATGCGGATGAGGCCGTCGTTTATCACCAGCATATCGTCCGCGTGAATGGCGTCGTCGGAGGAAAGGACGGTGATCTCACCCCCGTCCACGGTGCAGACCGCGGCGCAGTGGATGCTGTCGTCCGCGGTGTTCAGGTCGATGACGCCGCCGGAGATGGCGATGTCCCCGTCGGACTTGAGGCCCTTGGCGCTGTTTTCCGGCTCCGTGGCGGAGGAGCTCCACATCATAGGCCCGAAGGCGTCCCCGGCGTGGCTGATGGCGTCGCCGCCGCCACCGCCGGTGGTGATCGAGAGCGTGCCGCCGGAGACGGACAGAAGCGTCCCGGTCTGGATGCCGTCGCAGCCGGCGTCCAGGGTGATCTGACCGCCGGAGATGACCGCGGTGTCGGCCCGAAGGCCGTCGTCCTGGGAGGTGACGGTCAGGACGCCGCCGGAGACGGCCACGGGCCCCTCCGCGTCCACGCCCCGGCCCTTGGCCGTGAGGGTGACGGTCCCGTCCAGGAGGGATACCCCGCCGGGGACGATCCGCCCGGCCTCCGCCGCGAGAGCGTCCCCGCCCGCGGTGACGGTGACAGATCCGCCCGCCAGGGTGATGCCGCCCTTGGCCTTCACGCCGTGGTTCGCGGAGCGCACGGTGAGGATGCAGCCCTCCACCGTGAGGCCGTCCTTGGCGCGGACGCCGTTGTTGACGCGGGCGTCCACCGTGACGCTGCCCTCTCCGGTGACGGTCAGGGCCGCCTTGGAGGTGATGACGGCGCCGAAAGCGCTGTCCGCCGCAGTGAGGAGCTCATCGTCCTCCTCCGCGTCCAGGGCGTCTTCGTCGGTCTCCGGCTCAGGGCTTCCGGGCTCGGAGGAGGACGCCTCGCCGCTGGGCGGCGCGGGGGGCGTGTCGGTGAAGAGGTTCACCGTCCCCGCCGGGGCGACCAGGGTCACCGGGTCGTTTGAGCGGATGTCCAGGCAGCTCTGGCCCATGAGGCGGACGCCGTTCAAGATGAGCTCCACGGGCCCGTCCGCGTCCACCACGACCTTGCCGTCCAGCTCGCCGGAGAGCTCATAGGACCCGGCGGCGGACACGGTGACCACGCTGCCCCGGCGGGATACGCCCTCCGGGGTCGTGCCCGGGGCGCTCAGGTCCACCGGGGCGGGTCCTGCGGGGAGCTCCGGCAGGGCCTCCGCGGCCTCCATGGCTTCGGCGGGAGCCTCCGGCACCGTGGCCGACCGGGTCCCGGCGCAGCCTGCCAGAAGAAGCGAAAGGCACAGCGGCAGTACGCCGCATAGGATAAAAAATAACTTTTTCATATTACGGATTGTAAAGCAAAGAACAGGGCCTGTCAATGAGGAAGCAAAGAATTTGGGGATTGTAATTTACAGGTGTTGTATTATAATTGAGATGAGGAATGACATTTGTTTGTCATGCAAACCGAGAGGAAGAAAGGAGAACTCTATGAAGATCACCAAGATCCTGGCGCTGGCTCTGGCGCTGTGCATGGTCCTGTCCCTGGGAGCGTTCGCGTCCTCGGACATGCCGGACACCTCCATGGGCGGGTCCGCCACCAGCCGTCCCCCTGACAACTCCACCAAGGCCGTGGACATCCTGGGCGGCCGTGCGGCGCTGTACATCGAGTACGCCGAGGACGGCTACACCGTCTCTCAGAACGTGACCGACGCCTATGACGCGGAGGGTCTGGACGGCGTCGCGGCCCCCGTGACCGGCGAGCCCTATGCCCTCGGCGGCATCCGCATCTACTGCGGCGCGGAGAACTGGGACGCGGAGGAATCCGTGGGCAACTCCGGCATCGTCATAAACCAGCTCACCGACGAGACCACCCCCGTCTTCTTCGGCGGCGCGGAGGATATCTACAAAGCCCCGGATGGCGAGATGTACAACTCCGTCATCGTCATGGAGGAGGACCCGAACGAGCCCGAGCATGACAAGGCCACCGAGACGGCCCCCGGCGTGGGCATCGCCTTCAACGGCTCCGCCATCGAGATGCGGAACGTGTACGTGGAGTCCAACGGCACCGGCCGTCCCAGCGTGCACATCCCCTCCACGACCCGCGATAAGAACACCACCCAGCTGGGAGACCTCATCTGCGTGGACAGCATGTTCGTGAACCACTCCACCCGCGCCATGCTCCTCATGGGCGGCGACGTCTGGTTCCTGAACTCCGCCGTCCTGACCAACTCCTGGGGCGGTCTGAGCTACGACAATACCAGCACCACCATGTACGTGGTGAACTCCGACGTGGAGAACATCGGCACCGGCGGCTACGCCATCTATGACGCGGCGGGCTGCACCGCTTACGTGTACGGCTCCAACGTCCTGGGCGGCAACGTGGGCATCACCGTCTGCCGCAACGCCACCCTGACGGTGGACAGTCTTGAAAACGCCGACGAGACCGCTGTCGCCCCTTACGACGGGGAGGCGGAGCTTTTGGTCCCCGCCGCCACCGAGGATGGACGGACGATCCTCGCTGCCCACGACTATCCCATCAAGATGCACGCGGATATGTCCGGCGCGGACTCCCAGGCCACGGCCTATCTGAACAATGTCTATATGTCCACCATGCCCGAGGACCTGGTCTTCGCCGACGGCACCACCTACGAGGATTGGGCCTCGGAGAGCGCCGGCGTCCGGGGCCTCATCAGCGAGTATGAGGCGGGTTCGCTCGTGGACATCAGCTGCCACAACGGCAAGGTGGTGTTCGACGGCTGTGAACTGAAGAGCGTCACGAATACCCTGGTCCACTCCCACTTCTCCTATGACTCCATGGCCTCCGGCATCTACCCGCAGGACGGCGCTGAGTACGTGGGGGACGAGGTGGTCTTCCGGAACATGAGCGCCGAGGGCGACGTGGTCCATGAGGACTACATGCGCAAGATGATCCTCTCCCTGGAGGACGCGGAGCTCACCGGCGCGGTGAAGGGCACCACTCTGGCGGCCTGGAACAACTACTGGACCGCGGCTGTCAGCGCCCTGCCCGAGGACGAGCTGAACGACGCCACCGATACGGCGACAGCGCTGGAAAACACCCTGAAGCAGCGGATCTACAATGACGCCTACGAGACGCTCTGGGGCGTGCGCATGAGCATGGACGCCGGCTCCGTCTGGACCGTGACCGGCGATTCGAACCTGTACAGCTTCACCATGGCGGACGGCGCCGTCGTGAAGGCTCCGGAGGGCAAGAGCCTCGCCATCTATGTAGACTGCGCCATGGACAATGCTCTGGAGGCCTATGACGTCTCCGTCGGCACCCGGATCGAGGCCTTCGAGCCCGGCGTGGAGTACACCGGCGTGGTCATCCTGGTGGAGGACGGCGGGGATACCGTCACCGTCACACTGGGCTCCGGCGAGCTGGCCTCCCTGGGCGTCGAAACCTCCGTGGAGGACGGCGTGCTGCGGATCTCCCTGGGGGACCTGCTGTCTGCGCTGGGCGCCGGACTGAGCTATGACGAGGACACCGGCACCCTCACCGTGACGGACGAGAGCGGCGCCGTGGGTGCCCTGATGGGACTGATCGGCGGCTGAGCGGACAGCTCCTTCCCGCGCCCGCGGGACGGTAAAACCTGACAGCGGAGGCGAACATGCTTGTGTTCGCCTCCGTTTCTGTGCTATCATGGGCCGGGAAGGAAGCGACACATGAGAAAGAATCGCTACATTTGGATCGCGGCGCTGCTGCTCCTGCTGGCGCTGGCGGGCTGCGGCGGCGCAGAGGGCGAGGGGACAGAGCACAGGACCCGGCTGCTCACCGTGGCCACCCCTGCGCCCGGAGAGGAGGCGGACCGGCTGCGGATCGCCTCCCAGGCGGCGCATCCCGCCCTGATGGCCTGCCGGGAGGACGGGAGCTTCGCCCCCCGGGACACCGTGACCCGGGCCGAGGCCGCGGAGCTCCTCGCCGCCATGCTGGACGGACTGCCGGAGGGCACGGCAGTCTTTTCGGATATGGACGCGAAGGACGGAAGCTGCGCCGCCGCCTCCGCCCTGACGGAGGCGGGGATCTTCCCGGAGGAGGGCGATCTGTTCCGCCCGGAGGAGGAGCTGACCCGCAGCGAGCTCTCCGCCGTCCTGCGGCACCTGGGGGTCCGGCTCGCCGGCGAGGCGGGGGAGCGGACCAGCGCCCTGGCGGAGGAGACGGAGTCTGGCCTCGTCTCCCGGAGCGGCGCGGCCCCGGAGGAGGACGGACCCGTCCTGCGGGAGGAGCTGGCGGCGGTGCTGGTGCGCCTGTCCGGCCGGACCGTCAACGAGGCGGGGCTGTTCCTGGGGGGACATCTGCCGGAGGACGCGGGACCTGACAACGTGCTTTGGACGTATATCGCGGACGCGGTGACGGAGGGCCTCCCGGAGACCTATCCCGAGGGCGTCTACCGGGCTTACGGCTGGCTGTACGCCACCTGGGGGGACGGCACCCTCATCCGGGACATGGACTGGGGGGTCTGGACCTTCGGGGTGGACGGCGCCTACACCACCGGGAACGAAGAGCTGGACGGTTATCTCCGGCACGCTCTGGAGGTCTGCGGCGCCGATGAGCTGACGGGAGAGGAGGCCCTGAGGGCGGCCTATCTCTATGTGAAGGATATCGGAGAATACCTGGTCCGGCCGGAGGACGTGGTGCTGGAGACCGGCGCCACGGGCTGGGAGTATGAGCGGGCGCTCCGGTTCTTCCGCTACGGCGGCGGCACCTGCTATGGCTACGCGGCGGCCTTCGGGCTCCTGGCCCGGGCCCTGGGGAAGACCGCCTACGTGGTGGCGGGAGAGGTGAACCAGTTCTACGGCGCCCACGCCTTCGTGGTCATCCCGGAGGAGGGGACCGACTGGGTGTACGACGTGGAGCTGGAGGACACCCGTCCCGAACGGCACGGGGACCTGGAGCTGTTCGGCATCCCCAGCCATGGGTATTACAACTACTGGTACATATCGGTGTGGGCTTGAGCCATGACGGAGATCTATTGTCTGGACAGAGGCGGCGAGACCCTGCCGGAGGAGGCCGCGGCGCTGCTGCCCCCCTGGCGGCGGGAGATATATGACCGCCTGAAAAACGAAAAGGTGCGGCAGGAGAGCCTTTGGACGGGGCTCCTGTTCGCCTATGCCGTGGAGCGGCGGGGCGTCCCCGCCGGGGAGGCCGCGGCGCTGCTCCCTGCGGGGAAGCCCGTCCTTCGGGATCGGCGGGAGCTGCATTTCAGCCTGTCCCACTCCGGGCGGTTCATCCTCTGCGCCGTGGGCGACGCTCCCGTGGGGGCGGACGTGCAGCAGATGCGGGACGTGCGGGAGAGCATGGCCCGGCGGTTCTGCCCCGGGGAGCGGACCTGGCTGGAGAGCCTGCCGCCGGAGGAACGGAAGGCCGCCTTCTTCCGGCTGTGGACCCGGAAGGAGGCCTGGGTCAAGGCCGTCAGCGATGAGCGGATGCTGTCCCTGTCGGAGCAGGACGTGCTCGATCCTCCCGCGGGGATGTTCTTCCGGGACTATGACCTGCCGGAGGGCTACGCCGCCGCGGCCTGCTGCCTGGGGGAGGACCTGCCGGCGCTGACGCCCGTGGCCCCCGGGGACCTGCGGTCCGGGATAGTATGAAAAAAGCATGGACGAGCTTTCGTCCATGCCTTTTCTATGCCAGGACCCTGAGGAGGTTGTTGAAGAAGATATCCTCCAAAAGCGCGCTGCCGCACCCGCGCTCCGACAGGGCCTCCCACAGCAGCGGGACATCCTGGACGCCCCGGAGGCCCCCGGAGAGGGCGCTGCAGCCGTCCAGGTCGAGACCCAGGCACAGGCAGCGCTCCCCGCCCAGGGAGAGGAAACGGTCCACGTGGCGCAGGACCGCGTCCATGCCCTCCCCGCCGATGAAGGGCGTATAGAGGTTCAGGCCCGCCGCGCCGCCGCTGTCCCGGATCGCCCGGAACATATCGTCCGTCAGGTTCCGGCTGCGGGGGCATACGGCCCGGGCGTCGGAGTGGGTGGCGACGATGGGCCGGGAGGTCATGGATACCAGGTCCCAAAACCCCGCGTCGGACAGGTGGGACACGTCGATGAGGATGCCCAGGCGCTCCGCCTCCCGGACGAAGGCCCTGCCCACATCCGAAAGCCCCCGGTCCGGGTCCTCCGCGTGGGAGCCGGAGAGGGCGTTCGCGTGGTTCCAGGTGAGGTTCACGCACCGCACGCCCCAGGCCTTTGCCTCCTCCAGGGCCGCCGGGTCGCAGTCCAGGAGCTCTCCGCCCTCCACGGAGAGAAGGCAGGCGACCTTCCCGGCGGCGTTGGCGGCGCGGATGTCGTCCCCTGTGCGACAGGGCATGGCGATATCGCCGCTCGCGGAGAGCTCCGCCGCGAAGAAGTCCCGCTGACGCCGGGCCTCCGCCGGGAGAGTGCCAGGGGGGAGGGCCGCCCCGTCGGCAAAGACGGCGAAGACCTGGGCAGCCCGGGCGTAGGCGGTGAGACGCGCAAGATCCAGGTGTCCGCCGTTCTCCCGCAGGGCTTCACCGCGTGCGAGACAGGCGCTCACCGTGTCGCAGTGGGCGTCGAACAGGGGGATGGGGGGCATGGGCTCGCTCCTTTCGTCACAATGAATAACGGCATGACTTACACAAATATGGCGTAAACAGTCTTTTCAAGGGGACGTTTTACTGATATAATCATTGTATTACATACCCCGCCGAGTGTTACGAAAAATGTCGAATATGTGAGGAGGAGCACCCATGAGCGCACCCAAGTACCCCCATATCTGCGAGCCGCTGAAGGTCCGGGGCTTTACCCTGAAGAACCGGCTGGAGGCCTCAAACTCCCTGCCCCATTTCCTGCAGGGGCCGGAGCCCTATCCCGCGGAGAGCGTCATCTCCCACTATGCCAACAAGGCCCGCAGCGCAGGTATTGTCACCTGCATGGGCATCAACAACTTCACCCGGGGCAAGCAGATGCCCATGGACCTGGACTTCGGCCACTTCCCGGACTATGACCTGTACGATACCAACTGCCAGAACTACCTTCTCCAGCTGGCGGACAATATCCACTACTTCGACTCCATCGCCTGCATGGCCATCTTCGTGGGTCCCCCCTCGGCCTACCCCCTCATGCGGGTGAAGCAGGGCTCCATGGAGCGGGCCTTCAGCGCCTTCGATCAGGCGGGCGAGCACCTGGAGAACGCCGCCCCGCCTCCCACGGAGTTCGAGATCGAGCTCATCCCCGCCCACGAGAACGCCGCCTGGTACGACGAGGCGACCCTGGAGAAGATCGCGGATTCCTATGCCGAGCAGGCGGGCATCATCCAGATGCTGGGCTTCGACATGCTGTCCATCCATATGTGCTATCGGGCGAACCTGCCCGCCCGGATGTTCTCCCCCCTGTCCAACAGCCGCACCGACAAATTCGGCGGCAGCCTGGAGAACCGGATGCGCTTCCCCCTGATGGTGCTGGAGCGGGTCCGCAATAAGGTCGGCAGGAACTTCCTCCTGGAGATCGAGTGGAGCGCCGAGGACGAGCCCGGCGGCTACACCATCGAGGAGAGCGCCGCCTTCCTGAACGAGGCGAAGAAATACATCGACATCGTCCAGCTGCGCACCTACGAGGTGGACCACGCCCATCCCACCAGCTTCAACCTGGAGGAGACCCCCTTCCTCAAATACGGCGAGTACATGAAACAGCACGTCCCGGGCCTGGTCATCGGGGTCATCGGCGGCTTCCACTACGCCGAGTCCTGCGAGAAGGCCCTGGCCGAGGGCAAGGCGGACCTCATCTGCGCCGCCCGCGCCTTCGTGTCGAACCCCAACTACGGCGACCTCATCCTGGAGGGCCGCGGCGACGATATCGTCCCCTGCCTGCGGTGCAACAAGTGCCACGGCCGGGGGGAGCACGACCCCTTCGTCTCCGTCTGCTCCGTGAATCCCATGATCGGCCTGGAGCACCGGGTCCATCAGCTCATCCAGCCCCCCGCCAGGTCCAAGAAGGTGGCGGTCATCGGCGGCGGCCCCGCGGGCATGCGCTGCGCCCTGTTCCTGGCCGATCGGGGCCACACCCCCGTGGTGTACGAGGCGGAGAAGGTGCTGGGCGGCCAGATCGTCCACGCGGACTACGCCGACTTCAAGTGGACCCTGAAGGACTATAAGAACTACCTCATCTACCAGCTGGACAAGCGGGGCATCGAGGTGCGCACCGGCGTGAAGGCCACCCCCGATATGATCGCGGCGGAGGATTACGACGCGGTGGTGGTGGCAAACGGCGCGGATATGCTGACTCTGCCCATCCCCGGGGCGGATAAGGATAAGCTCGTCTACGCCCTTGAGGCCTTCGCCCATCCCGAGAGGCTGGGGGAAAGAGTCGTCGTCATCGGCGGCGGCGAGGTGGGCGTCGAGACGGCGCTGTATATCGCGAAGAAGGGCCATGATACCACCGTCGTGGAGATGCGGGACCGTCTCTCCGCGGACTCTACCGCCATCCACTACTATTCCATGTTCCAGGAGGCCTGGGAGGCGGAGCCCAACTTCCACGGCATCACCGGCGTGAAGGTGGCCCGCATCGAGGAGGGCGCCGTGGTCTATACCGACAAGGACGGCGTTGAGCACAGCCTGCCCGCGGATTCCGTGGTCATGTGCGCCGGGCGCGTCCCCCGGGAGACCGAGGCTCTGGCGTTCTATGGCTGCGCGCCGGAATTCTACATGATCGGCGACTGCAAAAAGCCCGCCTCCGTCCAGCAGGGCAACCGCCACGCCTGGAGCGTCGCCAACCGGATTTAAAATATCACCAAACGGCGCCGGGTCCTCCGGCGTCGTTTTCTGTTGATTTTTTGCTCGGAAAGTTCGTTATGGCCCTTTCATTTGACTCGGCTCTTTGATATAATATTTGCGCAGATTTTATCTCGCGATATAAATATAATAGTTTTGGGTAGGGGGATCACAACACAAATGATACGACACGGAAAAGAGATCAAGATCTTCACGGGCAGCTCAAACCCCGCGCTGGCACAGGGTATCAGCGACAGTCTCGGAATTCCTCTCGGCAATGCCGTCTGCACGAGCTTCGCCGACGGCGAGTGCTCTGTCTCCGTCTATGAGCCGGTGCGCGGGGCGGACGTCTTTCTCATCCAGTCCACCTGCGGCCCCGTGAACGACAATCTCATGGAGCTGCTCGTCATGATCGACGCCATGCGCCGGGCCTCCGCCGGACGCATCACCGCGGTCATGCCGTACTTCGGCTATGCCCGTCAGGACCGCAAGGCCAAGAGCCGCGATCCCATCTCCGCGAAGCTGGTGGCGAACCTCCTCACCGAGGCCGGCGCCGACCGTGTCCTGACCATGGACCTCCACGCCTCCCAGATCCAGGGCTTTTTCGATATCCCCGTGGATCACATGCTGGGCGGCGTGATCTTCGCGAAGCACTACCTCGAGCGCTTCGGCGTGAACAACGAAAACCTGATCGTGGCCTCCCCGGACGTGGGCAGCGTGGCCCGGGCCCGGTCCTTCGCCATGAAGCTCGGCACCGGCCTCGCCATCGTGGACAAGCGCCGGGAGCGCGCCAACCAGTCCGAGGTCATGAACCTCATCGGAAACGTCGAGGGCAAGGACGTCATCATCCTGGACGACATGGTGGATACCGCCGGCTCCCTCTGCGGCGCGGCCAAGGCCCTGAAGGACATCGGCGGCGCCAACCGCGTCTTCGCCTGCGCCAGCCACGGCGTCCTGTCCGGTCCCGCCCTGGAGCGGATCGACAGCAGCGCCCTGGAGGAGCTGCTCCTTCTGGACACCATCCCCTACCCCAAGGATAAGCCCCGGGTAGAGCGCATCAAGTACCTCACCGTGGCGGATATGTTCGCGGGCGCCATCCAGCGCATCTACGACGACGAGTCTCTCGCCGAGCTCTTCGGCTGATGTTCGGCAGGAGCTCCGGCATCTCGTGGCTCGCGGTGTTCCTGGGCAATCCCGGGCCGAAGTACGCCGGCACCCGGCACAACGCGGGCTTCCTGGCGGCGGACGCGCTGGCGAAGGCTCAGGGCGTCGCCGTGAACCGCCTGCGCTTCCGGGCGCTGACGGGGAAATTCACCCTCCCCAACGGGGAGACGGTCCTTGTCATGAAGCCCCAGACCTATATGAACAACTCCGGCGAGGCCGTGGGCCAGGCGGCCCGGTTCTACAAGATCCCCGCTGACCACGTGCTGGTGGCGGCGGACGATATCTCCCTGCCC
Organism: uncultured Oscillospiraceae bacterium; assembly: GCA_905234625.1. Lineage (GTDB taxonomy): Bacteria > Bacillota > Clostridia > Oscillospirales > Oscillospiraceae > CAJOIG01. The sequence goes on along the minus strand of CAJOIC010000010.1, from coordinate 32,601 downwards.
CTGGGAAAGCTCCGGGTCCGCACCAAGGGCTCCGCCGGGGGCCACAACGGCCTCAAGAGCATCATCGCCCACCTGGGGACAGACGCGTTCCCCCGGGTGAAGATCGGCGTGGGCGCTCCCTCCGGGGGCGGCCAGGAGCAGATCGACTGGGTGCTGGGGGTGCCCCGCAACCAGGATTGGGAGACCTTCTCCTCGGCGTGCGATACCGCCGCGGAGGCCGTCATGGAATACATGAAGAACGGCCCTGAAAAAACAATGGCAAAGTATAATTGATACCAAAGGAGGCGTATCCCCGTGAAAAAGGAATGCATCGCCATGCTGCTGGCGGGAGGGCAGGGTTCCCGGCTCTATGCCCTCACGTCCAACGTGGCAAAGCCAAACATGCCCTTCGGCGGGAAGTACCGCATCATCGATTTCCCGCTGTCCAACTGCGCCAACTCCGGCATCGACGTGGTCGGCGTCCTGACCCAGTACCGCCCCATGAAGCTCAACGCCTATGTGGGCAGCGGCCAGCCCTGGGACCTGGACGGCGATAACGGCGGCGTGTTCATCCTCCCGCCCTATATGTCCGCGGGGGAGAAGGGGAACTGGTTCTCCGGCACGGCCAACGCCATCTATCAGAATCTGGACTTCATCGACATGTGGGACCCGGAATACGTCCTCATCCTCTCCGGCGACCATATCTACAAAATGGACTACTCCGATATGCTCCGGGAGCATAAGGAGCATGACGCCGCCGCCACCATCGCCGTCATCCAGGTGAGCATGCAGGAGGCTACCCGCTTCGGCATCATGAACGTCGGCGAGGACGGCTACATCAACGAATTCGAGGAAAAGCCCCCTCAGCCCAAGAGCGACCTGGCCTCCATGGGCATCTACATCTTCACCTGGAAGACCCTGCGGCAGGCTCTCATCGAGGACAACAGCGACCCCGACACGCAGTTCGATTTCGGCAAGAACATCATCCCCAAGCTCCTGAACGCCGGGGAGAAGCTCTGGCCCTACCGCTTCCAGGGCTACTGGCGCGACGTGGGCACCATCTCCAGCCTTTGGGACGCCAATATGGATATGCTGACCCCGGAGCTCATCGGCCTGTACGACCCCGAGTGGCCCATCATGAGCCGCAGCCCCATCCGTCCGCCCCATGTGGTCTGGAAGACCGCGGACATCCGCCACTCCATCGTCACCGAGGGCTGCGTGGTGGAGGGCAGCGTCTTCAACAGCGTCCTGTCGAACCAGGTGACGGTGAAGGAGGGCGCGAAGGTCGAATACAGTGTGCTGATGCCCGGCGCCGTAGTGGAGGCCGGTGCGGAGGTGAGCTTCGCCATCCTGGGCGAGAACGCCCATGTGGAGGCCGGAGCCAAGGTGGGCGATACCCCCGACGGGACCGACAGCTGGGGCGTCGCCACCGTAGGACCGGACGTGACCGTCGGCGCGGGCGCCGTGGTCGCGCCCAATGCCATGCTTTACGAGAATGTGGAGGCGGCGAAATGAATAAGGATTATCACGGCATCATCTACACCCTCGATTCCGATTCCGCCCTGCGGGAGCTGGTGGCCCACCGCAACACCGCTTCGATCCCCTTCGGCGGACGCTACCGCATGATCGACTTCGCGCTCTCCTCCATGGTGAACGCGGGCGTGCGGGATGTGGGCGTCATCATGGAGCGGGACTACCAGAGCCTTCTGGACCACCTGTCCAACGGCAAGGACTGGGGCCTTTCCCGCCGCAGCGGCGGTCTGCGCCTGCTGCCCCCCTTCGGCCTGCGGGAGGCTCATTCCGGCAGCTTCTCCGGCTTTCTGGAGGCGCTGCAGAGCGTCCAGTCCTATATCGAGGATATCCCCCACGAGAACATCGTGATCTCCTCCGGCGACCTGCTGGCGAATTTCGATATCGCCGCCGCCATGGAGCAGCATGAGCGCAGCGGCGCGGACATCACCGCCGTCTGTGCGGACGCGGCTCCCTATTTCCCCCATCACCGCTTCATCCCCGGGGAGGACGGCTTCTCCTCCGAGATGGTCTTCTCCTCCGGCGGCAAGGGCGAGGGTCTCGCCGCCACGGAGGTGTACCTGATGAAGAAGGAACTCCTCCTGTCCATCATGGACTACTGCGCCAAGAGCGGCAAGGAGCACTTCCACCGGGACGGCATCGCCCATTACATCGCCGGCGGCGGGAAGGTGGGCATCTACGTCCACGAGGGCTATCTCTGCCGTGTCGCCTCGGCCCAGGACTACTTCGAGGCCAGCATGGACATGCTGGAGCCGGAGATCATGCTCCAGTTCTTCCCGGAGGACCGCCCCATCCGCACCAAGGAGCGGGCGGAGGTCAGCACCTACTACTCCGACGAGGCGAAGGTTCGCAACTGTCTTGTGGCGGACGGCTGCTACATCGAGGGCGAGCTGGAGGACTGCGTCCTCTTCCGCGGCGTCAGGATCGGCAAGGGCGCCAAGCTCAAAAACTGCGTCATCCTCCAGGACGCCGTGGTGGAGAAGGGCGCGGACCTGCGCTGCGTCATCGCGGACAAGGACGCGGTCATCAGCGAGAACTGCTTCCTTGTGGGAAGCCGGCGTCTGCCCATCATCGTCCCCAAGGGGGAGACGGTTTGATATCTCAGCATTTTTAAAAGGAGAAAGCATCATATATGTCAGAAATCACATCCAGCGAACTCTACGCAGCCATAGCCGATAAGCTCTGCGCCTATTTCGGCGTCACCGACAAGGCCGCCACGGACGAACAGGTGTTCCAGGCCGTGGCCATGGTCGTCCGGGAGATCATGAGCCGGGAGCTGGCGGTCCAGGACCCCGCGCCGGAGCGTCAGGTCCACTACCTGTCCATGGAATTCCTCCTGGGCCGGAGCCTCATGAAGAACGCTTACAATATCGGCGTGGCCAAGGAGCTCACGGAAGCCCTGGAGCTCATGGGCCGCAGCGCCTCGGACATCTTCGAGACAGAGCCCGATGCGGGCCTCGGAAACGGCGGCCTCGGCCGTCTTGCCGCCTGCTATATGGACAGCATGGCGAGCCTTGATATCCCCGCCGTCGGCTATACCCTGTGCTATGAGCACGGCCTCTTCCGTCAGGAGATCCGGGACGGGAAGCAGACCGAGGTGGCGGACGACTGGCGCCTGGGCTCCCATTCCTGGCTCATCCCCCGGCGGGAGGATACCTGCGAGGTCCGCTTCGGCGGCCACGTGGAGGAGGAGTGGGACAATACCGGCAACTGCCACACCCACCAGACGGGCTATACCAGCGTCTTGGCCGTGCCCTACGATATGCTCATCGCGGGCTATGAGGGCAGGGTGAACACCCTCCGGCTATGGGAGGCCAAGAGCCCCGAGAACCTGGATATGTTCCTGTTTTCCGGCGGTCAGTACGAGCGGGCCCTCCAGGAGCGGAACATGGCCGAGGTCATCACCAAGGTCCTGTACCCTGCGGACGACCATCCCCAGGGCAAGGAGCTGCGGCTGAAGCAGCAGTATTTCTTCGTATCCGCCACCGCCCAGGACATCGTGAAGAAGCACCGGGCCAAGTGGGGGGACGTGCGCTCCTTCCCCCAGCACCACGTCATCCAGATCAACGATACCCATCCCACCCTCATCATCCCCGAGCTCATGCGCATCTTCATGGACGAGGACGGCCTGGGCTGGGACGAGGCGCGCGATGCCGTGGGCGGCACCGTGGCGTACACGAACCACACGGTCATGTCCGAGGCGCTGGAGAAGTGGCCCCAGGGCCTCGTGCAGTCCCTGCTGCCCCGCATCTGGCAGATCATCCGCGAGCTGAACATCCGCTGGGGCAACTACCTGCGGGACGCCTTCCAGGGGGACAACAGCCGGGTGGAGCGCTGCCTCATCCTCTCCGGCGGCAACGTCCACATGGCGAACCTCTGCCAGGCCATGTGCTTCAAGGTCAACGGCGTCTCCGGGCTCCACGGGGAGATCCTCATCCGGGACATCTTCCGGGACGTGTACTCCCTGCGGCCGGACCGCTATACCTTCGTCACCAACGGCATCGATCACCGCCGGTGGCTCGACCAGGCGAATCCGGAGCTGGCCGGGCTCGTCAACGAGCTCATCGGCGACGGTTGGAAGAAGCAGCCCGAGAAGCTCCGTGAGCTCCGGGCCTTTGAGAACGATGCCGCCGTCCTGGACCGCCTGAACGAGGTCAAGCGGAGCAACAAGGCCCGCTTCGGCGCGTGGCTGGACCGGGCTCAGGGTGCGAAGCTGGACCCCGCCGCCGTCATGGACGTGCAGGTCAAGCGGCTCCATGAGTATAAGCGCCAGCTCCTGAGCGCCATGCTCATCACCCACCTCCAGCAGCGCATCCACGACGATCCGAACGCCGACTTCCTGCCCAGGACCTTCGTCTTCGGCGCCAAGGCCGCCGGGGGCTACGTCACCGCCAAGCGCATCATCGAGCTTCTGAACTCCCTGTCCTACGATATCAACAATGACCCCCTCTGCAAGGGGAAGCTCCAGGTGTTCTTCGCGGAGAACTACCGGGTCTCCATGGCGGAGGTGCTCATGCCCGCGGCCCAGGTCTCCGAGCAGATCTCCACCGCCGGCAAGGAGGCCAGCGGCACCGGCAACATGAAGCTCATGATGAACGGCGCCATCACCATCGGCACCATGGACGGCGCGAACGTGGAGATGTACCAGCGCCTGGGAGACGACAATATGTTCATCTTCGGCCTCCGGGCCGACCAGGTGGAGGAGCTCCGGGGCCACTACTATCCCCAGGGCTACGCCGACTCCGACCCCGTGACCCGCAGCGTCATCGAGCGCCTCAACCGGGGCTTTGCCGACGGGAAGAACTATACGGACCTCACCGGCGGTCTGCTGTACGGCGGCGACCCCTACATGCTCCTGGCGGACTTCGGCGATTACCGCCGCGCCCATGAGGAGCTGTACCGGCTCATGGCTGACCCCAGGGCCTCCGCCCGGCTGTCCCTCGTGAACATCGCGGAGTCCGGCATCTTTGCCGCGGACCGCGCCGTGAAGGAATACGCCGACAATATTTGGAAGATCTGATACGTTTCCTTATAAAAAGAGTATCCAAAAAAACTTTACATTCGCACGGAACGCTCTGACAGCGCGGCTTTCTGCGCCCGGTAACGATACCATCCTAGTATTCCTGCCCTGGGAAGGGTAAAAAAATAAAAGGAGAAAACAGCATGAAGAAGACCAGCAAGATCCTGGCGCTCGTCCTGGCGCTGTGCATGGTGCTGAGCCTGGGGGCCTTCGCCTCCGGCGAGCCCTCCGGCGAGGGCTCCGACGAGACCGTCATGTCCGTGAACGCCAGCGCGGAAGCGGGCGTCACCGCCTTCGCCATCGACGACAGCGGCCTGACCGAGACTCCCTCCGACGGCGTCTCCGTGGCCAGCGGCGAGATCACCGACACCTACGCCGACGGCGTGGTCATGGAGATCACCGACTTCTCCGCCAACGGCTTCCAGGTCACCGGCGGTGAGTACACCATCAGGAACTCCACCATCACCAAGACCGTGAGCGGCCCCATCGACGCCAACGCCGCCGGCGGCCATATCGCCGGCGTGACGAACGGCACCCTCATCATCGAGGACTGCGTGTTCGTCAATAACGGCAAGGGCGGACGCAACGGCAACTACACCGTGGACTGCGAGCGCACCGGCACCATGGTGGTCATCAACTCCGAGATCACCCAGATGGGCTTCACCGGCGACCCCGAGGGCTACACCGCCGATATCGCCGATCCCCCCTCCAACCTGGGCCTGCTGATCTCCGGCTATGCCCGGGCCAACATGTCCGTGGGCACCTCCAAGACCTACTACTACGGCTCCACCGTCACCACCGAGGGCTGGGCCGCCATGTCCACCGACTCCGCCCAGAGCGGCTTCGCGTTCTACAGCTATGATTCCGTGGGCCGGGCCCTGTACGGCGGCTACGGCACCTATGCCGACACCTCCTGCGTGGACTGGTTCTACGCCTCCGACCTCATCAGCGCCGAGGTGGGCGCCATCATCTCCAACAACGGCGAGATCCACATGAGAAACGGCGATGCTGCGGACGCGGATGTCCTGGCCTACCTCCCCGCAGACTATGAGGTCTCCGAGAACTACGGCGACGGCCGCTCCCTGGTGGAGGCCGGACGCAATGACTTCCAGCTCCACTCCCCCGACATGGGAGGCGGCGGCGCCCGGGGCGATTTCGTGGCGGTCGTTGACCTGGAGGATACCGACCTCGTAACCTCCGCCGAGCGTGACGCCGAGGCCACCCTCATCGACTGGAGCGTGGACTACGGTCCCGCCGTGGGCGAGTACGTCGATCTCATCAAGGGAGCCAACATCCTGGTGAAGTCCACCGGCGCGGACATCGACCTCAAGAACGTCACCGCCGAGAGCTCCTCCGGCGTCCTGCTGATGACGGCCCTGAACTCCGACTCCATGAGCCGTTACGCCTTGGCCACCGACGATATGACCGAGAAGTACGTCACCATGACGATCACCGACAGCGCCATCGCCGGCGACGTGGATCACTTCGACTATCAGCGCAACACCGCCGTGGAGCTGGTGAACGCCACCTGGGACGGCGCCTATGTCACCATCGACAAGGCCGCCTGGGACGCCATGTGGTCCGACGAGGCCAAGGCCGACGATTACTGCTACTGGATCCTGGACACCGAGAAGTACTTTGACGGCGAGGATACCGTCTCCACCATGAGCGTGGACGCGAACTCCGTCTGGAACGTCACCGGCGAGTCCAACATCGACGCCCTGACCGTGGAGGCCGGCGGCGTGGTGAATGGCGTCGTCACCGTGGACGGCGCGGTGGTGGACGTCACCGCCGGCGGCTCCTGGTCCGGCGATATCGAGGTGACGCCCGCGGCGGGCGGCGCTTCCGCCGACGCCTCCGGGGACGCCGCGGCCGACGAGGCCTATCCCCACTTCGACGAGTATCGGGACCACGTGGCTGAACACGCTCTGGCCGATTCCTTCATGGCGAACCAGCCCGGCATCCCCGGGGACATCTATGACGCCGTGACCCCCTATGACCAGGTGTTCCAGGACATCGTGCCCGTCATCGGCGCCATGGACTATGACTCCTGGCTGAGCGCTTACGGCGCGTAAGAGAGTATTGCCAGAGACGACGCCGCCCGCATCCGGGCGGCGTCTTTTGCGAAAGAGAGGGAACCACATCATGTCATATGACAGCTTTACCACCATGCGGGAGCTCATCCGCGGCTTTGCCGGGGCCATGGACCTGGTGGAGCCGGACGTGGAGCACCACCATAAGCAGGTGGCCTATCTCTCCTACCGGCTGGCGGAGGCCATGGACCTGGAGGAGAGAGACCGGCTCTACGCGGTATACGGCGCCCTTCTCCACGATATCGGCGGGGTGGTCCAGCAGAATATCACCCTAGAGGAGGTGGAGCGGAACGCCCCTGTCATCGCCCGGGCCGGCGGGGATCTCCTGCGGTCCTTCTCCCGGATGCGGCCGCTGTCGGACGTGGTGGAGAGCAGTCAGACCCCCTGGCACAGTATCGCCAAGCTCCCGAAGAAGCTCATGACGCCCCATCGCCTGGGGCAGATCATCCATCTGGCGGACGTGGTGTCCCTGGCCTTGGGGGAGGAGGAGTCCGTCCTGAACCAGGTGGAGCACATCGGAAGGTGCATCAGCGAACAGGGCCGGGATGAGTTCCATCCGGACGTGACGGCGGCCTTCCGGACCATCAGCCGCCGGGAATATGTCTGGATGGATATGCTGTATCAGCCGGAGCGGTTCCTGGAGTTCGTGCCGGAGGAGGCGGTGAGTCTGGACGGCACCCTGCGCTTCACGGAGCTCATGTCCATGATAATCGACTTCCAGAGCCCCTTCACCGCCATGCACTCAGCGGGGGTGGCGGCCTCCGCGGCGTATCTGGCGAAGCTCACGGGGATGTCCCAGCGGGAGTGTCAGATGATGCGCATCGCGGGATATCTCCACGACCTCGGCAAGCTGAAGATCCCGCGGGAGATCCTTGAGAAGCCCGGGAAGCTCACGGACGAGGAGTTCAACGTCATCAAGGAGCACGCCTACTACACCTATATCCTCCTGAAGGATGTCCGGGGCTTCGGCCAGATCGCCCAGTGGGCGGCCTATCACCACGAGAAGATCAACGGCAGCGGGTATCCCTTCGGCCTCGGCGGAGAGGATATCCCCTTTGGCGCCCGGATCATGGCGGTGTCCGACGTGTTCTCCGCCATCACGGAGGAGCGTCCCTACCGCAAGGGCATGGAAAAGGAGAAGGTCATCTCCATCCTGCGGGAGAATGTGAGCAGCGGAGCCCTGTCCGGCAGTCTCGTGGAGCTCCTCGTCTCCCATTTCGACGAGATCGACGCGGCCCGGGACAGGGAGTCCCGTGAGGCCGGTCAGCGTTACTTCCGCTCCATCGGAAGGGAGGCGTGAGGCCTCCCTGACCGAGTGATCTTCCGAGAAAAACGGACGGCCTCTCCCGCAAGGGAGAGGCCGGTGCTTTTGTGGGTAAAATCAGCAGACGGGGACGGTCCAGCCGAAGGTATCCTCCAGCTTGCCCCACTGGATGCCGGTGAGGGTGTCGTACAGCTTCTGGGTCAGCTCGCCGATCTCGAAGTTGTTGATGACGTGTTCCTTGTCCTCAAAGATGATCTCGCCGATGGGGGAGATGACGGCAGCGGTGCCGGTGCCCCAGGCCTCCTCGAGAGCGCCGCTCTCGGCGGCGGCCACCAGCTCGTCCACGGACAGGTCCCGCTCCTCGATCTCATAGCCCCAGCTCTTCAGGACCTCCAGAGCGGACTTGCGGGTGATGCCGGGCAGGACGGTGCCCTTGGCGAGAGAGGGGGTCACGATCTTGCCGCTGATCTTGAACATGACGTTCATGGCGCCCACTTCCTCGATGTACTTCTGCTCCACGCCGTCCAGCCACAGGACCTGGCTGAAGCCCTTCTTCTCGGCCTCCGCGCCCGCGTGGAGGGAGGCGGCGTAGTTGCCGCCGCACTTGGTGAAGCCGGTGCCGCCCCGGACGGCGCGGACCTCGCGGCTCTCGATGGCGATCTTCACGGGGTTCAGGCCCTCGGGATAGTAGCACCCCACGGGGCAGGTCACGATGCAGAAGAGGTAGGTGTGGGCCACGTGCACGCCCAGATGCGCATCGGTGGCGAACACGAAGGGACGGATGTACAGGCTCGTGTCCGGCTCGGAGGGGACCCAGTCCTGGTCCACTTCCACCAGCTTCTTCAGGGCGTCCAGGAACACATCCTCGGGGATGTGGGGGATGCAGAGCTTTTCCCCGGAGCGGTTCATGCGGGCGATATTCTCCGTGGGACGGAAGAGCTGGATCTTGCCCTCGGCGGTGCGGTAGGCCTTCAGGCCCTCGAAGATCTCCTGGGCATAGTGGAACACCATGGTGGTGGGCTCCAGCTCCAGGGGACCGTAGGGGACGATGCGTGCGTCATGCCAGCCCTGGCCGTCGGTGTAGTTCATGAGGAACATGTGGTCGGAGAAATAGGTGCCGAAGGGGATGCCGTCCATCGAGGGCTTCGGTTTCGGAGCGGTGGTCCGGGTGATGGTGATATCCATGGGGTGCCTCCTTTTATCGTGTGAAACAATATTTTACTGATTTAACTTGTATATTATAGCCCCTCTTTTCCCGGTCTGCAAGATGGGGAGAAGGGGATTCGGGAAAGTTTTTTCATAAATGTCATTCTTATGTAAACTGAGGCGGCAGATTGTAAATCTTTGCGTGGAGAAATGTAACTTTCTCTAGGATTTTAGTAACAAATGTGATATAATGAAACGGATAGAGAAAAAGGTTACAAGCGAGGTGAGACCATGGATCGACGGAGGAGGATCACCGCGCTGCTCCTGGCCGTTTTCATGGCGCTCGTCTGCGCGGGCTGCGCGGCCTCGGGAGCGGAGCGGCTCTATGCCCTGCCCCAGCTGGCGGACGAATATGTCCAGCTGGAGGAGCTCATCGCCCAGCGGATACGCTCCGGCGGGGAGTATGCGGCCCCGGTAGGGGGCAGCAACCGCCAGACCGTTCAGCTCCATGACCTGGACGGGGACGGTACCCCGGAGGCCATCGCCTTCCTGGCGGACAGCGGCCATACCCCCACCGTCTGCGTCTACCGGCAGGACGAGGAGGGGAACTACTACCTCTTCGTGGCCATCGAGGGGGTGGGCTCCGCGGTGAACAGCGTGGAGTATGCCGATCTCACCGGGGATGGCGCCAGCGAGGTCATCCTCTCCTGGCAGATCGCCGGGGACATCCGCATCCTGTCGGTCTACTCTCTCCTGGAGGAGGAGCAGACCCAGCTTTTGAGCGAGGACTGCGGGGAATTTCTCGTGTGCGACCTGGACGGCAACGGGATCGAGGAGCTGATGGACCTGACCCTGGACCAGGATGGCGGCTCCGTCACCCGCTTCGACTTCAGGACGGCTATACAGCCTCTGACGCCCGCCTGTCCGACGGTATCGGCCAGGTCCTGCGCATGCGGCCCGGGTATCTCACCGACGGGTCCTATGCTCTCTTCGTGGAGAGCGGCTGGGGGGAGGATGAGCTCATCACCGACGTGCTGACCCCCGTGGGGGGTGAGCTTTCGAACATCACCCTGGGCTCCTCCGGCCGCAGCAGCACCCTCCGCCGGGGGGACGCCTTCGCCGCGGACATCAACGGCGACCGGGCCATGGAGATCCCGGAGTCCGCGGGAGACGTGCTCAACTGGTACGGGGTGAACGCCGCGGGTCAGAAGACCCTGGCCCTGTCCACCTACCACGATTTCCAGGACGGCTGGTATCTGGCTCTGTCCGACGGGCTCCTGACCGTAGCGGCGGAGCGCTCGGAGGCCGTGCCGGGGGAGACCTCCGTCACCTTCCGGGACGGGGATACCGTGCTGTTCACCGTCTATACCCTCACCGGCGAGAACCGCCTGGACCGGGCGGAGGAGGAGGGACGGTTCATCCTGGCCCGGAACGGCGCCACCGTCTATGCCGCGGAGTGTCCTCCGGAGGGCGGCATGACCCGGGAGGATATCGCCGGGCGATTCAATCTTATCTATCAGGAATGGCAAACAGGTGCAATATAAGGAGGCAGTAACGATATGAAAAAGGTTTTGGTCCTGGAGGACGAGTCCAGCATCCGCAGCTTCGTGGTCATCAACCTCAAGCGCTCCGGGTATGAGCCCATCGAGGCGGAGACCGGCGAGCAGGCCCTGGAGCAGCTCAAGCAGAACCCGGATATCAAGGTCGCCCTGCTGGACGTCATGCTGCCGGATATCGACGGCTTCGAGGTCTGCCGCCGCATCCGCGCCAGCGACTCGAAGATCGGTATCATCATGCTCACCGCCAAGGCCCAGGAGATGGACAAGGTCACGGGCCTCATGACCGGCGCGGACGACTATGTGACGAAGCCCTTCTCCCCCGCGGAGCTGAACGCCCGGGTGGACGCCCTGTTCCGCCGCACGGGGAACGACGACGTCCAGGAGGACGCCGGGGAGCTGCGGCACGGGCCCTTCCGCCTGAATACCCGCAACCGCACCCTGGAGAAGAACGGCGAGCGCATCAAGCTCACCCAGATCGAGTACTCCATCATGAAGCTCTTCATGGACAACCCCGGCCGGGCCCTGTCCCGGGAGGATATCCTGAACGCCGTCTGGGGCCGGGATTACTTCGGCGAGCTGAAGATCGTGGACGTGAACATCCGCCGTCTGCGCATCAAGATCGAGGATAACAGCACCATCCCGACATATATAACAACTGTCTGGGGCTACGGCTATAAATGGGGTTTTTAATTCGCACGGACTGATCAATAGTCCGAGCTTACTGCGCCCGGTAACGTTACCCTGGCAGCGGATCGGGAAGATTTTGAACTATCAGGAGGTGAGACGCCGTGAAGGTAAAACAGGTGCGGGGGCTGCGGATGCGCTGGCTCCGCTCCGGCATACTGCTGACCGCCGCCATCGTGGTGCTCTTCACCGTGGTCTTCGCCCTGGGCGTGCGCAGCTACTATTACAGCGCCGTCCGCATGGGCCTCACCGCTAAGGCAGAGTCCGCCTCCAACTTCTTTACGGGGTATATGTCCGGGACCTACGGCGAGTACTACCAGAGCGCCTACCGCTACACGGAGAGCTTTGAGGACAAGGACACCATCGCCCTCCAGTTCGTGAACGCCCGGGGCATGGTGGAGGTCTCCAGCTACGGCTTCTCCGCCGGCACTACCCCCGGCACTCCGGACGTGGAGACCGCCCTGACGGAGAAGACCATCGGCTCCTGGACCGGCCGCCGGGCCGGCACGCAGGAGAAGGTCATGGCCGTGACGGCGCCCCTCCTCACCGGGGACGGCTCGGTCATCGGGGCCATGCGGTATGTGACGAGCCTCCGTCTGGCGGACAGGCAGGTCCGGCGGGTATCCGCCGTGGCCGGAGGGGTGGGGCTTCTCGTCATCCTGGCGGTGGTCCTGTCCAACATGTATTTCATCCGGACGGTGACGGAGCCTCTTGTGGAGCTGACGGCCCTGGCCCGGCGCATCGCCGAGGGGTCCTACGGCATCCAGGCCCAGAAAAAGCACGACGACGAGATCGGCGACCTCACCGACGCCATCAACGAGATGAGCTCGAAGATCGGCGAGACGGAGCGGATGCAGACGGAGTTCATCTCCCGGGTGTCTCATGAGCTGAGGACGCCCCTCACCGCCATCACCGGCTGGTCGGAGACCCTGGCCTACGACGAGACCATCTCCGACGATTCCCAGCGGGGCATCGCCATCATTGCCAAGGAGTCCGCCCGACTCACCAAGATGGTGGAGGAGCTTCTGGAGTTCACCCGCATCCAGGACGGTCGGTTCAACCTGAACGTGGCCCCCCTGGACGTGGCCGGGGAGCTGGAGGACGCCATCTTCACTTACGGCAAGCTCCTGACCCAGGAGGGCATCACCGTGGACTATACGCCCCCGGCCAAGGACATGCCCCTCATCCTGGGGGACCCGGAGCGGCTCAAGCAGGTGTTCCTGAACATCATGGACAACGCCGCGAAATACGGCCGCCAGAGCGGACGCATCGTGGTCACCGTCGGTGCCACGGACAGCTGGGTGGTCATCCGGTTCCGGGACTTCGGCCCCGGCATCCCGGAAAACGAGCTGCCCTTCGTCAAGAAGAAGTTCTACAAGGGCAGCGGCAAGGAGAGAGGCAGCGGCATCGGCCTGTCCGTGTGCGATGAGATCGTGTCCCGGCACAAGGGCAAGCTGGAGCTGGAAAACGCGGCGGACGGCAAGTCCGGCCTTATCGTGACCGTGATGCTCCCGGTGATGAACGAGAAGGACCTCACCATATAACTGCGCCCGATCACGACAGTCATCCTGAAACATACACAGAAAGGTCCGATTACTGACTATGGCAAAAGAACAGAGCTGCGGCGCCTTCCGCACATCCATCGGCGGACAGGCCCTCATCGAGGGCATCCTCATGCGCGGCGTGGATAAGCAGTCCATCGTCATCCGCAACCAGGACGGCGACCTCGTCACGAAGGTGGAGGAGCTCCACCTCATCAAGGAAAAGCACCCCTGGCTGGGCTGGCCCTTCATCCGGGGCGTGGTGAACTTCATCGACAGTATGGCCAAGGGCATGAAGGCCCTGACCTATTCCGCCTCCTTCCTGCCCGAGGAGGAGCAGGAGGAGCCCTCCAAGCTGGATCAGTGGATCGAGGAGAAGGTGGGCTCCGAGAAGGCGGAGAAGATCATCATCGGCATCGCCATGGTGATGGGTCTGGCCCTGGCGGTGGGGCTCTTCATCTTCCTGCCCACGCTGCTTGTCGGTCTCATCCCCGGCCTGCGGGAGGGGCACGACGGCCTGCGGACCCTCCTGGAGGGCGTCGTGAAGATCGTGATCCTGCTGGCGTACATGTACGGCGTCAGCCAGATGAAGGACATAAAGCGCCTGTTCTCCTATCACGGCGCGGAGCACAAGACCATCTTCTGCTACGAGCACCGGGAGGAGCTCACCGTGGAGAACGTGCGGAAGCAGAGCCGCTTCCATCCCCGCTGCGGCACCAGCTTCATCCTGGTGGTGGCCATCATCTCCATCTTCGTGTTCATCCTTGTGAACGCCTTTCTGGGGGTGGACAACGTCTTCCTGCGGATGCTCCTGAAGCTGTGCCTGCTGCCGGTGGTGGTGGCCCTGACCTATGAGCTCAACCGCTGGCTGGGCCGGCACGACGACCTGGCCTTCGCCCGGGTCCTCTCCTGGCCGGGGAAGCAGCTGCAGCATATCACCACCAAGGAGCCGGACGATTCCATGATCGAGGTGGCCATCACCGCCCTCAAGCTGGTGATCCCCGACGTGCAGGGCGCGGACGCCCTCTGACCCGGCGGCGCTGAAGAGACAGAGAAATGAGCTATGGCAAAGACATATAACGACATCTATATCGCCACCCGCCGCGCCCTGCGGGACGCGGGCGTGGAGGCCTACGGCATGGAGGCCCGGCTGATGGTGGCACAGGCCGCGGGAAAGACCGTGGCCCAGCTGATGCGGGATCTGCCCCTGTACGCGGTGTCCGGCTTTGACCAGACCGTGCAGGACATGATCCGGCGGCGGCTGGAGGGGGAGCCCGTGGCGTATATCACCGGGGCCTGGGAGTTCTACGGTGTGCCCCTGGAGATCACCCGGGACGTGCTCATCCCCCGGCCGGACACGGAGATCCTGGTGGAGGCGGCCATCAAGCTCTTCGAGGGCCGCAACGGCAGCCCCCGGATCCTGGACCTGTGCGCCGGATCCGGCTGCATAGGCTGCGCCCTGGCGGTGAAAATGCCCGGGTCCAAGGTGATCCTGGTGGATAACGACAGGAACGCCCTCTCCGTCTGCCGCCGGAACGTCCAGAAGAACCGTCTGGACACCCGGGTCATGTGCATCGATGCGGACGCCACCCAGAAGCCCCCCATGCTGCTGGGGAAATTCGATCTCCTGGCCTGCAACGCCCCCTACGTCCCCACGGCGGAGATCATGACCCTGGACGCCTCCGTCCGGGATTATGAGCCGGTGCTGGCCCTGGACGGCGGCGAGGACGGCCTCGATATCATCCGCCCGGTGATATCCCTGTGGAAGTCCGTTTTAAAGGACAGCGGTACGATTATGCTGGAGATCGGGGAGGGACAGTCCGAGACGGTGCAGTCGCTCCTGAAGGCGGCGGGCTTTTCCGGTATCTCCGCCCTCCGGGACGCTGGCGGGACCGACCGGATCATCGTGGGACACCTGGCCCCCGGAAAAGAAGAATAAGCGGCTGCGGGATCAGCCGAGAAGGAGAGAGATATGGCTACCAACAAGAAAGCGCCCATCACCCCGGTGGGACAGGCGGCTGACAAGAAGAAGGCGCTGGAGACGGCGCTGCATCAGATCGAGAAGGATTACGGCAAGGGCGCCATCATGCGCCTCGGCGAGGATAT
Source organism: uncultured Oscillospiraceae bacterium (assembly GCA_905234625.1). Taxonomy (GTDB): domain Bacteria; phylum Bacillota; class Clostridia; order Oscillospirales; family Oscillospiraceae; genus CAJOIG01. The sequence goes on along the minus strand of CAJOIC010000010.1, from coordinate 17,179 downwards.
CCCCGTGAACGTGGAGGCGATCCCCACGGGCTCCCTGGGCCTGGACATCGCCCTGGGCATCGGCGGCGTCCCCAGAGGGCGCATCGTGGAGATCTACGGCCCCGAGGCCAGCGGCAAGACCACCCTGGCCCTGCACATCGTAGCCTCCGCCCAGAAGGGCGGCGGCGAGGCCGCGTACATCGACGTGGAGCACGCTCTGGAACCCGCGTATGCCCGGGCGGTGGGCGTGGATATCGACAACCTCCTCATCTCCCAGCCGGACACCGCGGAGCAGGCCCTGCAGATCACCGAGGCCCTGGTCCGCTCCGGCGCCATCGACGTGATCGTGGTGGACTCCGTGGCGGCGCTGCTGCCCCGCTCGGAGCTGGAGGGCGAGATGGGCGACTCCTCCGTGGGCGTGCTGGCCCGGCTCATGAGCCAGGCCCTGCGGAAGCTGGCGGGCATCGTGTCCAAGACCAACACCATCGTCATCTTCATCAATCAGCTGCGCGAGAAGATCGGCGTCATGTACGGCAACCCCGAGACCACCCCCGGCGGCCGCGCGCTGAAATACTATTCCAGCGTCCGCCTGGATGTGCGTCGGGTGGAGACCATCAAGTCCGGCGACGAGATGGTGGGCAACCGCACCCGGGTGAAGATCGTGAAGAACAAGGTCGCGCCCCCCTTCAAGGAGGCCCAGTTCGACGTGGTCTACGGCGAGGGCATCTCCAAGATCGGCGAGATCGTGGACCTGGGCGTGCGCCTGGAGCTCATCGAGAAGGCCGGGGCCTGGTTCACCGTCTGCGGCGAGCGCATCCAGGGCCGGGAGAGCGTCAAGGAGTTCCTCATGGAGAATCCCGACAAGGCCGACGAGCTGGAGGCGTCAATTAGGGAGAACGCTTATAAGCTCATGAGCCCCCAGGCGCTGAAGGCCGCTAAGGCCGCGGGCCGGGCCATCGACGTCTCCGCCGACGATTTTGACGACGGCAGCGGCGAATAATGCCGCCGGAGAGAGACCGATATACGGTCCGTTCGGTGCTGAACGACCCCGCGGAGGAGACCGAGCGGGCCATGGGCCGGGAAAAAACCCCGGAGCAATCGCCTCTGGAGCGGGCGAAGCGATGGGCCGTGGAGTATCTCAAGCGTCCCCACTCCGAAAAGGAAGTGCGGGACAAGCTCCGGGCAAAGGGCGCGTCGGAGGCGGATATCGACACCGTGATCGCCCTGTGCGTGGATTACGGCTTCATAAATGACCCGGAGTACGCCGGGAGCATCGTCCGGCACTACGCCGCCATGGGTTATGGACCGGGCCGCATCCGCACGGAGTTCATCCACCGGGGGGTGCCCAAGGAGCTGTGGGACGACGCCATGGAGGAGCTTCCCGAGGATACCGGCGCCATCGACCGGCTCCTGGCGTCGAAGCTCCGGGGAAAGGACCCCTCGGACCGCAGAGAGCGGGACAAGGCGGCGAATTTCCTCTATCGCAAGGGCTATTCCTGGGACGACATCCGGGCGGCCCTGGTCCGCTTCGGCGCGGATAAGGACGATTATTGAATTCGCACTGACGGCTCAGTCGACCGGGGTATTTGCGCCCGGCAACGAAGGACGGGCTTACGTCTAAAAGACGAGGAAAAGCATGAAAGTATCATTCACATCCCTGGGATGCGCGAAAAACCTCATAGACTCCGAGCAGATGGTGGCGCTCGTTACCGCCGCCGGGCATGAGATCGTGGACGATCCCGCCGAGGCCGAGGCCGCGGTGGTGAATACCTGCGCCTTCATCGAGGCCGCCCAGCAGGAGGCCATCGACGCCATCCTGGAGCTGGCGGAGCTGAAAAACACCGGCTCCCTGCGCCGCCTGGTAGTGACGGGCTGTCTGCCCCAGCGGTACCAGGGGGATATCCTGCGGGAGCTTCCTGAGATCGACGCCGTGCTGGGCACGGGGAGCTTCCCGGACATCGTGGAGGCGCTGGAATCCGGGGAGACGCATTTCGCCCGGTTCCTGGACAAGAACGCCCCCCTGCCGGAGCTGGACCGGGCCATTTCCACCGGCCCCGCCTGGGCCTACATCAAGGCCGCGGACGGCTGCGACAATCGCTGCGCCTACTGCGTCATCCCCTCCATCCGGGGCAGGTACCGCTCCCGGCCCGTGGAGGCCGTGGTGCGGGAGGCAAGGGCCCTGGCGGAGGGCGGCGTGAAGGAGCTCATTCTGGTGGCCCAGAACCTGACCCACTACGGGAAGGACTTCCGGGACGGCACCACCCTCTGCACGCTGCTCCGGGAGCTCTCGCAGATCGAGGGCATCCGGTGGATCCGGCTCCACTACCTCTATCCCCACGAGATGACGGACGAGCTCATCGACCTCATCGCGTCGGAGAAGAAGATCGTGAAGTATCTCGACATGCCCATCCAGCATGTGAACGACAGTATCCTGCGGCGGATGCGCCGTCCGGAGACCAAGGCCTCCATCGAAGCCCTCATCCGGAAGCTCCGGGACCGGATCCCGGAGGTGGTGCTGCGCACGAGCCTCATCGTCGGCCTGCCCGGCGAGGGGGAGGAGGAGCTTACGGAGCTCATGGATTTCCTGGAGGAGAACCGCCTCGAACGGGCGGGCGTTTTTGTGTACTCTCCGCAGGAGGGCACCGACGCCGCGGTCATGACGGACCGATGCACCACCGAGGAGGCCGAGGCGCGCCGGGACAGGGTCATGGCGCTCCAGAACCGCATCATGGACGAATACGACCGGCGTCAGATCGGCTGTATCTTCGATATCCTCTGTGAGGGCATGGAAGACGGACTCTGGGTCGGGCGGCGCTACGCCGACTCCCCGGACATCGACGAGCAGGTGTATTTCTCGGGGGAGGCGGCGCCCGGGGACTTTGTCCGGGTGCGGATCACCGGGGCGGAGAACGGCTGTCTGACGGGGGAAGCCGTATAAACCTTTTTCCGCCGCCGTGAATATGATGTCATGGTAGTACGATCACGTTTCGGTTCACGAACGACAACGAAGGAGAATAGATCATGCAATTCTACAACGATATGACCATGCGGAAGGAAGAGTTCGTCCCCATCGAGGAGGGGAAGGTCCGCATGTATTGCTGCGGTCCCACGGTGTACAACTACATCCACGTGGGCAACGCCCGTCCCATCATCATGTTCGACGTCCTGCGCCGGTATCTCGAGTACCGGGGCTACGACGTGACCTTCGTGCAGAACTTCACGGATGTGGACGACAAGATCATCAAGCGCGCCAACGAGGAGGGCATCTCCTCCGCGGAGGTGGCGGAGAAGTACATCGCCGAATACTGGACCGACGTGAAGGCCCTGGGCGTCCGGGAGGCCACCGTCCACCCCAAGGCGACCGAGAATATCCCCCAGATCATCGAGATCATCGAGACCCTCATCGAAAAAGGCTACGCCTACGAGAAGGACGGGGACGTGTATTACCGCACGCTGAAGTTCGCCGACTACGGAAAGCTCAGCCATCAGAATCTCGAGGAGCTCCAGGCCGGCGCCCGTATCGAGGTGAACGATATCAAGGAAAACCCCATGGACTTCGCCCTCTGGAAGGCCGCCAAGCCCGGCGAGCCCGCCTGGGAGTCCCCCTGGGGCATGGGCCGGCCCGGCTGGCATATCGAGTGCTCCGCCATGTCGAACCGCTACCTGGGCAAGACCATCGACATCCACGCCGGCGGCATGGACCTGGCCTTCCCCCACCACGAGAACGAGATCGCCCAGTCCGAGGCGGCCAACGGCGTGAAGTTCGTGAACTACTGGCTCCATAACGGCTTCATCAACGTAGATAACAAGAAGATGTCGAAATCCCTCGGCAACTTCTTCACCGTCCGGGAGGCCGCGGCGGTATATGGCTATGACTGCATCCGCCTGTTCATGCTCATGAGCCACTACCGCTCCCCGCTGAACTACTCTGCGGATATCCTGGAGCAGTCCGGAAACGCCCTGGAGCGCCTCAGGACCGCCAAGGAGAACCTGGATTTCTTCGCGGAAAACGGCCGGGACGGCGCGCTGTCCGAGGCGGACGCCGCGTTTATCGCGGGGCTCGGCAAGTACCGGGATCGCTTCATTGAGGTCATGGACGACGACTTCAATACCGCCGACGGCGTATCTGTCATATTCGAACTGGTCCGGGACGTGAACGCCGCGGTATCCCCCGCCGCCGATCCCACCAAGGCTCTGGCGGCTGGCTGCCGGGACATCTTCCTGGAGCTGTGCGGCGTGCTGGGCATCCCCTTCGGAGAGGAGAGCTCCCTGGACGCGGAGATCGAGGAGATGATCGCCGCCCGTCAGGCCGCCCGTAAGGCCAAGAACTGGGCGGAGGCGGACCGCATCCGCGACGAGCTCAAGGCCCGGGGCATCATCCTGGAGGATACGCCGCAGGGTGTAAAGTGGCATAAAATATGAACGCGCTGGCTCTTTTGCCCCCATGCTTCGCTGATTTTTCTTGACGTACTCGCGGTACGCCTGCGAAAAAACATCTTTGCCGGGGAACAAAATCTCTCAGCGGTTCTGATTCTCGATAAGGTTTGGAAGGTGATGCTATGTTCTATGAATTCGGGCCGTCCGGCATGAAACTCATCGACGAGAGGAATATCGACCCGGAGCGCATCACCGCCGGATATATCACCCTGTCCCGGCTGAAGGACTGCTACCGGAAGTTCGGCTTCTCCAAGGCCACCCTGGACCAGTGCCAGGAGGAACGGCGGTATTTCCGCTCCAGTATCGCGGTGTACGAGGACTACTGCTTCTCCACCATCACCGTGACGGACGCCAAGCACCCCCAGGACGACGAGGACTGCGTGGCGGTGTATGTGAAGAAGAACTTCTTCCTGGTGGTGGACGTGTACGACCGGGATATGAGCACCTCCACGAACTTCAAGAGCGCCCTGAACCGCTATCCCGCCTCCACGGTGTCCCTGGAGCGGCTGGTGTACGCCTTCCTGGACAGCATCATCGCCCGGGACAACCGGGTGCTGGAGGACCTGGAGTTCAATATCCACAAGCTGGAGGAGAGCATCTTCGAGGGCGAGGTGGAGGAGGACTTCAACCGGGCTCTGCTGGGGTATAAGACGGATCTGTTGTATCTGCGCAACTACTACGTACAGTTCATGGACATCGCCCAGGAGCTCCTGAACAACGAGAACGACCTCTTTGCCGAGGCGGGACTGCTGTACTTCCGCATCTTCCGGGACAAGGCCGAACGCCTCATGCAGAACGTCACCATGCTGGGGGACAATGTGCTCCAGCTCCGGGAGGCGTATCAGTCCACGCTGGACGTGAACCTCAACAACACCATGAAGGTCCTGACCGTCATCAGCTCCATCTTCATGCCCCTGACCCTCATCACCGGCTGGTTCGGCATGAACTTCGTGAACATGCCCATGCTGAAATGGCAGTACGGCATCCCCGCCGTGTTGGCCCTCAGCGCCGCCGTTGTGGTGTTCATGATCGTGTACATGAAAAAGAAAAAATGGTGGTAAAAAAAGCGGTGCCGCAAGGCACCGCTTTTTTATAGGTTGGGAAGTGTCAGCCGTTCTGGGCCAGCCACTCGTCGAAGGTCAGGGGGGAGCCGTTCTCCAGCATGCCGTTCCAGAGCATCTCGGCGGGGAAGGTGGTGTAGTCACCGGCCCAGATGAGGGGCATGAACTCGTTCTCGCGGATCTCCTCGGTCATGGTGGCGTTGACCTCGTCCTCGGCGATCAGCCACTCGTGGAGGTATTCCTTGTAGGCCTGCTCGGGGTCGGCGGCGCCGGCAGCGCCCGCACCGCTCGCACCGCTCGCAGCGGCCGCGCCGCCGTTCTCGGCGTACCAGGCGTCATAGGTCATGGGGAAGACCACGCCCGCGGGGGCCTGGTCCACGTCGCCGGAGCCGGTGAAGTTCTGGATGGACTCATCCAGGGGGCTGGTGGCGGCGTCAAGACCGGCCCGGAGGTTGGCCTCGTTGCCCTGCCAGAAGGAATCCTTCATCATGGTCTCATAGAGGTATTCCTTGTACTCGTCGAAGAGGGGATATTCCTCGCCGGAAGCCTCGCCGGAAGCCTCGCCGGAGGGCTCGTCGGAGGAGGCCTCGCCGGAGCCGCCCGCGGCGGCCGCACCCTCGGTGACGGCGGGGAACTGAGAGTCCACCTCGTCGGGGTTGGGGGTGATGGTCACGGTGGCGTCGGACTTGATGCCGGTGATGGTGACGGTCTCGGCGGTGGGATACTGGTTGGGACCGCCCAGGGTGATGTTGGAGTAGGTGATGACGCCGTCGGTGGTGGTGACGCCGGAGCCGGCATCGCCGTCAGCGATGGGTCCCATGTCGCAGGGGGCGGAGCAGGAGATGGTGAAGACCAGGTCCTCGCCGTCGGCGACCTCATAGGTATCGTAGACGGAGCCGTCCATGCCGTTGATGATGGTCACGGAGTAAGAGCCGGCGGCCAGAGCCCCGGCGGACAGGCACAGGCACATGGCCAGCACCAGCGCGAAAGATAGGATCTTCTTCATGTGGTTTTTCCTCCTCATTTTTGATAGTTTCATTATAGTATCGCGTGAAACAGTTGTCAAACGAAATCGCGCCGTCACATGAGGGTGGAGAAGACCTTCAGGATCTCCGCCGGGAGCCGCTCCACCGGGGGCAGGACGGCGGTCTCCGGGGTGATGTGCTGGCTCACCTCCAGGGTGGCGAGGAAATCCTCCTTCATGGCCGGGATGCACTCCGTGCCCACCATCCAGACGGCGGACTCGAAATTGTGCACCAGAGAGCGGTAGTCGAAGTTGATGGAGCCGCAGACGGCGATCTCATCGTCGGCCACCACATTCTTGGCGTGGATGAAGCCGGGGGTGTATTCATAGATCTTTACCCCGTCCTGCACCAGCGGCAGGTAGTTGGAGCGGGTCATGAGGAAGACGGCCTTCTTGTCGGGGATGTGGGGCGTGATGATGCGCACGTCCACCCCCCGCTTGGCCGCGAGCCGCAGGGCGTTCAGGAGCTCATAGTCGCAGATGAGGTACGGGGTGGTGATATAGACGTACTTCTCCGCGGAGAAGATGATGCTCAGATAGAGGTTTTTCCCCACCCGGTCGGTGTACAGGGGGGGAGGGCCGTCCCCGAAGGGGGCGGTGAAGCCCGGGACGTCCTGGGCGGGGGGCAGGATGCTCAGGTACTTCTCCGCGTCGATGGTCTCGTCGGTCTGGGTGTTCCAGGAGGCCAGAAACAGCGCCGTCAGACTGCGGACGGCGGGGCCCTCCAGGCGGATGGCGGAGTCCTTCCAATGGCCGAAGATGGTCTCCAGGTTCATGTACCGGTCCGCCAGGTTCACCCCGCCGGTGAAGCCCACCACCCCGTCCACCACCGTGATCTTCCGGTGGTCACGGTTGTTGTGGCTCTTGGTGAAGACGGGCCGCAGGCGGTTGGCGGGGATGGCGCGGATGCCCTCGTCCCGGAGGGTCTCGTAGTACTTGGAGGAGAGGTATTTCATGCAGCCGAAATCGTCGTACATGAAATAGACCTCCACGCCCTGGGCCGCCTTGCGCCGGAGGATATCGTGGATGGAGGACCAGACCCGGCCCTCCTGGATGACGAAATACTCCATGAGGATGAATCTCTTCGCTCCGTCCAGAGCCTCCAGCAGCGCCGGCCAGAAATCGTCCCCCAGGGGGTAGTATTCCGTGCGGGTGCCGGGTACGACGGTGGCGCCGGTGGCGTTCCGGAGATACGCCGCCTGGAGGGCCGCCTGACCCTCGAGCTCCTCCGGCAGAGAGGCCTCCTCCAGAAAGGGCCGCAGGGCGTCCAGGGCCGCTTCATGGCGGCGGCGCTGCTTCTTGCTGGCGTCGTTGGTGGCGAACAGCAGGAAGATGAAGGCCCCCGTCACCGGGATGATCAGAAGCAGTAAGATCCAGGGCAGCTTGAACTCCGGGATCTCGTCCCGGTTGATGAGATACAGCAGCGCAACCAGCTGCAGGGCCCAGCCCAGGAGGTTCACGGGCCAGAACTGGTTCCGAAGCAGCACGAACACAGCCGTCAGCTGCGCGAATTCCAGCAGGATGCACACCACCGCCAGAAAATACCGCGATGCCAGAACACGTAAGATTTTCTTCACTGGATCACCCGATTCGTGTCGAAGATTAGGAATGGTTAACTTATGGCGGGAGAAAGGGGCGTTCCGGCGGGAAAGACCGAAACGCCCGTAATATCATGCGTTGGGCTTGAAGCTGTCCTTCAGCGCCACGGCGCGGTTGAAGACGAGGCGCCCGGGGGCGGTGTCCACGCTGTCCACGGCGAAATAGCCGGTGCGCAGGAACTGGAAGCTCTCGGGGGCCTTGGCCTCCGCCAGGGCCTTCTCCACCTTGCAGCCCGTCAGGACCTCCAGGGAGTCGGGGTTCAGGCAGGCGATGAAATCCTCCGCGGCGTCCGGTTCGGGATCGGAGAAGAGATTGTCGTACAGGCGGATCTCGGCGTCGGCGCAATTTTCCGCGTCCACCCAATGGATGGTGCCCCGGACCTTCCGTCCGTCCGGGGTATCGCCGCCCCGGGTGTCGGGATCGTACTCGCAGGTGACGGCGGTGATGTTCCCGTCGGCGTCCTTCTCGCAGCCGGTGCATTTGACGATGTATGCGCCCTTGAGCCGGACCTCGTTGCCGGGGAAGAGGCGGTTATACTTCTTGACGGGCTCCTCCATGAAGTCCTCCGCCTCGATCCACAGCTCCCGGCTGAAGGACACGGGGCGGGTCCCGGCGGACTCGTCCAGGTTGTTGTTCTCGATGTCGAAGGTCTCGCTCTGTCCCTCGGGGTAGTTGGTCACGATGAGCTTCACGGGGCGCAGTACCGCCATGCGCCGGGGGGCGTTCCGGTTCAGCTCCTCCCGGAGGCAATGCTCCAGGAAGGCGTACTCCACGGTGCTGGTGACCTTCGACACGCCGATGCGGGTGATGAAGGACCGGACGGCGGTGGGGGTATAGCCCCTCCGGCGCAGGCCGCACAGGGTGGGCATGCGGGGATCGTCCCAGCCGGAGACATAGCCCTCCTCCACGAGGCGGCGGAGCTTCCGCTTCGACATGACGGTGTGGTTGATGCCCAGACGGGAAAACTCGATCTGCCGGGGCTTCGAGGGCACGTCGGTGTGCTCGATGACCCAGTCGTACAGGGGTCGGTGGTCTTCATATTCCAGGGAGCAGAGAGAGTGGGTGATGCCCTCCAGGGCGTCCTGGATGGGGTGGGCGAAGTCATACATGGGGAAGACGCACCACTTGGTGCCCTGGCGGTGGTGCTCGATGTAGCGGATGCGGTAGAGCACCGGGTCCCGCATGTTGAAGTTGCCGGAGGCAAGGTCGATCTTGGCCCGGAGGGTGTATTTCCCCTCGGGGAACTCCCCGGCCCGCATCCGGGCGAAGAGGTCGAGGCTCTCCTCGATGGGCCGGTCGCGCCAGGGGCTGCGGGCGGGGGTGTTCACGTCGCCGCGATACTCCCGGAACTGCTCCGGCGTCAGCTCGCATACGTAGGCCAGGCCCTTTTTGATGAGGCCCACGGCCAGCTCGTAGGTCTTCTCGAAATAATCGCTGCCGTAGAAGAAGCGGTCGCCCCAGTCAAAGCCAAGCCAGTGGATGTCCTCCTGGATGGCCTCCACGAATTCGGTGTCCTCCTTGGCGGGGTTCGTATCGTCCATGCGGAGGTTCGTGATGCCGCCGAAGCGCTCGGCGGCGCCGAAATCGATGCACAGGGCCTTGCAGTGGCCGATGTGCAGATAGCCGTTGGGCTCCGGGGGAAACCGGGTGTGCACCTGCATCCCCTCGAAGCGTCCGCCGGGGGCGATATCCTCCGCGATAAAGTCGGTGATAAAATTTCTTGCGTTCTCGTCCATGACGTGCCTCTCTTTATAAGGATTCCGATTATGTGAAATTATACACTATTCCCGGCGGTTTTACAATACAAAACCCAGCATTTGGTTGACTAGATTCTTATAAAATAGTATAATACTAAATCAGCAAACTATCCGGGTCAGGAGGCGGCGATATGAACGAGACCGGCTTTGACATCATCGTCCTGGGAGGAGGTCCCGGGGGCATATCCGCCGCGCTGACGGCCCATGCCCGGGGGCGGAAGACCCTGGTCATCACCAATCCCGGCGGGACGACGGCTCTCGCCAAGGCCCACACCATCGACAATTACCCCGGTCTCGTGGGCATGAGCGGCGCGGATATGCTGGCCGCCATGACCAAGGGCCTTGCCGATAAAGAGATCCCCGTCCTCACCGGCCGGGTCACCGGCGTGATGCCCATGGGCAAGACCTTCATGGTGAGCGTCGGGACGGACGTCTATACGGGAAAGGCTCTCATCCTCGCCACCGGTTCCGCCCAGCCCAAGGCGTATCCCGGGGAGAGCGAGCTGCTGGGGAAGGGCGTCAGCTACTGCGCCACCTGCGACGGGATGTTCTACCGTGGGAAGAAGGTGGCCGTCATCGGCCTCTCCGCCGAGGCGAAGGAGGAGGCGAACTTCCTCACGGGCATCGGCTGCGAGGTGGAATTCTTCGACAAGACCCGCGCCAAGCGGTACGAGATCCGCGGCGAGGGCAAGGTGGAGGAGCTCCTGGCGGACGGTGCGGCCTACCCCGTGGAGGGAGTCTTCGTCCTGCGGGACACCGTGGCCTCCGCGGTGCTGCTGCCGGGGCTCGACCTGGACGGCGGGCATATCGCCGTGGACCGGGAGATGCGGACGAGCCTTCCCGGCGTCTTCGCCTGCGGAGACTGCGCGGGCCGGCCCTACCAGATCGCCAAGGCCGTGGGAGAAGGTAATATCGCGGCGCTGAGCGCCGATACATTCATAAAGGAGAACTGAACATGAGCGTGATGGAACTTACAAAGGACAATTTTGACGCCACCGTCGCCTCCGGCGATACCCTGGTGGATTTCTGGGCTCCCTGGTGCGGTCCCTGCAAGATGCAGAGCCCCATCGTGGACGCCTTCGCCGAGACCCAGAGTGCCGTGAAGGTGGGCAAGGTGAACACCGACGAGCAGATGGAGCTGGCCCAGAAATACGGCATCATGGCCATCCCCACCCTCATCGCCTTCCGTGACGGCGAGGTGCTGCAAAAGAAGACCGGCCTTTCCCCGGCCGAGGAAATCGAGGCAATGTTCAAATGAGAGAGCTTCCCAAGCAGTACGATCCCAAACAGGTCGAGGGCAAGATCTATCAGCAGTGGCTGGACGGGAACTACTTCCATGCGGAGCGGGACCCGGAGAAGAAGCCCTTCACCATCGTCATCCCGCCCCCCAACGTGACGGGGCAGCTCCATCTCGGCCACGCCGTGGACGAGACGCTGCAGGACGTCCTCATCCGCTATAAGCGCATGAAGGGCTACTCCGCCCTGTGGCTGCCGGGGTACGACCACGCCGGCATCGCCACCCAGATCAAGGTCGAGGAGAACCTCCGCAACGAGGAGGGCCTGACCCGCTTCGATCTCGGGCGCGAGAAGTTCCTCGAGCGGGTCTGGGACTGGAAAAACAAATACGGCGACCGCATCGTCACCCAGCTCAAGACCCTGGGCTCCTCCTGCGACTGGGAGCGCCAGCGCTTCACCATGGACGAGGGCTGCTCCAAGGCGGTGCGGGAGGTCTTCTGCTCCCTGTACGAGAAGGGCCTCATCTATAAGGGCAAGCGCATCATCAACTGGTGCCCCCACTGCACCACCGCCCTGTCCGACGCGGAGGTGGAGTATGAGGAGAAGCCGGGCAAGCTCTGGCATATCCGCTATCCTCTGGCTGACGGCAGCGGCGAGGTCGTCGTCGCCACCACCCGGCCCGAGACCATGCTGGGCGATACCGGCGTGGCTGTGAACCCGGCGGACGAGCGCTATACCGACATCGTGGGCAAGACCTGCATCCTGCCGCTCATGGACCGGGAGATCCCCATCGTGGCGGACGAATACGTCGAGATGGAGTTCGGCACGGGCTGCGTCAAGATGACCCCCTGCCACGACCCCAACGACTTCGAGGTGGGCCTGCGGCACGACCTGGAGCAGATCCTCGTCATCGACGGCAACGGCTGCATCATCAACGGCGGCAAGTATAACGGCATGGACCGCTACGAGGCCCGCAAGGCCATCCTGGCGGACCTGGAGGAGCAGGGCTACCTCGTGAAGATCGAGGAACACGTACATAACGTGGGCACCTGCTACCGCTGCCACAGCGACGTGGAGCCGCTCGCCAGCGATCAATGGTTCGTGAAGATGGAGCCTCTCGCGAAAGAGGCCATCCGCGTGGTGGAGGACGGCACTATCAAGTTCGTCCCCGACCGCTTCTCCAAGACGTACCTCAACTGGATGAACAACGTCAAGGACTGGTGCATCAGCCGTCAGCTCTGGTGGGGCCATCAGATCCCCGCCTGGTACTGCGCCGACTGCGGACATGTCACCGTGTCCCGAGAGGACGCCTGCGCCTGCGAAAAGTGCGGCTCGAAGAATATCGAGAGGGACCCGGATGTGCTGGACACCTGGTTCTCCTCCGCCCTCTGGCCCTTCTCCACGCTGGGCTGGCCGGAGAAGACCCCGGACCTCGACTACTTCTATCCCACGGACGTTCTCGTCACGGGCTACGACATCATCTTCTTCTGGGTGGCGCGCATGATCTTCTCCGGCATGGAGCACATGAAGCGCGAGCCCTTCCACACCGTCCTGATCCACGGCCTCGTCCGGGACCCCCACGGCAAGAAGATGTCGAAATCCGCCGGCAACGGCGTCGATCCCATCGAGATGATCGACCTCTACGGCGCGGACGCCCTGCGCTTCAACCTCATCACCGGCAACTCTCCCGGCAACGACATGCGCTTCTACACCGAGCGCTGCGAGGCCATGCGGAACTTCGCCAACAAGCTCTGGAACGCGGCCCGGTACGTGATGATGAACCTCACCGTGGAGAAAAACGAGCTGCCCGCCGAGCTGAAGCTGGAGGATAAGTGGATCCTCTCCAAGCTCAACTCCCTCATCGCCGAGGTGAACGACAACTTCGATAAGTACGAGATGGGCCTGGCCGCCACGAAGATCTACGACTTCATCTGGGAGAGCTTCTGCGACTGGTTCATCGAGATCACCAAGCCCCGCCTGCGGGAGGGCGACGTGGGGGCCCAGCAGGTGCTGCTGTATGTGCTGACGGATATCCTGAAGCTGCTGCACCCCTTCATGCCCTTCATCACCGAGGAGATCTACGGCGCCATCCCCCACGACGGGGAGGCCTTGATCGTCGCGGACTATCCCGAGTACAGCGACGCGCTGGCGTTCCCGCAGGACGAGGCGGATTTCGAGAGCATCATGACCGCCGTCAAGGCCATCCGCAGCCGCCGGGCCGAGATGAATGTCCCGCCCTCCAAGCGGCCCCACCTCATCGTGGCCACGGAGAAGACGGATGTCTTCGAAAAGAGCGCCGTGTATATGGCGAACCTCGCCTACGCCGGGGAGATGACCGTGGTATCCGAGCCTCCCGCCGACACGAACGGCATGGTGACCGTCGTCACCGAGGACGCCAAGCTCTTCATGCCCATGGCGGAGCTGGTGGACCTGGAGGCTGAGCGGGCCCGCATCGTGAAGGCGCTCGACAAGGCCCGCAAGGACATCGAGGGCCAGGAGCGGAAGCTGGCAAACGAGAACTTCGTCTCCCGTGCGCCGGAGGCCGTCGTCAACGCCGAGCGGGACAAGCTCGCCAAGGCCAAAGCGCTGGCGGCGAACCTGGAGGAAAGTTTGAAAAACTTTGGATAACGCCTGGTTTCGACGGCATTTGCGATCCGAAAAACGTAAAATTGCACCGTACATTGGTACGGTGCAATTTTTTTGTAAGGATATGAGTGCATGAAGGTACTATCGAGCTACAAGGAGGGGCGGCTGACCCTGTTTTTCCAGGGGGAGCTGGACCACCACGAGGCCGCGGCGGCTCTGCGGAGGATCACCCGCACCCTGGACGATTATCTGCCCCGGGACTGCGTCATCGACATGAAGGGGCTGACGTTCATGGATTCCTCGGGCATCGCCCTGATCCTGAAGATCGCGCGGCTGATGTCGGAGACGGGGGGCAGGGCCTGGGTGGAGAACGCGTCCCGCCAGCCCATGAAGGTCATCGACGCCTCGGGCATCGAGCGGCTGGTGGCCGTTCGCGCGGGGACGGCGGAGACCGCCGAATAAACAATATGCCCCGTTCGGCGCTCCTATGCCGGACGGGGACGGAGGAACGGTATGAAACAGGAAAACTACATAAAAATGGAATTTCCCGCCCGGAGCGTCAACGAGGGCTTTGCCCGGGCGGCCGCGGCGGCCTTCGCCGCTCAGCTGGACCCCACCCTGGAGGAGCTGGGAGATATCCGCACCGCCGTGTCCGAGGCGGTGACCAACGCCATCGTCCATGCCTATCCGGAGGTCATGGGCACGGTCACCCTGCGGCTGCGGATCCTGGAGGGGAACGTGCTGGAGATCATGGTTCGGGACAGAGGCGTGGGCATCCCGGACGTCGAGAAGGCCATGGAGCCCATGTATTCCACCGGCGGGGAGGAGAGGAGCGGCATGGGCTTCACCATCATGGGCAGCTTCATGGACGGGCTGCGGGTTCGCTCCGCGCCGGGGAAGGGCACCTCCGTCACCATGTCCAAGCGCATCGCGGTCAAGGCGCAGCGGTAAGGCTTGGACGGGACGATCACGCTGCTGCGGGCGGCGCGGGAGGGAGACAGGGAAGCCGCCGGACGGATGGTGGAGGAGAACGCCGGGCTCATCTGGAGCGTGGCGCGCCGGTTTTTCGGCCGGGGCGTGGAGCCGGACGACCTCTTCCAACTGGGTTGCGTGGGCTTCCTGAAGGCCATCGAGGGCTTCGACGAGGCCTACGGCACCCGCTTCTCCACCTATGCCGTGCCCAAGATCTCCGGGGAGATCCGCCGCTTCCTCCGGGACGACGGCACGGTGAAGGTCAGCCGGGGCCTCAAGGAGAGAGCCGCCGCCATCCGCGCCGCCCGCACGGAGCTGACCCAGCGCCTGGGCCGGGAGCCGGTGCTGTCGGAGCTGTCCGAAGCCACCGGGCTGGAGCCGGAGGAGATCGCCGCCGCGGAGACGGCGGCCCTGCCCGCGGAGTCCCTCCAGCAGACCGCCGGGGAGGACGGCTTTTCCCTGGAGCAGGTGCTGGGGGACTGGACCCAGGAGGAGCGGCTTGTGGAGTACGTCGCCCTGCGGCAGGCCATCGAGACCCTGCCGGACCGGGAGCGGCAGACGGTGTACCTGCGGTACTTCCACGGTATGACCCAGGACCGTGCCAGCCGGGTGCTGGGGGTCAGCCAGGTGCAGGTGTCGCGATTGGAGCGCCGCGCCATCGGGCATCTGAGGGAATTGCTGGAATAATTTGCGCCTCCTACTTGCCGTCGAAGGGTATCTGTGATATAATTTTGACGAAGGAGGTAAGAGATTATGACTTTTACGTTTACTGGCAAGAAATTCGACGTGACTGACGCCATGCGGGACTACGCGGAGAAGAAGATCGGCAAGATCGACCGGCTCTTCCGCACGGAGAGCGACGCTTCCGTCACCTTCAGCTCCGGACGCGGCCGGTACACCGCCGAGGTGACCATCCGCAACAACGGCATGATCTACCGCGTCAGCGAGGTCACCAGCGACATGTATGCCTCCATCGATTCCGCTGTCGCCGCCATCGAGCGGCAGGTCCGGCGGAACAAGACCCGTCTTGAAAAACGGCTGCGCGAGGGCGCCTTTGAGCGCACCGCCGACGTGGCCTATGACGAGGATGAGGAGCCGGAGGAGTTCAAGATCGTCCGGGAGAAGCGCTTCTCCATCAAGCCCATGACCCCGGAGGAGGCTATCCTGCAGCTGGATCTTCTCGGCCACGAGTTCTTCGCCTTCCGCAACGAGGAGGAGGACGGCGTCTTCGCCATCGTCTACAAGCGGAAAAACGGCGGCTATGGCCTGATCTCCGCCACCGACGCCGAGGAATGACCCATAAAACAGCACAGGGGCGGTCCGTCCGCCCCTGTTTTTTGCCTCTCGGGGAACTTTTTCCCGTGAGGCTCGTCCAAGGGAATGAGGACAAAACAAAACGGAGGTACCAGCCATGAAAAAGAGATATCTTGCGCTTCTCCTCAGTCTTCTGCTGATCGCCGCCCTGCTGTGCGGGTGCGGAAGCTCCCCGGCTTCCGAGCAGGCGTATTACAGCGCCTCTGCGGCGGACTACGCCTACGCCGAGGAGGCGGCCTTCGACGCCTACGACGGCGCGTACTGGGCGAATGAGGACGTCCCTGCCGCGCCGGAGCCCATGCCCATGTCCGCGGAGGTCCCGGCCCAGACGAACCCCGCCAAGCTCATCTACACCGCGAACCTGGAGATGGAGACCCTGGATTTCGACGAGGCGCTGTCCGCCCTGGCGGAGCTGACGGCGGAGCTGGGCGGGTACTATGAATCCAGCAGCGTCAGCGAATCCGGCAGCACCCGCCGCGCCAGCTGCACCGTCCGCATCCCCGCGGAGAATTACCGGCGGTTCCTGGACGAGGCCGCCGGAGATCTGTGCCACGTGCTCAGCCGTCAGGAGTACACCGAGGACGTGAGCGAGAACTACTACGATACCTCCGGCCGCCTGGAGACCCAGCGGACAAAGCTGGCCCGGCTCCAGGAGCTCCTGGCCGAGGCGGAGGATATGGCGGACATCATCACCGTCGAGGACGCCATCTCCGAGACGGAGGAGATGATCGACCGGCTCTCCGGCACCCTGCGGCACTATGACGCCCTGGTGGATTATTCCACGGTGGACATCTCCCTGCGGGAGGTGAAGGTGTACGAGCCGGAGCCCGACCCCACCTACGGCAGCCGTCTGGGCGCGGCCTTCGTGGACGGACTGCGGGGCTTCGCCGAGGGGCTGGGGGATATCCTCATCGCCCTGGCGTACAGCTGGCTGTGGCTGCTGCTCATCGCGGGCGTCGTGGTGCTCATCCTGTGGCTGACCCGGAAGCGCCGGGCGGCCAGGCGGGAGGCACGGTCTCAGCGGAAGGCCAGAGCCGCCGCGGCGGCGGCAGCGCCCCCGACATACTCCCGGCCGGAGGACGCCCCCTCCGACGGGACCGAGGAATGACGTGACGGAAAAAGGGCGCGTTGCAGAATAGGATATTCTGTGACGCGCCTTTTCTACGGCAGGAACAGGCAAAGATTGTAAAACTGCGCCCGAAATGTGGAAAATT